>JAUMXF010000001.1:8808-62082 GCA_030529235.1 Pseudomonadota bacterium
GATGCCGAGCCCGCCGATTCCCGCCACGCCTTTGCCGCGCACGCCGCGCCGGTCTTCCACCCGCAAACTGTCTTCTCTTCCCTGCCAGCGCATGATCCCTCCGGGGTTGCCGGTCGCGCCCGCCAGTGCATTTCTGGAGGGGGCCGGAATTCAAAGATGAAAAATGGCGATCCCTTGATAGCAAGAAAACGGTGCGCGTATCAATCCAAAGTATGGCTCTTCCGGACATGGCAAAAAAATCCCCCGCCAACAAGGACGGGGGATAGGCTTACGCGGATTTTGAGCTGAACGGTCAGAATATCTGCGGATACATCTGCACGAAGGCGTCCAGACGTTTGCGGGAGGCTTCGATGCGCTTGCGCAGCAAGGCCCGGTAGGCGTCCATGTCGGCTATGGACTTTCTGGCCACGCCGGTTTTCATGGCCGCCTCGGCCACGGCGGCGGACTCGAACTCGATGAGGCGCAGATCCACGGGCTTGGGAATGATGTAATCCGGCCCGAATTCCATTTTGTCCGCATTATAGGCTTTGAGCACGTAGTCCGGCACGGGTTCCTTGGCCAGCCGGGCCAGGGCCTTGGCCGCGGCCAGTTTCATTTCCTCGTTGATTTCCGTGGCCATGACATCCAGCGCGCCCCGGAAAATGAAGGGAAACCCCAGCACGTTGTTGATCTGATTGGGAAAGTCCGAACGGCCCGTGCCGATGATGGCGTCGGGTCGTACGGCCTTGGCGTCGGTGTAGGAAATTTCCGGCACCGGGTTGGCGCAGGCGAAAATGATCGGGTCCTTGGCCATGCTCTTGACCATGTCCTGCGTGACCAGTCCGGCCGTGGACAATCCCAGAAACAGATCCGCGCCCTTCATGGCCTCGGCCAGTGAAGCGTAGGCTTTCTGCGTGGCGAATTCGCGTTTCTGGTCGCTCAAATCCGTGCGGCCGGCGTGGATATGACCTTTGGAATCGAACATGGCGATGTTTTCCAGACGCATCCCCAGCGCCATGTACAGCCGGGTGCAGGACACGGCCGCCGCGCCCGCGCCGGACACGACCATGCGCAGATCGCCGATCTTCTTGCCGGTGATGTCCAGAGCGTTAAGGAGCCCCGCAGCGGAAATGATGGCCGTGCCGTGCTGGTCGTCGTGAAAGACCGGAATGCCCATCTCCTTTTTCAGCTTGTCTTCGATGTAAAAGCATTCCGGAGCCTTGATGTCTTCCAGGTTGATGCCGCCAAAGGTCGGCTCCAGAGCCTTGACGATCTCGCACAGCTTGTCCGGATCAGTCACGTTCAGGTTGATGTCGTACACGTCCACATCGGCGAAAATCTTGAACAGCAGGCCCTTTCCTTCCATGACCGGCTTGCTGGCGTAAGCTCCGATGTTCCCCAGGCCGAGCACGGCCGTGCCGTTGGAAACCACGGCCACCAGATTGCCCCGGCCCGTGTATTTGTAGGAAAGCTCCTTGTCCCCGGCGATTTCCATGCAGGCTTCGGCCACGCCGGGACTGTAGGCCATGGTCAGGTGCTTCTGGGTGGAATAGGGTTTGACCGGCACCACTTCCACTTTTCCGGGCCTGACTTCGGAATGGTAATCCAGGGCCTCCTGTTTGGTGTAAAGCGCCATGTGTTCCTCCTGTGATTGGTTCTCGTGTTGCGGCGTGGTTTCCGCGTCGCCGGACTTCGAAAAGTGGAAGGGAGCCTCGCGGCCCCTCCCCTATTCCAGACCGGCGGCCGCGCGGTCGGGCTGCACATACAGCTCGCCGCCGTAACAGTCGTTTATGACCAGAAGCGGAAAATCCTCCACCGTCAGTTCCCGCACCGCCTCGGGCCCCAGTTCCTCGAAAGCGATGACCCTGGCCGAAGTGATGCATTTGGAGAGCAGCGCCCCGGCCCCGCCCGTGGCCCCGAAATACACGGCTTTGTGATCTTTCAGGGCCTGACGCACGGCGTCGTTTCTGCGGCCTTTGCCCACGGAAGCCTTGCAGCCCAGAGCGTGCAGACGCGGAGCATAGCTGTCCATACGGTAGCTGGTGGTGGGACCGGCCGAGCCGATGGGCCGGCCCGGAGGCGCGGGGCTCGGCCCTACATAGTAAATGACCGACCCCTTGAGATCGAAGGGCAGAGCTTCGCCCTTGTCCAGCAGATCGCACAGGCGTTTGTGGGCCGCGTCACGGGCCGTATAGATGGTGCCGGTCAGGCGGACCACGTCCCCGGCCTTGAGCTGGAGAATGTCCTCATCCCGCAGCGGCGTGTTGAAAGAATGTTCAGCCATCAGAGTTCCACCTCCTGATGCCGGGACGAATGGCACTGGATGTTCACGGCCAGAGGGAGACTGGCGATGTGGCAGGGGCTCATGGCGATTTTCACGTCAAGGGTGGTGGTCCTGCCGCCCAGGCCCATGGGGCCTATGCCCAGCTTGTTCAGGTCCGCCAGCAGTTCCTTTTCCATGGCGTGCAGCCTGGGGTCCGGATTGGTGTCGCCGAGTTTCCGCATAAGCGCCTTTTTGGCCAGAATGGGCGCGTAGTCGAAGGTTCCGCCCACGCCGATGCCCACCACCGTGGGCGGGCAGGGATTGGGCCCGGCTTCGGCCACGCGCTCCAGCACGAACTTCCTGATGCCCGGCCAGCCCTGAGCCGGAGCCAGCATGGTCACGCGGGACATGTTTTCGCTGCCCCCGCCCTTGGCCATGAAGGCGATTTTCAGCCTGTCTCCCGGCACGATGTCGAAGTGGATGACGGCCGGAGTGTTGTCCCTGGTGTTGGCCCGGGTCAGCGGATCGCAGACGGATTTGCGCAGGAAGCCTTCGGTGTAGCCCTTGCGCACGCCCTCGTTGATGGCCTCGCGCAGGTTCATGCCCTCCACCCGCAGATCCTCGCCCACATCCACGAAGAACACCGCCAGACCCGTGTCCTGACACAGAGGCAGGCCGGTTTCCTCGGCCAGCTGGTAGTTTTCGGTCAGCTGCCGGAAAACCTCTCTGGCCGCAGGAGTGTCTTCCCCGGCCGCACACTGCGCGAACCGCTCCCGGACGTCCTCAGGCAGATAGCGGTTCGCGTCCACGCACATTCTGGCCACAGCATCGACAACGTCATCAGCGTTGAGCGTGCGCACGGGTCACCTCCTGAAGATCTGCTTGAGGGCGGTGATGCCCATCTTCCGCCGCAAAAATCCCAGCTGGTTCTGAAGCGGCAGCTTCTTGGGACAGACATCCTCACAGGCGAGCAGACCCATGCAGCCGAAAATGCCGTAGTCATTGCCGATGATCTCGAAGTACTCCCTGTCCGTACGCTGATCGCGGGGATCGATCACAAACCGGGCCACGCGGTTCAGCGAGGCCGCGCCCAGAAAGTCGTCGCGCATCCTCGCCGTGCCGCAGGCCGCGATGCAACAGCCGCATTCGACACAGCGTTCCAGTTCGTAGATCTGCTCGGCCACGGCGTTGTCCATGCGCTCCTCTTCCTTGGTCGGATCGAAAACCTTGTTGGTATGAATCCAGGATTCGGTCTTCTGATACATCTCGCGGAACCACACGCCGGTGTCCACGGACAGATCGCCGATGAGCTTGAACACGGGCAGGGGCAGAAGAGTGATCTGCTCCGGCAGATCCGCGGTTTTGGTCTGGCAGGCAAGGCCCGGACGGCCGTTTATGACCATGGCGCAGGATCCGCAGATGCCGGCGCGGCAGCAGAAGTCGAAGATAAGACCGGGGTCCTGTTCCTCCCGCAGACGGTTCAGAACGATGAACAGGGTCATGTTGGCCGTTTCCTCCAGCACAAAGCTCTGCATGTGCGGAGTGCTGCCTTTTTCCTCAGGATTGTAGCGGAATATCTCGAATTGCAGCAGTCGTCCCATGTTGGTGCACCTCGTTTATTTGGCGTTGCGCTGGATGGTCTTGGCTTCGATTTCCTTGGGGTCGGCATGAATGATCTTGCCGCCGCCATAGCCGCGTTCTCCCGGCGGAATCTCATAGACGGGCGTGGCGTCCTCGTACTTGAGATCGGGCAGCACCGCGCCTTCGGGCCAGTAGGCCAGGGTGCGGTTCAGCCATTCCTTGTCGTTTCTGGCCGGATAGTCCTCGCGGTTGTGACTGCCGCGGCTTTCCCGGCGTTCCAGCGCCGCCTTGGCGATGCACAGGGCCAGACGGACCTGGCCGCGCAGTTTCAAAGCGGCGGCCAGTTCATGATTGGCGCCCGCGCCGCTGGAAACCAGCCCGACTTTCTCGGAGCGCTCCAGTATGCCCTGAAGCGTCTCCACGCACGCGGTCAGGTCCGTTTCATTGCGGAACACGAAGCAGCCTTTCATCAGCGCTTCCTGCATTTCGGCGCGCACCTTGTAGACGTTCTCGCGGCCCCATTTTCCGGCCACCAGACCGTCGATGCGCTCCCGCTGCCGCTTGGCCTCGGCCTTGACGGCCGCCGTGCTGAAGACCGTCTCGTACCCTTTGAGGAACTCCACGATCTTGGTTCCGATGATGCCGCCGGCCACCACGGTTTCGGCCAGAGAGTTGCCGCCCAGCCGGTTGAAGCCGTGCATGTCCCAGCACGCGGCCTCCCCGGCCGAGAACAGGCCTTTCAGGCCGTAGGCCGCGCCGTCCTTGTTGGTGCGGATGCCCGCCATGGTGTAGTGCTGGGTGGGCCGCACCGGAATGAGCTGGGTGCGCGGGTCGATGCCCAGAAAATGACGGCAGATTTCATCCACTTCGCGCAGCTTGGTGGAAATGTGCCGGTCGCCCAGATGGCGGATATCCAGCCACAGGTGCTCTCCGTAGGCCGACTGCACACCCTTGCCCGCGCGCATGTGCTCGGTCATGCGCCGGGCGACCACGTCGCGGGAGGCCAGCTCGGCCTTTTCCGGCTCGTAGATGTGCATGAAGCGTTCTTCGTTCACGTCCAGCAGCGTGCCGCCGTCGCCGCGGCATCCTTCGGTGACCAGGATGTCCGTGGGCACGATGCCCGTGGGATGGAACTGGATGGATTCCGGATTGCCGATGGGAACCAGACCCGTGTCCTGCGCGATGACATGTCCGCCGCCGTCGCAGATGACCGCGTTGGTCGTGGCCTTGTAGATGCGGCCGAAGCCGCCGGTACAGATCACCGTGGCCTTGGCCAGGAAGATTTCCAGCACACCCGTGCGCAGACAGCGCACGACGGCTCCCATGCATTTCTCTCCGTCGTGAATGAGAGAAATGGCCTCCTTGCGGTCCAGAACATCAATGCCCAGCTGGGCGCACTTGTTGTCCATGGTGCACATGACCGCGTGCCCCGTGCCGTCGGAGGTGTAACAGGTCCGCCATTTGGCCGTGCCGCCGAAAGAACGGGCGGTGATCAGCCCCTCTTTCTCGGGCTTTTCGAATTTTTCGAATTTTTCCCCGCCCTTGAAGTAAAAAGACGATCCCGGCACCACACGGTTCCACGGCACGCCCCAATGGGCCAGACGGCGCATCTCGATGGGCGCGGCGTCGGCGAACAGCCGGGCCACTTCCTGGTCACAGCCCCAGTCGGAGCCTTTGACCGTGTCGGCGAAATGCACGTCCACATTGTCGCCCTCGCCCATGGCACAGTTGCCCAGAGCGGCCTGCATGCCGCCCTGAGCGGCGGAGGAGTGGGAACGCCTGGCCGGCACGATGGACAGACAGGTGACGCTGAAACCGGCCTCGGCCGCTTCCACGGCCACGCGTTCGCCCGAGAGTCCGGCGCCGATGACCAGCAGATCAGAAGTATGGGTATACATGACAGCTCCCTGAAATTAGACGGTCATAGTGGCGTAGCGGGCCAGGGCGACAAGGGCCAGAACGGTGACGCAGCAGAAGATGACAGTCAGGATCTTCACCGCCTTGGGCCGCAGGGCGTCGGTGATGAAGCCCCACTTCACGCCGATGCGGTACACGCCGATGAAGACATGCAGTTGTACCAGCGGCACCAGCACCAAGTAGAAAAGCGTCCAGCCGCCGCTTTGCACGCGGGCCGTGGAGGTGACCGCCAGAATGGCGCCGTCGTTGATGTTGGTCCACATGTGGATGGCGCCCAGAACGAGGATGATCATGGCCGACACGGCCTGCACGACCCAGAGCCACGTGTCGCGGTGATGCAGGAGTTTCGCGTCGCGCCAGATGGCGAGCTGCCCCTCGCTTCTGAAAGGAATCTTGCGCGCGGCGACGACAAAGTGGGTGAAGAAAAGAATGGGCACGAAGAAGTGGGCCAAAGTGTCCAGATGCAGGGTTTCCAGAAAACCCGCGACGCCGTCCAGAGCTTCCGCCCCGAATATGATGGACGAGGTAAGCAGGGTGTGGAAGGCCATGAACAGGACCAGACCGAGACCCGTGAGCATCTGGACCCAGTCGAGGTATGCGTCCCGCCGTCCGGGGCACGTGGCGAACAAACTGGCGTCAACGGACATGTCTTCTCCTCCATCTGTCTTGCGGACCGTTCCCGGCCCTGGGTTAAACGGCCTGATGTGTATCTCATCGATACACATACCTGTTATTTTTCGAGCTAAAGGATAATCGATTCAATTTTTCCGGTCAATTGGAGGACGGAAAAACAGAAGCAGCCCCAAAAATGTAAGACAGCAAAACACACACGGATGGAGATCGGATGTTCCCGGCGGAGAAAGTCTGCCAAGACTTGGAAGGATACACGCATGAAGCAGCCCGGAACAGAGCCGGCCGGCCCCCGGTCGCCCCATACGAAGTTGTACAAAAATCTGCGCTCTGAATATTTCCGGGCAAAGGATGACGTATGATTTTCAGAGCGGCGTCAGACATCCGCTCAGAAATTTCCACATGCTCCGAAGTTTTCTATTGAGAGCTTCGTGTCCGGTTCAGACATGATTCCGTACGGCCCGCGAAGTCTTCATTCTTCCCAGGCTTCGGCAATGCGGATTTCTCCGGCCAGCGGGTCCACTTTGCCCACACGCACAGAAAAACGCTGGCCGGGATGGAACTTGTCGCCGAAAATCTTGCGCGGCGCTTTCAGAAAAAGCTGCAGTTCCGGCAGGGCTATGGTCACCAGAACGGGGCCTGCGTCCACCAGAACGCCGGACCAGCGCATCTTTTTGTAATTCTGGCGGAAGTACTCGTATTTCCAGTACCGCACCCGCAACCGCTGCACCTGATTTACGGCTTCGGCCCGACCGGACAGAACCGGCAACAGATTTTCCAGTCCGGCCCGGTCCAGAAGACGCCCTGTTCCGGTCAGCCGGGCCAGAATCTGGGCCATGTTGATGAAATCGGAATAGCGCCGCAGGGGGGAAGTCATAGGAGCGTAAGCTTCGGCCCCGATGGTGGCGTGCCGCCGGGGTTCACATTCCAGAATGGAAGGGCCCATGTTGTTGATGATCCGGTAGATATCCACCGGATCGCGCCAGACTCCGGCGCACTCGGCGGGCAGGGTGATGTTCTGGGTGCGGTACAGAAGAGGCAGGTCTTCCGCGAGGCCCCAGGCTCCCATGGCCTTGTTCGCCAGAATCATGAACTCGGACACGATCATCTGGGCATCGGGAGCCGGGCTGGGTTCGCCCACAGCCACCTCCGGGTGTCCGGGATCTCCGCACAGGATCAGATACGGATCCGGCTGTTCCAGAATCACGGCATGTTCGCGGATGCGGGCGGCCCGCAGAAGTCCGGCCAGACGCCGGGCCTCCTCCATCATGGGAGAGCCGCCGCGGGCGAGATCCTCTTCCACCCCCGCGTAGGTCAGATTGGCCGCGACGCGCACCCAGGCCATTTCCGGCGTGACCCGCCGCAAACCGGCCTCACGGTCCAGATCGAAGGTGATGACCAGGGCCGGACGTTCCGTGCCGCCGGCCAGACTGAAAAAGTCCGTCCCCAGTTCTTCGGGGAGCATATGACTGGTGCCCTCGGGCAGATACAGCGAGGAAAAGCGGTGCTGTACGGCGCTGTCCAAGGGGGAGCCGAATTCCCAGCCAAGCGGCGGGCAGGCCAGCGCCTGGCGCAGAATAAAACCGTCCGCCGTGGCTTCAAGGCTGAAGCCGTCGTCAATGTCCCTGGTGGTGGGGGCATCGATGGTCACGATTTCCGCCACCGGAGCGGTCTTCAGCTTTTCCACGCGCTCCCGCAGGGCGCGCAGCTCCGCCGCGTGTTCCTCCCAGCGGGGCTCCCAGTCGTACTGGGCTCTGGCCAGATACACATTGAAGTGGGCGGGTACGAGCCCCCAGGCCTGGGCCAGATACAGGGGAAGGAAGGGATCGTCGGGCAGCCCCTGACTCATGGTCCGCCATAGCATTTCCGAATCCCGGTCGTCGGGACTGACAATGCGGGTCATGAGCAGCTTACCTATGCGCTCGGCCTGCTCCTCGTCCGGCTGCGGGGCCGTATTCTTGCGGTTGCAGAAGGCCTCCCACAGGCCGCGCAGAAAAACCTGACCGAAGCCCACCAGACGCTCGCGCTCCTGAGCCTTGCGCAGTTCCTCCTGTCTGCGGGCCACCACCTCCTGAGAATAAATTTCGAACCTGGGCGGCGAAAACCTGAAATGTGTCTTGGTTTGCAGAAGCTTGCGTCCCAGACCGGCCATCTGATCCGGCCCGGGGTCCTCGAAAACGAGACTCGCGAACCAGCCGATTTCAGCCTCGGCCAATTCACCCTGGGCCAGCTCCCAGATTTCCAAAGCGTCCACTTCCTCGGCCACACGCTCGCGGCGGCCGTGATGGGTTCGCAGAAGGTCGAGCATGTCCTGACGGCTGGCTCCAGGCGCGCACTGCGGCCCCACCCAGGGCAGAACACGGGTGGCGGGCAGTTTCATCTCCCGCTGGCCGATGGTGAAGACACGCAGCCGGGGGCCCTGGATGTCCAGTACCCAAGCTGTGATGGGCTGGTTGTCCTGCAGAAACTCCACAATGCAGCCTGGCTGGAGTGGAGAAGGGATCAGCATGAAAACGCCTTAGGCGGCGGAAGAAAACCGCCGGGTAGAAAATTATCGAAACCGGTCCGGCCGCTGCGCCGGAATTTCAGTCCGAGGGCTTTTCAGTGTTTGAAGGACCGCTGTCCGGTGAACACCATGGCCACCTGCGGCGTGGCCTCGTTCACGGCCTGAATGATCTCCGCGTCGCGGATGGAACCGCCGGGCTGGGCTATGGCCGTCACCCCCTGGGCAAGGGCCAGCTCCACGCCGTCGCGGAAAGGAAAAAAACCATCGGAAACCAGCACAGAGCCGGGCAGGCCGCCCCGGTCCGCCTCGGTTCTGGTCTGAATCCCGGCCAGGGATCCGGCCAGCGCCTTGTCCGACACCGCCCGCTGCTTCAGTTCGTACAGAGACAGACCATGACGCTCGAAGGCCAGTTTATCCGCATATTTGGTATAAGCCTTCTGGATGGTCAGTTCCACGCAGCCCACCCGGTCCTGCTCGCCCGTGCCGATGGACACGGTGGCCCCGTTCCGGGCGAAAATGATGGAATTGGATGTCACGCCCGCTTCCACGGCCCAGGCGAAAAGCAGATCGTCCGCCTCTTCCAGAGTCGGCTTTCTGGCCAGCAGAGTTGTGCCGTCCTTGGTGGCTTCGGCCGGAAGAAAATCTTCCGGACCGAGAATACGGTTCTGAAAAGACACCTGAACGATGAGGCCGCCGTCCGTCAGGGATTTGATGTCCAGAAAAGGCGTGCCGACCATTTTCTCCAGCCGGGCCAGGGCCGGGATGCGGATGACCCGCAGATTTTTCTTTGCGGACAGAATTTCCAGAGCCCGCTCTTCGAAATCGGGCGCGGCCACCACCTCGAAGTAGCGTCCGGCGATGAATTCCGCGCATCCCGCGTCCAGCGTCCGGTTCACGACAATGGTCCCGCCGAAGGCCGCAATGCGGTCGGCGAAAAACGCGCGGCTCAGGGCCGCTTCCAGGCCGTCCTCCGTCCAGGCCGCTCCGCACGGGTTGTTGTGCTTCAATATGACCGCCGCGGGCTTGGCCGCGAGGTACTGAAGGATATTGATGCCGTTATCCACATCCGTCAGGTTGATCTTCCCCGGATGTTTGCCTGACTGTATCAGATTTTCCTCCGTCAGGCCCGAGACAAGCTTGTGCTGCCCCTGCTGAAAACGCACGCCGTCCAGAGAGAAAGTCCCCTCCCGCACCTCGTACAGCGCCGCCGGCTGGTCCGGGTTTTCGCCGTAGCGCAAGCCTTTTTCCTCTCCGTCGATACACCAGGTCTTCTTGGCGTACCGGATGACCTGATCTCCGATGGTCAGCGTCAGTTCGGCCGGAAAGGAATCACGATTCAAGGTATGATACATTTTTTTGAGATCGCTCATATTTTTCCCCGGAAAAGAGGTGTCCGCCAAGGTGCAGGCCCTTAGCACAGGCGGTACCGGACAGCAAATGCCGTGGAGAAAGGCTATCTTGAGACATGTACAGAGCGGAAGACCAGAAGGAATAAGATAGAATCAGACGGATTTCATGTCAGGAGCAAAAACGGCACCGTGGCTGCGGGAATCTCCATACAGACGCTCCCCGAAAAAAGAACCCTGGAAAAAGACAGCTCCTCGGACAGGTGGGATCGAAACAGATCCCACTGTCCGATCAACTCCGAGCACCACTCATGAGTATCCCGGAGAAGCAGGTCTTAAAAAACAGCGGCCTCGCACTCCAGACTGCGTACATAAATGTGGTTGGGGTCAGCAAACGTATCCAGAAACTTCAGTTTGTCCTGAGCCAGACCGAGCAGCCTGGAAGACGGGCTTGAATGCCGAAAGAAGGCTTGTTCCGAAGAAGCGAGGCTCTGCATGAGCTTCTCCCTCGGCGACAGTTTCCGCCGCAGTTCCTTGACCTGCACGGAATCCAGACCAGCCAGGTCGCCCGCGCTGGCAATGGCATCGTCCAGATCTCCCAGTTGGTCCACAAGCTTGCGGTTAAAAGCCTCCTGTCCTGTGAAAACACGGCCCTGAGCGGATTTTTCCACTTCCTCCGGAGGAATTTTGCGGCCTTCCGAAACCCGGGTGATGAACATGTCGTACCCGCTTTGCAGAATGCTCTGGATGGCCGCCCCGGCCTGAGGAGAAAGCGGCCGCAGGGGATTGCCCATGTCCGCGAAGGGCGTGGTTCCGAGACCATCGGTGGTTATTCCCCACTCCTTGGCCGTGTTCTCGAAGGTGGGGATCACGGCGAAAATGCCGATGGAACCCGTCAGAGTGGTCGGTGCGGCCACAACACGGTCGGCGGCGGTGGCGATCCAGTATGCCCCGGACGCCGCCACGCTGCCCATGGAGATCACCACTGGTTTGCCCGCTTCCCTGGTGCGGATGATCTCACGGTGAATTTCCTCCGAGGCCGAAGCGCTCCCGCCCGGACTGTCCAGACGCAGAACAATGGCCGCGATGGAATCGTCTTCCCGCGCGTTTTCCAGCAGATCCCCCACAGACAGACTCCCGATCATGTCTTCAGTCTGCTCTCCGGGCACAATGGCCCCCCTGGCGCGGATAATGCCTACATATTTCTTCTCGTCGGATTCGGCGGATTTCGGCGGAGAAACGCGCACATAGTCGCGGAAACTGACATAATTGAGATGATCAGGGTCTTCCCCGATTCTTCCCGCCAGTACCTCTTCCACCTTGTCGGAGGGAAGAACCTCATCGGCGAGTTTCGCGGACACGGCCAGACGGGAAGCGTCTCCGCCCTTGCCATTTAAGTGCAGATGAATGTTCTCCGCATAACCGGCGATATCCGCAGCAGTAAGCTCACGATTTTTCGCCACTTCGTCCAGATACGTCCCCCACAGCGCGTCCAGCCACTCCTTGGTGGTCGATCTGGCCTGCTCGGACATGGATTCGCGTACCAAAGGTTCGGCAGCAGTCTTGTACTCTCCCACTCTGAACAGGTGAAATGTGACACGGGCCTTATCCAGCAAACCTTTGAAATACGTCTGGTACGCTCCAAATCCGTTGATGAGCACGCCGCCTAATGGATTGACGTAAACGCTGTCGGCATAGGAGGCCAACAGGTACTGCCCCTGGGTGAACAGCGTGGACTCGGCAATGACGGGTTTGCCGCTTTCCTTGAAAGCGCGGATGGCCTTGCCGATCTCCAGCAGCTTGACCGTATCGCATCCTTCCAGATCCTGAGGCGTGATATACATGCCCTCTATCCTGGAATCTTCCGCCGCGCTGCGGATGGCGTCGATCATGTCCTGTACTTTGGTTTCACTGTTCTTTTCCCGCTTACTGCCCATGCCGCGCAAAAAAGCCTCCGCCGGATCGGGGGCCGGCAGCTCTTCCACCAGGATGCCCTCGGGATCGAGCACCAGAACGGAATTATGTGAGAGGCTGTCTTTTTTCTCCGAGGTAACGGCCGCAAAAACAGCCGCAATGATGAACAGAAAAAGAAGATTGGCCAGGAGATGACGAATCGCAGTCAGCAGAGACCAGAGCCATTTCAACAGAACCCAGAGGGAGGAAAAGATATTCATGTCCGCTCCGATGAAGTTGTAAGAACAAGACTGCCGTAAAACGCCTGTCCAAGGGAGACGCATCCGTCTCCGGGAGGCAGCAGTTTGTGAGTGAGTACACGCAGGCCACGCTCTTCAAGAGCGCGTGGAAGACGGCGAGCGATGGTCATATTATGCATGACGCCGCCGCTCAAGGCCACGGTTTGGCAGGAATACTCGCAGCACAGCCGGAAGGCCAGTTCATCCAGCCCGGCCACCAGACCCATATGAAAACGCCGGCTGATGACCGGTGCAGGCACGCCGCTGTGCCACTCGCCGTAAACCTGTGCGAAAAGTTCCAGAGTGTCCAGTTCCAGAAGGCCGTCTCTTTCAATCAAAGGACACCTGTAAACACCCTCTGAACTTTTATCCTGCATGGCCTCCAGACGGATGGCGGCCTGACCTTCATAGGAAATGCGCCGACACAGACCGAGCAGAGCCGCCACAGCATCGAAAAGGCGGCCACAGCTGGAAGTCCAGGGTGCGTTCAGACCGCGTTCAAGCATCCGGACAACGACAGCATCTGCCGGAGCATACTGTTCAAGCCAGGGGACGGATTCCTGGTCCATTACTCCTAAAGCGTACAGATAGGCCCTGCCCATCCGCCACGGCTCGCGCACGGCCTCATCTCCTCCGGGCTGGCGGACCAGGGAAAAACGGCCCAGCCGCTCCTGACTGATCCCATCCACCAGCAGAGCTTCCCCCCCCCAGATGGTGCCATCTGTCCCCAGTCCGGCTCCATCCAGCGCCAGACCCACGACTTTTCCCTCGACCCTGTTTTCGGCCAAGGCCGCGTAGATATGCGCGAAATGGTGTTGCAGGGAAAAACATGGCAATCCTGTCCGGCGGGCGTACCGCGTGCCTGGAAAATCCGGATGCAGATCATGGACCACGGCAACCGGGGAAACCTGCAGAATATCCGTCAGGTGGGCGATGGTTTCCTCGAAAAAATCCTGGGTTTCCATATTTTCCAGATCGCCGATGTGCTGGGAAATAAAAGCCTGACTGCCTTTAAGCAGGCATACGGTATTCTTGAGCAGAGCTCCGGTGCCAAGAACCGGCGGACATTCCCGGCCAAGATCCACGGGAGCCGGCGTATAACCTCTGGCCCGGCGAATGAACTGGGGGGTTTCATCCACACAGCGGAGTACGGAATCGTCGCAGCGGACCAGAATATCCCTGTCGTGAAGCAGAAAATACCCGGCCATGGAGTGGATACGGCGCAAAGCTTCCCTATTACCCAGACAAATGGGCTCGGAAACGGCATTGCCGGAGGTCATGACCAGAGCCGAGCCCGAAGGCAGTGCCGCGAAAAGGACATGATGCAGCGGCGTGTAAGGCAGCATCACGCCAAGCCAAGCCGTATCCGGAGAAAGACCGGGTGCAAGACCCGTGTGTTCCATGGCCCGAAGCAGCACAATGGGCCGTTCCATGCCTGAAAGCAGAGTTCCTTCCGCTCTGGAAACAATACACAGATGCCGCACTGTTTCCAGATCAGGAAGCATGATGGCCAGGGGCTTGTCCGGGCGTTTTTTGCGCTGGCGCAAAAGTTCCACAGCATTCTGATTGCGTGCGTCGCAGGCCAGATGAAATCCACCCAGACCCTTCATGGCCAGAATTTCTCCCCGACTCAGCAGATACGCAGCCCGTTCCATCGCCAAATTATTTTCGGCTATTTCTATTCCTTTCCCGTCCGTAAGCCACAGACGAGGACCACAGACCGGGCAGGCATTGGGTTGGGCGTGAAACCGGCGGTCCAGAGGATTTTCGTATTCCTTCCGGCATTCGGCACACAAAGGAAAACAGGACATGGATGTGGAGGCACGGTCGTAAGGGATGGAGCGGATGATGGTGTAGCGCGGCCCGCAATTGGTGCAGTTGGTGAAGGCGTAGCCATGGCGGCGGTTTGCCGGATCACGCAGATCTTTAAGACAATCAGCACACACAGCCACATCAGGACTGATCAGCACCTGATGCCCGGCTCCTCCGGTGCTGGGCAGAATGTGAAATCCGGTTTCACCTGCGCGGGGCGGCAGAATTTCCCGCTTCCACGTCGCGATACGGGCCAATGGCGGCAGATTGGCCGTAAAAATATCCTCGAATGCGGCCAGATCTTCCATGCTGCCCTGAATTTCAACGACTACTCCGGAAGAAGTGTTGGCCACCTGGCCGGTGACTCCCGTTGCCTGTGCAGTCTTGTAAACAAAAGGTCTGAAGCCCACTCCCTGAACAGCTCCGGTAAGAACCCAGCGCCAGCGGTTCATATTCCGCTCCTGCACCAGAAACCTGCCAAACATGTTGTATTGCCGGAATACATGGGATTTAATTTTCTTAGCGCTCAAACACCGTCAATTTCGCCTCATGGACAGCCACAGACGTTTGAACAGACTTTTGACCAGTACATCGGGGCGAAAAGATTCAGGTTTGAGTGTGCCGGGCAGAATGAAACCCTTCGCGTCGAAATCTTCGGGCGAAAGAAATGGAAAACGCAGATTCTCCGGCCTGGCCCCAGAAAATTCCATCCGCAGACATTGGTCCCAGACAGGGATCTCTTCAGGCGAGACGCGCAGGATCATGCCTGCCGCCGTGTCCAGAGCCGATACATCGGTACTCGCGCCAATCATGCCCAGAAAAAACTTCCGGCCGGCAATGGGACCTGTGACATGCATGGCTTCCACTCCGTCCATGATGCTCACTGCTGGGGGTAAAATGCGCGGTAAATCACAGATCAACCCGGTGAATGCGTGGCCTTTGTCTCCATGCAGAGCGTGCAGCCAAGCTTTACGCACTCCTGTCACGCAGCCGAACAGATTTTTCACCGCTCCGGTAAGACGCATCTGGGAATGCGCCTTGAGTTTGGGCAGATTGAGGATGAGGTCCGCTTCCAGAGCGTCGGCGGAAACATACAGCCCGGGATGAGCGGTAATTCGCCGTGGCCGGGACAAAGTGATCAGCCTCACGCCCAGCTCTTTGAGGATGGGTGTAAGTTTAATTTTCGATGCAATGGCCTCCGCAGTGCCAAAGGCCGGTGAATCGCCCACAGTGACACGGGCTCCGCGATCACGCAGATGCCGCGCAGCCGCTGCGATGACTGCCGGATGGGTACAGGACAGCTCAGCATTGCGCAAAGCCACGAAGTTGGGCTTGATCAGGATTTTAAGGCCAGCCGGGGAAGGGAGGATACGGTCCAGCAGATCGGGAAGAGATTGCACCGCCTGAGGATAATCGGAAACCCGGCGCAGAAAAACATCAATCACGGAAAATGCGGGCTAAGGCTTTGGAGATGACCCGCACGTGAGCTTTCTCCTGTTCCGCCAGCATGAAGAAAATCTCGGCCTCGCCGGGATCCTGGCTCCGTCGGCCAAGGCCGCGGTACAGATCGTAGGTATAGTATTCGATTTCACAGGCCAGCTCCAGCAGGCGCAGCACGCGGTCGCGCGGATTCCGGCCCAGATGGGCCGCCCAGGCCGAAATGGGTTTTCCCCCTTCCATGATTCGTCCGTCCAGACGTTCAAACACTTCCTCGAAAGATTCCTGAACCGGTGCTGCGGAATACTTCTTCCAGTATCTAAAAAGAGTCTGGGCATGCTTTTTTTCCAGATCTCCCAGCTCCTGAATCATCTCTCCCAGTTCGGATTCGGCATATTCCCTGACGAGATCGTTATAGAAAATCCAGGCGCCCTTCTCCATGTTCATGGCTCTGTAAAGGGTCTGTCTGCGGGGTATGTCTCTCGGAAAAAGTTCCAGATGGGGAATATCCTTGAGCTTCTTGCCCTGCCATCCGGAAATGCCGCCCACCAAGTTATAGATGAGTCCCTCCCGGGTTCCTGTATCCTTGACCAAGGCCGCCGCCACGGCAGATCGGCCGCCGGTGCGGCAGTACAGAATCAGATTTGTTTCCGGAGAGATTTCATGCACCCGCTCCTCGATTTCCGGCAAAGGGATGAGCTGCGCGCCGGGAATGTGCTCGGCCTGGTATTCCCACGGCTGACGGACATCGATGACCAGATATTTCTGTTCCCTGGTCTTGGCTCTGTACTCTTCCAATTCGTCGGGAAAAATGTCGATCACATTTCTCATGAAATCCGCCTCGCTTGGCACATATTACCGTCGGATACTCCTTCTACGGCAAAGGCGGATATAAATCCATAGGTGGGAGGCTCCGCCAAAAGTATATATAACTAACCAGAAAAAAAGAATATTTTTGAATAGAAAAAACATCTTGTTTTCTACATCTACAGGGAACTTGCAGGGTTTCTGGCATTGGTTTCACGTCAGAATGCCGCCATTGACGGAAATTACCTGCCCCGTGATGTAGGATGATCCGGGAGAACAGAGAAAGGAAACAACATCCGCCACTTCGCGCGGTGTGCCAACACGACCCATGGGGATACGCCCGCGGATTTCCTCCAAAGGCAGACCATCCAGCATATCCGTGTCGATAAACCCAGGAGCAACGGCATTGACCAGTACATTGCGCTTGGCCACTTCCACGGCAAGGGACCGGGTTGCGCCGATAAGCCCAGCCTTGGCCGCGGAATAATTGACCTGCCCCGGCACTCCTGTTTCCCCGGACGTGGAGGCTATGTTGACAATGCGCCCCCGCCGCTTACGCAGCATAAACGGCAGAATAAGATGAGTGATATGGAAGAAGCCGTTTAAGTGCACATCAATGACATCACTCCAGTCCTCGGGCTTCATCCAGATCATCAGACCGTCACGGGTAAAACCGGCATTGTTGATTACGGCGAAGGGAGTGCGTTCCTCCAGAAGAGAAGTGAGCGCTGTGGCGCAGGCATGACCGTCAGCCACATCAAAAGGAAGCAGCACGCAATCCCGGCCCATACCCAGAACACGCTCCCGGATACTCTCCGCCCGCTGATGATCGCTGCGGTAATTGAGCCAGAGATCGAAGCCGTCCTCCGCAAGACGCAGGGCAACCGCCTCGCCTATGCCTTTGCTCCCACCGGTGATCAAAGCCAAAGGGTTGTTCATATCAGAATCCGCCCTATGTATCAGCGTCTTTTCGTCTTGGCCTTTTCCTCGGAATATCCCCGGTGATAGCCGTCTTTCACCGCGTGGACCTTTCTTTCGATCTTAGCCTGGGCCTTTCCAGCGGTAGAGCCCACTTTGGCGCATCCGGAAGAAAAAATCACGGTGATGAAGACAGGCAGCATCACGATTCGTATAAACATCGGCTGTCTCCTGTTTTTCGGGAATGCCTTCCAGCAAAAGAAAAAAATTTATTAGAGATTATTAGTTTGCCTTGTTTGTTATTTTTCATATTATCTATTTGAAATAATAAATTTTTATTTTTACTTTTTTTGTTTCACAGATTCATTCGAAGTCATGCTTTTCATGAAAGCAGGGGACAGAGGAACAGAAGGGAAAATAGAAAACATATTTTTCCACAGGATTGTAACTAAAATCATATCTTCATGAATTTAAAGGAGATTCAGATAGTTCAAGCAAGTATTTGCCGTAGTCGTTTTTGTTATATTTGAGGGCCAGAGATCTGAGGGTATGTGAATCAATATAGCCTTTGAGGAATGCTATTTCTTCGATGCAGGCGATCTTGAAGCCCTGCCGTTCCTGGATCGCCTGAACGAAACTTCCCGCCTGCTGGAGGGATTCATGAGTTCCGGCATCAAGCCATGCGTACCCTCGTCCAAGAAGTTCCACACGTAGTGTTTTGCGGCGCAGATACTCCTTGTTGACATCGGTGATTTCCAGTTCTCCTCTGGCCGAAGGACGAAGAGAGGCAGCGATATTCACGACATCGTTATCGTAAAAATAGATGCCGGGAACAGCATATTTTGACTTGGGCCGCTGCGGTTTTTCTTCGATGCTGATCACCGTTCCGGAATGGTCGAATTCCACTACTCCATAGCGCTCGGGATCGCGCACAGGATAGCCGAAAATGATTCCTCCGGTGGTGAGCCGGGCACAGTCTTCCAGAATTTCAGACAGTCCCACACCATGAATGATATTGTCGCCGAGAACCAAGCAGACGCAGTCATCTTCGATGAATTCGCGGCCGATGAGAAACGCCTGCGCCAGACCATCTGGGGCGGGCTGAACAAGATAGGAAAACCGAACGCCCAGATTTTCTCCCGTACCGAGGAGATCCTTGAAGCGGGGAAGATCGCTTGGAGTCGAGATAATCAGAATATCACGGATTCCTGCCAGGAGAAGAACCGAAAGGGGGTAATAGATCATGGGTTTGTCGTAGACGGGAAGCAGCTGTTTGCTGGTGCCGATGGTCAAGGGATAGAGCCGGGTACCGGACCCGCCGGCCAGGATGATGCCTTTCATCGTTATTTCCTTGGATAATGAGGTAAACCAAGCGTCCATCATTATCCAAGACGTGGATGGGGGACAAGCCCTTATGATGACAACACAGACTGGGTTTGGTACGTTGAAACATAAAGACTGAAGCGGATTTTACCACTATTTTAAGGGTTGTGACAAGGAAGCTTCCAATGCGCATTGTCTGGGATAAGGAAGTAAGAGCAGAGCTTATTGTTTTATCCTCTGCGGACCGGGAAGAACATGCCTGGGCGCATGGACGGGTGACGAGTTTTTCTTTTTTGCGGATTGGTGACGTCATAGCTTATGAAAATTGTGTGTTGCAGCTTGTTCGGAAAGATCTTTTTTGCGGAGAAGATGGATTATTCCATGTCGGCTGGAACTGCCGTGTTCTGGAAGGAAATCCTGTCCGGGAAGAGAGGGATTGCTTTCGTGAGCACAGAGGATTGTCTCTGGCCTGGATTACTTTGAGCGATAAAGGAGCCAGGGGGGAACGTAAGGACGTAAGCGGCCCGGCCATCAGGGAGATCATTTCCGGGGCTATGGAGATTTGCCTGAGCAGAGGAATGATTATTCCCGATGAACCGGACATTTTCAAACATATCTTGACGGATTTTTGTCTGTTTCAAGGGTTTGATCTGGTGATCACCACGGGCGGAACAGGTGTGGGGCCTCGGGACATCACTCCTGACGTGACATGCATGCTGCTGGACAAGCGTCTGCCGGGTTTTGAACAGGCCATGATGGCAGCCGCTCTGAAAAAAACTCCTCATGGGGTCATTTCCAGAGCCGTTGCAGGGACAATGGGCCTGTCTCTGGTCATCAATCTTCCTGGAAGTCTGAAAGCTGTCCGGGAAAATCTGCTTTCTGTGCTTCCAGCCATCAGACATACGATAGAAAAACTTCAGGGAGACCAAAAAGATTGTGGCATATTCTGAATTGAAGTTTTCTCCTGAGTTCAAAGTTTTTTTCTCAAGAGTTTCCATGGTTCGCTTGGGGATCATGATGCTCCTTTTCGGATTATTTATTCTGGAGACATTCAATTTTTTCAATAGGGGAATGCAATTTGAACTCTATAGAGATATTCAATGTATTTATTTTTTTGTAATTGGATTTTCTTTTGTAATATTTCATATATTTTATGTTCATAAATTATATTATTCTATTTATTTTTTTATATTTCAATTTATCACAGATTTATTTCTGATAACATGGTGGGTTATACTGACAGGTGGGGTTTTTAGCGGTTTTTATTTTTTGTATATAGTTCTTATATTATTTTATGGAAGAATAATCGGTTTCAAAGAATCTTTAATTTCTTCATTTTTAATATGTTTTGTTATTTTTTTAGTATCATGTATTCAGTTTTATTATCCATATTTATGGGGTCAGAATAGAATAAATGGTTCAAGTATAGCTTATAATTATGTTTTATTGAATATCGCACTTTTTCTTGTTCTTATTCTTGTTAAGATGAGCAGATATGAAGAAGGAAGGTTGACTCATAAAATTATTGAAAAAGAAAACGCACTTTATAATGCGGAAAAGTTAAAACTCCGTGTTTTTGATTGGATTGAATCAGGTTTGATGGTCGTCAATATGCAGGGTAGAATTACGACCATCAATCAACGTGCTTTGGAATGGATACCCGGAGAAAGCCGTAACAGTGTTCTTGGAATGTCCTTTACTGATTTTTATCCGGAATTTGCTTCATTCTGGAATGAGCGGCAGGTGGTTTCCGTTTACAGGAAAATGGTATGGAGTGAAAAAAGAGATGTTGTTTTTGGCTTCAAGATGACGGAACTCCCCGAAGATCAAGGCTGGATGTTTCTTTTTTCGGATATAACCGAAGTACAGCGGTTGGAAAAACAGCTCAGAGAAATGGAGAAAATGGCTACGGTAGGGGAACTGGCCGCCGGACTCGCCCATGAGATGAAAAATCCATTGGCCGGGATCAAGGCCAGTCTCCAGCTTCTTCTTTCCGATGGCATGGATTCGGAATTCTTTGAACGCCTTTCCAATGTCATTATCAGGGATGTGGACAGATTGGATGTACTACTCAAGGAATTTCTGGTTTTCGCCCACCCCAGAAAGGCTTCTCCCATAGCTCTCGATTTGCGGGAAGAAACGGCTCATATTCTTATGCCTTTGAAACTTCGTTATCCGCAGGTACAGTTTATCGTAGAGGTAGGTACGGAACTTTTTCATTTTGACAGAAATCAGTTGCATCAGATCCTGGTCAATATCCTGATCAATGCCTGTCAGGCTCTGGATGGAAGGGAGAATCCGAAAATCCGCATTTTTGAAATCTGGGAACAGGGAGAACGAGGGTTGGCCATAGAGGATAATGGCCCGGGAATACCGCCGGAAATCATGGAAAAATGTTTTGTTCCGTTTATTACCTCCAAACCGGTGGGCTCGGGTCTTGGGCTGTCCATAGCCCAGCGTCTGGCGGCACAGAATAACGCCCGCATTGATCTTACTACTTCCAAAGAAGGCACACGATTCACTCTCGTTCTAGAAGATGTTCCCGCGCGGAAAGACATTCCAGATTCCCGGGAAACAACATGAAAAAATTTATCGCCGATTTACATGTTCATTCCAGGTTTTCGCGGGCCACGAGCAAAAATCTGACTCCCCGGAATCTGGCGGCCTGGGCTTCGGTAAAGGGAATTCAGCTTCTGGCCACCGGAGATTTTACCCATCCAGGCTGGCTCGAGATGATCTCTGATCAGCTGGAGTCCGTGGAAAACGGATTTTTCCGGCTTAAAGATCAAAGCGGCCTGGATCAGGAATTACCATGGTTTTCCGGCACTGCTGGAACGGAGGATATCCGTTTCGTTCTGTGTACGGAAATCAGTTCCATCTACAAAAAAGGGGGAAAAGTCCGGAAGATACACAATCTGGTGTTCATGCCGGGACTGGAAGCGGTACAAAAATTCAATATTCGTCTGGAACAGGTGGGGAATCTGGCTTCAGACGGAAGGCCCATTCTGGGTCTTCCCGCCCGGGATCTGCTGGAAATGGTGCTGGAAACCGATCCTCTGGCTTTTCTTGTTCCCGCGCATATCTGGACTCCGTGGTTTTCTCTTTTTGGCTCCAAATCCGGATTCAACCGTCTGGAAGATTGCTTCGAGGATTTGAGCTCCGAGATATTCGCTCTGGAAACAGGGCTGTCTTCGGATCCGGAAATGAATCAGTTATGGAGCGCTCTGGACCGGTATACGCTCATTTCCAATTCCGACGCCCATTCCGGCGAGAAGCTCGGCCGGGAGGCGAATCTTCTGTCCGGAGAAATGTCTTTTCCGGCCCTGCGTGCCGCATTGCGCAGGGATTCAGGTCCGGCCCGTTTCGAGGGCACCCTTGAATTCTACCCGGAGGAAGGCAAATACCATCTGGATGGGCATCGAAAATGCGGCATTGTTTTGGAACCGGCCGAAACAGCACGGCTTAAGGGTATCTGCCCTGTCTGCGGCAAGGAACTGACCATCGGCGTATTGAACCGGGTCTTTGAACTGGCCGACCGCGAAACTCCCGCTCTTTCCGCCGCCCAGAAGTTTTCTTCTCTGGTTCCGTTGACCGAAGTATTGTCCGAGATTCTCGGTTCAGGGCCCGGAACCAAAAAAGTAATGGGTATGTATAGCCAGCTGCTTCGGGACTTCGGCTCGGAGCTCGATATTTTGCGGCGGGCTCCTGTGGAAGACCTGAAAAAGTCATCCGCGCTTCTGGCCGAGGCCGTGGACAGAATGCGCAAGGGACAGGTGCGCAGACATTCCGGATATGACGGCGAATATGGCCGGATATCCATGTTTACGCCCAGAGAATTGCTGGAGTTCAGGCATGGCCGTACTTTTTCCCTGGGCGGTGAAGCGGAGAAGGACGAGGAAATCGGCCAGAAATGGAGAAAACCGGTTTCCACTGTTCAGGACAGGGATTTGGCCGAGGATTTTTCCCCCAACGAGATGCAGGTTTCAGCCATGGTGGCCGGGCCGGGTCCTGTTCTGGTGCTGGCCGGGCCGGGTACGGGCAAGACCCAGACTCTGATGGGACGGATCCGGCGTCTGGAAGAACGGGGAGCGGATTTTGGGCGCATGCTGGTTGTGACATTCACACGCAAGGCCGCCCGCGAACTGAAGGAACGCTTGGAAAAGACCTGCCGGAAATCTCTGCCCCGGACAGATACGCTGCATGCGTTGGCGCTGGAATACTGGACGGAAGTTCTGGGCGAGTCCCCCACTCTTCTTTCAGAGGAAAGCAGCCGCAAACTTTTCGCCGCGGCCAATCCCGGCTTGCAGGGCAAAACCCTGAAAACGGCCTGGAACGAACTTTCTCTGGCCAGGGAAAGCGGACGGCGCATCCCCAATGAATATGCTAGGCGGTATCTGGAGCAGAAAACCCGCTTTCATCTTGTGGACTACACGGATTTGCTGGAATTCTGGATGGAAAAGGTGAAATCCGGCAGCTACGGGCAGCGTTTCGACCATGTACTGGTGGATGAGGTGCAGGATCTTTCCCTGCTGCAGCTGAATCTTGTGATGGGGCTTGCGGGGGAAGGAGGAACAGGGTTTTTTGCCATCGGTGATCCCAATCAGTCCATTTACGGCTTCCGCGGGGCTGTCCGGGGCTTGGAAGAGCGGATCAGGCAGTCATGGCCTGATCTGAAGCGCATCCGGCTGAGCAGAAATTACCGGTCGGCACAGGATATTCTGGATTTGAGCTCGGCGCTTCTGCCTGAACGGCAGACTCTTGTGGCGTCGAAAAATCTCACGGCTTCCATTTCTCTTTTCGAGGCAAAAAGTGCCGAGCAAGAGGCCGACTGGATCGCCGCGAGGATACGCGATCTGCTCGGCGGAACGGGCCATTGGCAGGCGGACCGGAATACGCGGGATACCATCGGCCCCGGAGATATCGCCGTACTGGTCCGTTTGAAGGCTCTGACCGCTCCCATTGCCAGAAGGCTGCACGCCGCCGGAATACCGGTCAGCGTACCGGAGGATGAGCCTTTTTTCGCGGATTCCAGAGTGGCCCTTCTTTTATCCATGGCCGGCCGGATGCTGGGTCTGCCCGACACCGCTTCGGACGCACCCGAGTGCCCGGAAGAGATCATAAAAAAGGGTCCCCTGGCCCTGGCCGCGCATCTTTCCGAAACCCCTCCCTTCGATGGGTTGTTCTGGAAAAATTCGGCCTTTCTCGGTCTGGTCAAAGCCTTTCAGACTTACGGCGGCTGGCAGGGAGTGATGAACATGACGCAACTGGAAACGGAACTGTGCGCCATCCGCGCCAGAGCCCAGAAGGTGCAGATCATGACGTTGCACGGATCCAAGGGCCTGGAGTTCGATACGGTTTTTCTGCCCTGCCTGGAAGAAGGCATCGTACCCTTTGCAGGCATGGACATGCTGCTGGGCAAACCCGCGGCGGAGACCCTTCCGGATATGGATGAAGAACGCAGGCTCTTTTATGTGGGTCTGACCAGAGCCAAAACCGGAATTTTCATGAGCCACTGCTCCAGCCGGAAGCTCTATGGCAAAACCCGAACGTCTTTTCTGTCTTCCTTCGTGCGCGGACTGCCGCAGGACATGATCCGGAAAAGCGCGCTGAAACAGCATGTCCGCCGCGACGAGCGGCAGCTCTCCCTGTTCTGATGCGCTGGAAACTGGCCGCTCCATCCTGCGTGATTCCCGACCGTGTGGGCGCCAATTGTCACGCTCTCGCGGGCCTGGTGGATGAAGTCGCTCTCATGCTGCTGGAAACGCGCTCCTGCCTGGACTATGGCGAAGCCGACCTGCCTTCGGATCTGCCGGAGCTTGGTCTTTCCTTTCATGCCCATCTGCCTCTGGATCTGCCCTGGAGTTTCGGGGCGGAGAGTGTGGCGCGGGCTCTGGCCGGTCTTGAAGAGAAAATTTCTTTCCTCCGGCCGGAGGCATATGTGCTTCATCCGCCCCTTCCCGGAGAATTGTCCCGGTTACTGGAAACATATCCCGCCTCAGGCTCGCTTCTTTGTCTGGAAAATGTCCGGCATGGCGATCTGTGGGACATCTGGGATGAGATAGCGGCTCTGGACCTGGGCGTCTGCCTGGATCTGGGGCATCTCTTCAGCTACGGTCAGGAGCGGATTCTCGATCTGCCCGGATTTTTCGGCCGGGTGCGGATGCTGCATGTGTACGGAGGCGAATCCCCAAAAGGGCATGCGGGTCTGTCCGAGTTTAAGGACCCGCATTTGCTGCACGACATTTTTTCCCGTCTGGAAAGGGATGTGACCATGGTGGTGGAAGTTTTCCATCTGGGAGAGCTGCGCCGCTCGCTGGCCCTGCTGCGCGGGTGGCTGGCCCGGTGGGGCATGCCGGTTGGAGAGGGGCATGATTGATCTGGTTCTTGGCGGCAATAAATCCGGAAAATCCGACTTCGCCCTCGAGCTTCTGGCCTCGTCTCCAAAGCCCTGGACTTTCGTGGCCACGGGCAAGGCCAGAGATCTGGCCTTCCGGGAGCAGATCCGCATCCACCGGCAGGAGCGGGATCCGGAGATCACGGTGGTGGAGGTGGACACGGAGCTTCCGGAAACGCTGGCTTCATTGTCCGGGCGGGAAGGCGGCATTCTGGTGGACAGTCTGGATTTCTGGCTTTTTTCCGTGAATTGCGCCTTTACGGATGCGGCGGCCCGTGGCGCGGCGCGGAGCAAACTGATGTCGGAACTGACGGCCTGGAGGGGCGGGCGGCTTATTCTCGTCTCCACGGAAATGGGCTTGGGGCCGCTTGCCTTTGACGGGGAAACACGGGCTTTTGTCCGCGATCTGGGCGGGCTCAACCGCGAAATTGCCAGGGTGGGAACAAGCGTGTATCTCTTGGTTGCGGGGCTGCCCCAGAAACTCAAGTGAGAGAGCCATGGCGTATTTTCGGAAGCTCGGTCCAAAACTGGAAAAACTTCTGGAGCTGTTCAGGAAACAGCAACGGTGGCTGATTCTCATCAACGCCGATCCGGACGCTCTGGCCTCGGCCATGGCTTTGAAACGCATTCTGGCCGGACGGGTGGAGCTGGCGACCATCGCCTATGTGAACGAGATTTCCCGGCCCGACAATCTGGCCATGATCCGCTATCTGCGTATCCCCATCACCCGGCTGACACCGCCGCTCATCGCACAGTACGACCATTTCGCTCTGGTGGATTCCCAGCCGCACCATCACCCGGACTTCGCGGGACTGCATTTTTCCGTGGTCATCGACCATCATCCCAAGGTGGCGGGCATGCCCGTGGACGCCGATTTCGTGGAAATTCTGGCGGAATACGGCTCCAACTCGACCATCATGACGGAGTATCTCTACAATCTGGGGCTCCGGCCCGGAAAGCTTCTGGCCACGGCTCTTCTCTACGGCATCAAGACGGACACCCAGAGTTTCGAGCGGGAATTCCACGACAACGACATGAAGGCCTTCCGCTATTTATCGAAATTCTACAACAAGCCGCTGCTGCACAAGATCATCCGCTCGGAATTCCGTCTGGAATGGCTCAAGTATTTCACCCAGGCTTTCCGCAAAATGCGGATAGTCGGCAAAACCATCACTATTTTCATGGGGAAGGTGGATTCCTCGGACATTCTGGTCATTCTGGCCGATTTTTTCCTGCGGGTGCACGGCCTGTCTTCCACCATGATAAGCGGTATCCACGAGGACAAGCTGGTCGTGGTCTTCCGGGGAGACGGGCTGCGCCGGGACATGGGCAAGTTCGCCAAGCGCCTGTTCGGGGACGTGGGTTCCGCCGGAGGGCACAAATCCATGGCCCGGGCCGAAATTCCCATAGAGAAGCTGGAAGGGTTGTCCGCCAGCCAGTTTGTATGGGACCGGCTGCATGCCGGCAGCGAATCCGGGAAAAAGAAGGACCAGGAAAGCGGCCAGCCCGGGCTGAAAGCATAGCGGGGCATTTTCCGGCAATCCCGCTGGCGCCCGATTTTCCGGTCCGGCTTTTGAGGAAGCTGATCCGTTTGAATCCCTGACGGAAACGAATTTCACGGAAATCAAGTTCAACCGCCACGGCGGAGGCCGTATGACGCTTCAGGCGCGGCTCGGGCTGAAAGCCGGGCCTCTTTTTTTGATTGACGGACACGCCTTCATCTACCGGGGGTTTTACGCCTATCCCGATTTCAAGCGCGCCGACGGATTCCCGACCAGTGCCATGTTCATGGTCTTCAAGCTGGTTCTGAAGCTGTTGCGGGAAGAGCGCCCCGCTTACCTCGCTTTTGTGGCCGACGGCCGGGGGCCGACCTTCCGGAACAGTCTTTTTCCGGACTACAAGGCCAACAGGCCGGGTATGCCCGAGGCGCTGGCCGCCCAGATCGAGCCCCTCAAGGAAGGCTTGCGTCTGCTGGGCGTTCCGGTGGTCGAGGCCGAAGGAGTGGAGGCCGACGACTGCATCGCCTCCCTGGCCGGGCGGTTCAAGGGGGATCTCAGCGTGGTCATTGTCGGCGCGGACAAGGATCTGCGCCAGTGTCTGGATACGGATGTGATCATGTGGGATCCGTCCCAGAGCAGGGAAAAGATCGTCACTCTCGATGGCTTCATGGAGGAAACGGGGCTGACCCCGGATCAGTGGGCCGATTACCAGGCCATGATCGGAGATTCGGCGGACAATATTCCGGGCATCCCCAAGGTCGGCCCCAAAACGGCCATGGGACTTTTGCGCCGCTTCCCGAACCTTGACCTGTTGCGGGAGAATTTCGACAGGCTCACGGCCAGAGAGCAGACTCTGCTTGGCCCGCACATGGAGACGGTTTTCATGTACCGGGAGCTGACCGCCCTGCGTACGGACCAGTGCGCGGAGGCGAAGCTGGAAAACCTTGCCGTGAAGCCCGTCGATCAGGTCGGCGCGGCCCGTTTTCTGCACGAATATGAATTCCGTTCCTTGTCAGCGGAACTGGAAGCCCTGGTCGGACGATCCAACGCTTCAGCGGACCCGCCTCCTGTGGAAACGCTTCCGGCGGAATGGACGGCACCGGCCAGGGTTGACCGTCTGGAGAATCTGACCGGCCGGGAAGCGGCCCTTTGCGCTGTGGAGGACGGTTGGCTGCTGGGAACGGACAGGGACGATTTCATGTTCACGGGCGGCGTGGGCGAGCTGGCCCGGGCTCTGGAAGGAGCTACGCTCTACGTGCCTTCCTACAAGACTCTGCTCGAAGCCGATGTCTTTGACGCGGGCCGGTGCGCCGAAATCTTCGATATCGAGCTGGCCGCCTATCTGCTGAGCCCCGAGGAGCGCAATTATTCTCTGGAACGCATCCGCGACGGGCTGGAGGAAGAGCTTGGCTTGCATCCGGATGGCCTCGGGCAGATGGTTCTGGCCGTAGGCCGGATATTGCGGTCCAGGCTGGCGGCCTCGGAGCTGCTTGCGCTCATGCGCGATCTGGAGACGCCGCTTACGGATGTGCTGGTCCGGATGCAGCGGCGCGGTGTGCGCATTTCCAGGGAACGGTTCGGGGAATTTCTGGATCAGGTGCAGGCGGAGCTGGACCGCCTGAGCGCTTCCATTCACGAACTGGCGGGGGAAGAGTTCAACATCCGCTCCAGCCAGCAGCTCGGCGACATCCTGTTTTCGAGGCTCGGCCTGAGCAGCAGGCAGAAGACTCCCGGAGGTGCCCAGTCCACTTCCAGCGCGGTGCTGGAAAGCCTGGCCGGAAAACACCCCATTGTGGATCAGGTGCTGGAATTTCGGATGTACGAAAAACTGCGCTCCACCTATCTGGAGCCCCTGCCCCGGCTGGCCGATGACCGGGACCGCGTGCATACCACCTTCAACCAGCTGGCCACGGCCACGGGCCGTCTTTCGAGCAGCAATCCCAACCTGCAGAACATTCCCATCCGCGGCGCTCTCGGGCCGAAGATGCGTTCCTGTTTTGTGGCCTCGCCGGGAAATCTGCTGGTGGCGGCGGACTATTCGCAGATCGAGCTGCGGGTGTTGGCCCACATGTCCGGCGATCCGACCCTGCTGGCGGCCTTTGCCGAAGGAGACGACATTCATGCGCGCACGGCCAGGCTTTTGTTCGACAAGACCGAAGTCAGCACCGACGAGCGGCGGCGGGCCAAAACCATCAATTTCGGGTTGCTGTACGGGATGGGTCCGCAGAAACTGGGGCGGGAACTGGGCATAGGGCTCAAGGAGGCCAAGGAGTTCATCGCCGTGTATTTCGAAAAACTGTCCCGCGTCCGGCGGTTTTACGAGGAGATCGAGGAGAGCGCCAAAGCCCTGGGCTATGTGACGACTCTGGCCGGACGGCGGCGCATGCTGCCGGAAATTCATTCGCGCAACGCCAATCTGGCGCAGCAGGCCCGGCGTATGGCCATCAACACCGTGGTGCAGGGATCGGCGGCGGACATCATCAAGAAAGCCATGCTGGAAGTGGACAAAAGCCCGGTTATCGATCAAGCAGGCGGAGTCCTGATTTTACAGGTACATGACGAGCTGCTGCTGGAAGCGCCGGCGGAGACGGCCCGCCAGGTCGGAGAGGCGGTGGAGGGCCTCATGTCCTCCGTCTATGCCCTGAATGTCCCTCTGGCCGTGGACTGGGGCACGGGCCCGAGCTGGAACGAGGCCCACTGAGGCACCGGTTTTCGCGTCAATTCTTTTGCAACGGGAATATGCTTATGCTCAACAAGCCGCGTCTGCTCACTCCCGGCCCCACGCCCCTGCCTGAAGAGGTGCGTCTGGCGCTGTCGCGGGACATGGTGCATCATCGCAAGCAGGACTTCATACAGGTCATGGAGGGCATCCAGCCCGGCTTGCGGTATCTTTTCGGCACGTCGCAGCAGGTGCTGCCTCTTTCCTGCTCCGGCACCGGGGCCATGTACGCCGCCGTATGCATGCTTTTTTCTCCGGGGGAGCGGGTGCTGGTGGTGGAAGGCGGGAAATTCGGCGAGCGGTGGCGGGAGATCGCCGCGGCTCACGGGCTTGAGACCACATCCATACAGCTTGAGCCCGGCCGGGCCGTGGCGGCGGAGCAGGTGCGCGCCGCGCTGGCCGCAAGGCCGGAGATCCGTGGCGTCTTGGTGCAGGCTTCGGAAACCTCCACGGGCGTCCTGCATCCCGTGCGGGAACTGGGCGAAGTGACGGCCGGAACGGATGTGCTGCTGGTGGTGGACGGCATCTCGGCCGTGGGTGTTTCGCCCTGCCCCATGGATGCCTGGAATGTGGACTGCCTGCTGACGGGCTCCCAGAAAGGACTCATGCTGCCGCCGGGACTGGCTCTGGTCAGCCTGAGCTCCCGGGCCTGGGACAGGGCCAGGGAGGCGCGTTCCGCCAATTTCTATTTCAATCTGCTGGCCGAAAAGGAAAAGAACGCGGGCAACCAGACGCTTTTCACCTCTCCGGTCAATCTGCTGCAGGGGCTGGCCGTAAGCCTCGACATGTTCCGCAGGGAAACACTGGAAGCCGTATATCGCAAGCAGTGGGCCATGACCCGCATGGTCCGGGCGGGCGTCCGCAGTCTGGGGCTGGAGCTTCTGGCCAAGACGCACTTCACCTGGGGGCTGACATCCATCGCGCTGCCTGGGGGTGTGGACAGCGGGCGCATTCTCAAAATCGCGGCCGACTCCTGCGGAGTGATCATGTCCGGCGGGCAGGGGGCATGGAAAAAGACTATGCTCCGTTTCGGGCACATGGGCCATGTGGACTGGAGCGACGTATTGGGTGGACTGTACGCCCTGCGCAAAGGGCTGGTGGAATCGGGCGGACATGCCGCGTCCCGGGCATATCTCGAAGATGCTATGGATGCCTATGAAGACGCTCTGAAAACCGGCTACCCTCAACAGGGAGGGGGGAACAATGAGTGAAGACGGCCAGGATGATCTGAAGTGCGTCTGTTCGGATTTGCCGCAGCTCGATTTCGGCACGTTCGTTCTGTCCATGAGCTCTTCGGCTCTGGTGCATCTGGGAGACGTGCCGGAGCCTGAGAGCGGGCGGATTGTGAAGAACATTCCGGCGGCCAAGCAGACCATCGATATTTTGTGCATGCTTGAGAGCAAAACCAGGGGCAATCTCACCGATCAGGAAAGCCGGCTGCTGCGGGACATGCTTTTTGAGCTGCGCATGAAATACGTGCAGCATACGGACTAGAAGCCGTCTCATAATTAAGTTTGGAACAGAAACGGCTTCAGTCTGAAATTCAGATGGCTCGGCGGCATGGCTGCCGTTTTCAGCGAAGCGATTTTCACGGGTTCCAGATGGCCGTATTCCGGGTGGAGGCGCGAAGCGCTTTCCTACAATGCAACAACGGGAGAAAGGAATGAAGCGTGTCGGGTTGGTGGGTGTGACGGGCTATACGGGCATGGAGCTTGTTCGTGTTCTGCTCGGCCATCCGGACATGCGGCTGACGCAGGTCACGTCCCGCAAGGAGGCGGGGCGTATGCTGCGGGGTATTTACCCGTTTTTGCATGGAATGGAGGCGGGAGAGATACGCATCGCCGCGCCGGACAGCGGTTTTCTGGCGGAACACTGTGATCTGGTTTTTTTGGCCGTTCCTCACGGTGCGGCCATGGAGATGGCCGCAGAGCTGCGGGAAAAAGGAGCGCGGGTGGTGGATCTGAGCGCGGATTTCCGCCTGCGCGACCGGGGAACATACGAAAGCTGGTACAAGCAGAAACACACCCGGCCGGAAATGTTGTCCGAAGCCGTGTACGGCCTGCCGGAACTCTATGCCCGGGAGATCGCCGACGCGGACTTGGTGGCCAATCCGGGCTGCTACCCCACCTCCGCTATTCTGGCTCTGTATCCGGCTCTGCGGGCAGGGCTCATTTCGGGCGACGATCTGGTCATCGATTCCAAGTCCGGTACTACGGGCGCGGGGCGGGGGGCCAGCGTGGGCACGCTTTTCTGCGAGGTGTCGGATACGTTTCGGGCCTATAATCTGGGCAGACACCGGCATACTCCCGAGATCGAGCAGGAATTGAGCCTGGCCGCGGGCAAGGACATCCGTCTGTCCTTCAACACGCATCTTTTGCCTATCAACCGGGGCATCCTGACCACGGCCTACGCCAGGCTCTCGGCTGGAGCCGGACTGGAGCAGATTCGCTCCTGCTACGAAGAATTTTACGCCCACGCGGGATGGGTCCGGCTGCTGCCCGACGGAGTGCTCCCGGAAACACGCTGGGTTCGGGGCACGAACTTCTGCGATATCGGTCTGGTGGTGGACCCGCGTACGGACCGCCTGATCGCGGTTTCGGCCATTGACAATCTGTGCCGTGGCGCGTCCGGCCAGGCCGTGGCCAACGCCAACCTGATGCTCGGCCTTGAGGAAAGTTCCGGCCTGCCTTTCGCCCCCCTTGTCCCCTGATACATCATGAACCAGGAAACAGCTCCTCTTTACGAAAAAATATTTGTGGCCCGCCAGCCGGTATTCACTTCGGATATGAAAATCTGGGGTTATGAACTGCTGTTCCGGCATGGCGAAAAAGCCCAGGCGGCCATGGTGACGGATGGGGATCAGGCGACGGCCCAGGTCATCGCGGACGGTTATGCCATCGCCAGCGCAGGCTTGCGCGCCGAGGCCAAGGCGCTGATCAATTTTCCGCGCAACCTGCTGGTGAATCTCGCTCCCTATGTGTTGCCGGCGGACAGATGTGTGGTGGAGATTCTGGAGACCGTGCAGCCGGAAAAGGACGTCCTGGCCGCATGCAAGGAACTGAAAAGCCAGGGCTATGTTCTGGCTTTGGACGATTTTGTCGGCCAGCCCGGATTTGAGCCCCTGCTTGAGATAGCTGACCTCGTGAAGGTGGATATCCTGCACAAACGCCCGGCCGAAGTGGCCGGCATTGCACGGAATCTGGCCAGATACGGGGTCGTCCTGCTGGCGGAGAAGGTGGAAAACCAGGACATGTTCAAGGTCTGTCAGCGCCTCGGGTTCACTTATTTTCAGGGATTCTTCTTCAGCAAACCGGAAATCGTCCCCGGGCGCAAACTTGCCTCGGGGGAAACGACCAAGATCAAGCTGCTGAAGGAACTGGCTTCGCCCGATACCAACATCGACAGACTCGAACAGATCATCCAGACGGATCTTTCCATCTCCTACAGGCTGCTGCGCTACATCAATTCGGCCAAATTCGGCTTGCGTACCCCCGTGGAATCCATCCGGCGGGCCGTATCCATGCTGGGACTGCAGAATCTCCGCCAGTGGCTGCAGGTCATTGTTCTTTCAGACATCAGCACCACGGACAGGGCCCACGAACTGGTCCGGCTGTCCGCGCAGCGCGGGCGCTTTCTGCAGCTTCTGGCCGAGGAGCACTCCGCGCCGTTTGAGCCCGACAGCATGTTTCTGCTGGGTTTTTTCTCCCTGCTTGACGCCATTCTCGATCAGCAGATGGGGCAGGTGCTGGAAGAGATTTCTCTGGACCCCATGCTCAGGTCCGTCCTTTCCAAGGCCGGGAATGCGGATTCCGAATGGATCATATTGCTGGAGAAACTGGACCGCGGGGACTGGTCAGGACTGGAGGCCGGAGCGAGCCATCTGGGACTGCCCTTCGACCTCGTGGACAAAGCCGTGATGGAATCTTCCACCTGGACGCATGAGATCATGGCCGGATGACCTGTCCGCCCTGGCGGGCCAGGAAAGAATAATCTGTGAACAAAGGCCGCCCTCATGATTGATATTCTCGCCGAGCCGTATTTTTTTCCCGTGTCCGCCCTGATTCTGGGGCTTTGCCTGGGCAGTTTCTACAATGTCTGCGTGCACCGCTACCTGAGCGGACAGTCTGTGCTCTGGCCGGCCTCTCATTGCCCGGCCTGCGGGCATGTTCTTTCCTGGTGGGAAAATATCCCCCTTCTCTCCTATGTCCTGCTGCGGGGCCGGTGCCGGTCGTGCAGGCAGCACATCTCGTGGCGTTACCCTCTGCTGGAGCTCCTTTCCGGTATTCTGGCCATGCTTTTCGCCCTGACATACGGTTTGACCCTGCAGTGGGTCGTATACATGGTGTTTCTGGGCATCTTTCTGGTGGCCAGCTTCATCGATCTGCACTCGTTTACTCTGCCGGATACCCTGACTTATCCGGCGGCCTTGCTGGCCCTGTCCACACCGCTTTTTTTCCCGGTGGACTGGCTTGAAACCGTGTTTGGAGCTCTCGCTGGCGCGGGCAGCTTTCTGCTGTTGCAGCAGGCATATCTGCGTCTGAGGAAGCTGGAGGCTCTGGGCATGGGGGATGTCAAGCTCATGCTCAGCCTGGGCGCTCTGGTGGGTGTTTCCGGACTGCCGGTTATGGTGTTTCTCTCCTCTCTCTCGGCGCTTCTCGCTTTTCTGCCCGCGTTGTTTCAGTCCGGAAAGGGACTGCACATGAAGATTCCTTTTGGCCCCTTTCTATGTCTGGGAGCGATCCTGACGCTTCTTTTTGGAGAAAGCATGTTGTTTCCGATTTTCTGGACGTAATATCACATTATATACATTGATTGAACAAACAGTATTTCTTTAACTTTCATGTGCGTTTGATTCTGCTGTTTTGTCTTTCGTTTCCTGGTATTGACGCTGCCTCTTTCTTAAACTAGCCAAGCCTTTCTGTTCGATATTATAAATAGAGCATTCCCCTGCCTGGTATAGACAAGCATATCGGCCAATCGTTCCAGTTGATTCCTGATAAATGTGTGCCGGTAACTGGAGTTAACGCAAGGAGGTTCCCTGTCTATGCTCATCCCGCAGATGCTGGCGGTCAGCGTCATCCTGCCGTTTATCACGGCGGGATTATGCCTGATCAATATCCCCGCTCTGAGAACCATGCTGGTTGTGGGAACCGGTGTGACAGTCTCCCTGGCGTCACTTTTTCTGGTGCGGGGGGAGGCCTTTTCCCTGACTCCCGGGAGTTTTCTCGGGATCGATCCGAATGCGCTGCTCGCTTTTCTCGATTTCGCCCTGCTGTTCGTGATTCTGGGCATCAGTTACCAGCTCAGGAATAAACTGGTGGCGGGGCTGACCCTGCTGCAGATCGTTCCTCTGGCCTTTCTCGAATTCTTCATGAAGCCCACGGAAAACATGGGCGCGGCCCTGTACGGCGACCAGTTCTCCATGATCATGTGTCTGATCATTTCCATCATCGGCTCCCTGATCTGCGTTTACGGCCTGTCCTACATGAAGGAGCATGAGCATCATCTGAAGCTGGAGACCTCGCGGCAAGGCAGGTTTTTCTTTTTCGTGGTCCTTTTTTTAGGGGCCATGAACGGTCTCGTTTTCGCCAACAATCTGCTGTGGCTCTATTTTTTCTGGGAAGTCACCACATTCTGCTCCTTTATGCTCATAAAGCATGACGGTACGGACATCGCGGTCAAGAATGCCACCAGAGCCCTGTGGATGAACATGCTGGGTGGGGTGGCCTTTGTTTTCGCCATGCTTTTTTTCCGCTCTCAGGGGCTGCCCCTGTCCCTGCAGGAAATCATCGCATCCGGTTCCACTGCCAAGCTGGCATTGCTGCCCATCGGTTTCCTGTGTTTCGCCGGTTTCACCAAAGCCGCTCAGGTACCCTTTCAGAGCTGGCTGTGCGGAGCCATGGTGGCGCCCACGCCGACATCGGCCCTGTTGCACTCGAGCACCATGGTCAAGGCCGGGGTGTATCTGGTCATCCGCTTGGCCCCGGCCTTCGCGGGCACCCTTTTCAGCAACTATGTGGCGTTGTTCGGGGCTTTCACCTTTCTGATGGCCGCTGTGCTGGCCCTTTCCCAGAGCAACGGCAAAAAGATTCTGGCCTATTCCACCATCAGCAATCTGGGCATGATCATCGCCTGTGCGGGCATCAACACGCCGGCGGCCATGGCCGCGGCCATTCTGCTTATCGTCTTTCACGCCATTTCCAAGGCGCTCATGTTTTTGTGCGTGGGCACTATCGAACAGAAAATCGGCAGCCGTAACATCGAGGACATGCGCGGGTTGATCGGTGTCATGCCGGTGACGACGCTGTTGGCCGTTGTGGGCATCGTAACCATGTTCCTGCCTCCCTTCGGGGCCCTGCTTTCCAAGTGGATGGCCGTGGAGGCTTCGGCGCGTCTGCCTCTGGTGGTGCTCATGCTGGCCATCGGCTCGGCGCTGACCATGGTTTTCTGGGGGCGTTGGCTCGGTCTGCTCATGACTTCCGTTATTTCGGAAAAAAACCTGCTTCAGGAGGAGCAGTCCGGGCTGGTGCGCATCCCTCTGGTCAGTCTGGCGGTCATGGCCGTGGTGGTCAGCTTTGTGGCTCCGGGACTCTATACATCCATGGTGCTGCCGCTTCTTGAGCGCTTTTACTCCACGGACCTCTATGTTGCGGCACGCGGAGTCATCTCCAACAATATCGGCATGTTCGCCCTGTATCCGATCTTCGTGGTCCTCGCTTTGGGCGTCACTTACGCTGTGCGGGCCTCGTCGGCCAAACGCCTTTTCCGGCGCGGGGCGTACTCCACGCCCTATGTCTGCGGACTTCAGGATGCGGATCAGCCCGCCCGGCTGGGTTTCAAGGGCCCCTTGGGCGTGTGGTCGGACTTCAAGACCGAAAATTACTATATGGAGAACCTCATCGGCGAGGAGAAAATTTCCGGCTGGGTCAATCTCGTGGCCCTCGGCATACTGACCGTTCTGCTGGCGGGAGTGTTCTGAAGATGGAAACGAAAACCATATGCTACGTCATTGCCGCGGTTCTTCTCAGCCCCGTTGCCGGCGGCCTGCTGGCAGGCATCGATCGCCGTCTGACGGCGTGGTTCCAGGGCCGGTATGGGCCGCCCATCCTTCAGCCCTTCTACGATGTGATCAAGCTCATGGGCAAGGAACCGGCCGTTGTGAACTACTGGCAGATTTTTTGCGTGCATGTGTATCTTCTGGCCTCGGTCCTGTGCATCGCGCTTTTCGCCATGCAGGGCGACCTGCTCATGATCTTTTTTGTCATGACCATCGGCGCCGTGTTCATGGCCGTGGGAGCCCTGGCCGTCCCTTCCCCCTATTCCCAGCTGGGGGCCCAGCGTGAACTGATTCAGATGCTGACCTACGAGCCCCTGCTGGTCATCGTGTTCGTGGGCATCTATTTCGTCACGGGCAGCTTCAAGATCGCGGACATCCTGGCCTACGACCGGCCCATCTTCCTGATGCTGCCGCTTCTTTATCTGGTGTTGACATTCGCTTTGACCATCAAGCTGCGCAAGTCGCCCTTTGATATCTCGACCAGTCATCACGCCCATCAGGAGGTCGTCCGAGGCGTGCTGACCGAATACTCCGGCCCGTACCTGGCCATACTGGAAATCGCGCACTGGTACGACATCGTGCTCGTCCTGGCCATCTGCAGCCTGTTCTGGAGCACCAGCTGGACCGGAATCATCGTACTCATGGTGGCGACGTACATGGCTGAAATCGTTGTGGACAACATCACGCCCAGAATGACCTGGAAGTGGATGCTGACCTATGTGTGGGCGGTGGGCATCAGTCTGTCGTTTTTCAACATGGCGCTGCTGTTCGCCAAACCCCTCTAGCGGGCGAGTGGAGTGTGCGTATGGGCTTTTTCAAGAACTTTCTGCATAAAGCCAGAGTCAAATCTCCATGGCTCGTCCATTTCGACTGCGGGAGCTGCAACGGCTGCGACATTGAAATTTTGGCCTGTCTGACCCCGGTGTACGATGTGGAGCGGTTCGGCATCCTGAATATCGGCAATCCCAAACATGCGGATATTCTGGTGGTTTCGGGCGCGGTCAATTACCGCAACGCCAAGGCCCTGAAAAACATTTACGATCAGATGCCGGAGCCTCGGGCCGTGGTGGCCGTCGGGGCATGCGGAACGGCGGGAGGCATTTTCCGCGACTCCTTCAACGTGGTGGGCGGCGTGGACAAGGTGCTCCCCGTGGATGTGTATGTTCCGGGGTGTCCGCCCAAACCGGAAGCCATCATTGACGGCATTGTCCTGGCCCTGGACCGGCTCAAGGAGTGCCGCCCCGGCAGGGACGATGTTCCGCTGATGGAGAGATTGCGTCAGGCCCGGGAGTTTTACGCCAACAGAAAAGCGCGCCAGGTAACGGAGTAGGAAATGGCTCTTGAAGCGAAGAATCTGACGGCTGCGGAATTGCTGGACGAGGCGCGGGCCATGAAGCGGCGGGGCTACCGTTTTGTCACGCTGTCCTGTGTCGATCTTGGAGAGGCTTTGGACCTCATCTATCACTTCGACAAGGAACTGCAGCTGCTTCATGTGCGTCTGACCGTTGCCAAGGGCGAGAGCGTGCCCAGCATTTCCGGAGTCTATTTCGCGGCCCTTCTGATTGAAAACGAAACCCAGGACCATTTCGGCGTCACGTTCGACGGACTGGTGCTCGATTTCGGCGGCCGTCTCTATCTTGAGGAAGAAGTGGAGAAATATCCGTTCTGCAAGGTCAGCATGGAGAAAAAGGAATCCGCCAGGGAGGGAGCGTAATCATGGCGACCATCGTTCCCTTCGGACCTCAGCATCCGGTCCTGCCCGAACCATTGCATCTGCGGCTGGTGCTGCAGGACGAGATCGTCACGGAAGCGCTGCCGACCCTCGGCTATGTGCATCGCGGCCTGGAGACGCTGGTGACCCTCAAGGATGTGGACCAGATGGTCCAGGTGGTGGAGCGCGTCTGCGGCATCTGCAGCTGTATTCACGCGCACAACTACTGCATGTGCATCGAAGATCTGCTGGGCGTGGAAGTGCCGCCCCGGGCTGATTTTCTGCGGATCATCTGGTCGGAGCTGCACCGCATGCATTCCCATCTGCTCTGGCTCGGGCTGCTGGCCGACGCTTTCGGGATGGAGAGCCTGTTCATGCATTGCTGGCGCATTCGCGAGCGGGTGCTGGACGTGATGGAGGCCACCGCCGGCAACCGGGTGATCATGTCCGTGAACCGCGTGGGCGGCACGCGCCGGGACATGAGCGATGACCAGCTGCGCTGGGTGCTGCAGGTGGCCGATGAACTGGAACAGGAGCTGGACAGAATCAAGCCGGTGCTGACCAACGATTATACGGTCAAGAAGCGCACCGTGGGCAAGGGCGTGCTGACCCGGGACCAGGCGTACGAGCTGGGAGCCGCCGGCCCGCAGCTGCGGGGCTCCGGCGTGGCCCAGGACATCCGCATGACCGGGTACGGCGGCTACAAGTATGTGGATTTCGAACCCGTGGTGGAAACGGACGGCGACAGCTACGCGCGCACACTGGTGCGTTTCCGTGAAATCTACCAGGCCATCGACATCGTCCGCCAGCTGGTTTCAAAAATTCCCCGGGGAGATATCTGGGCCAAGCCCAAGGGCAGACCCGAAGGTGAAATCGTCCGCCGCACGGAGCAGCCGCGCGGGGAGCTCATGTATTATGTGAAGGCCAGCGGCGGAAAATTTCTGGACCGGGTGCGCATTCGCACCCCCACATTCGCCAATGTGCCGCCGCTTTTGGCCATGCTGCCCGGATGCGAGATGGCCGACGTGCCGGTCATCGTCCTGTCCATCGATCCGTGCATCAGCTGCACCGAGCGCTAAGGGGAAGTTCCATGCTTGATATGACTGCGACCATTGTGAGGAATTTTCTGGCCAGGCCCCATACCCGGCTCTACCCTGCAGAGGTCAGGGAAATCTTCGAGAACGTCCGGGGAAACCTGGAAATCGAGATCGAAGAATGCATCATGTGCGGCATGTGTCAGAGAAAGTGCCCTTCGGAATGCATCACCGTGGACAAGGTGGGCAAGACATGGACGGTGGACCCGTATGCCTGCGTGTACTGCGCCATTTGCGTGGACAACTGCCCGGTGAACTGCCTGCACATGGACAAACATTACCGCAAGCCGGTCCAGATCAAAGAAATGAATCGGCAGCTTCAGCTGAAAGGGCCGGAGAAAAAAAAGAAGAGCAAGGAATAAGATTTTCCCGGCTCGGCGCGTCGTCGGCCGGGAATGGACCATGCACAGGCCGCCTTCGGGCGGCTTTTTTCATGGGAGATAGGCTTTGGCGATGAGATAAAGGTCGTCGAAGGGCGTTCCGGCCTTGATTCCCGCCATCATGTACATGGAAAGGTCCAGCTTGGTTTCCGTGGCGGCCAGAAATTCTTTTTTGACCAGATTCAGGCGGAATTTGACGAAATCGTAGTCAAAACCGTCGCAGATGAGGGCCAGGCCGTCCTTGAAGTAGCGGGACGCGATGTATTCCCGGAAATCGAGCAGGAATTTCGGACCGTTGCGGCGGGCCAGCATGCAGTAAAAAATGAGGTTGATGATCAGGGCCTCGATGCTCAGCTTGTGGTCGATATTCAGGAACTTGGCCTTATTCAGCTCGGTGTTTTCCAGGTTTCTGAGCATGACCTGGGCCACCTCGAAGACCTGTTTTTCGAAAATGGGCGCGATGTGGAATTTGGACAGAAAGCGGATCATGACTTTCTGCGGGTTTTCCTTGGACACGATGCCGAGCAGGGCGATGGCCATGAGCACGTATTTCCGGTGCAGCTCGGACAGGATGTTGTTTTTGCGGATGGCGGCCAGGGTTTCGCAGCGTTCCGGAGAAAAGGACGAAGAAGCCAGTTCGAGCAGGAAGCGGATATGGGGTTCACGGGTATGGCGGGCTTCCTCCTGCAGGAAGGAATGGCCTTTTTTCTTGGTATCCAGGGTTTTTTTTATGGACAGCCAGAACGCGGCCACGCCTTCAAGCGGCATTTCCAGAATGTCGAATTCGGCCGGAGCGGTCTGCAGCGGATTTTTGGCCCCAAGCAGCAGCTGGGCCACCTGGTCGTTGATGTTGCCCGTTTCGCTCATCCGGTTTTCAGGCAAAACAGAATTCGAGGGTGAAGGTGCCGGCTTCGCAGGAAAAGGGAATGGCCATGACCGGAGCCGAAACCATGTGGGTGATGGTATGCCCGTCCCCCATGATGACCGACGGCGTGGAGCCCTGGAGCTTCAGGCCCATGTCCACAAGGCCCACCCTGGCCTGCCCCGAGATCATGTTGGTGATTTCGCCCACCGCGTCCTGAACGTCCTGCACGATGTCCTCGATGGCGTCGCCGAGCATCTGCTTGGTGAGGTGGATGGCTGTCTTGCGGTCGAAGGAAATGGAAAACGAGCCGCTTTTGTCTCCCGTGATGCCGATCACGGCGGACACGTCTCCCGCGCCCTTTCTGTCTTTTTTGAGGTATGGCGTATCCGCCGTGATGTTCAGGGCGGCCATGGCGGAAAGAACGTCCTGCGTCGCTTTGATGAACGGTTTGGCCAGTGCGGGATCCATGCGGTTCTCCTTGAGCGGACTGATTTCCTGAAATGAATCAGTCAATTCGGGCAAGGATAAAGAAAGTTGGTGGGGCGGGCAACTCTTCCGGGAAGGATTTCATGCCGGAGGGCGGCTGCTCCGGAAAAAGGCGCGCGTCAGAAGAAGCAATGCAGCACGTCCTGCGGCTCCACGCCGCTTATGTAGTCTCCGATGTGCACATGCCCGAGGCGTTCTTCAATGGCCTTTCGTTCATGCGCGCATCCGGCCAGCAGCCGTTCGAGTTCCTCCACGGGCCGCACGCCGAAAAAATCGCCGAAGATTCTGGCCTCGGCGATGATTCCCCGCGAGACGTCCAGATGCACCTCCACCACGCCGCCCGCGGTGCGCGTGGCGCGGGTGAAGGCGTAGGCCGGGGACGCGCCGAAATTCCATTCCCAGGTGCGGTATTTGGCATCCGCCAGGGCGGAGATGTCCGCCTCCTCCCCGGAAGAGATATCCTGCCGGAAGCCGGGAATGCCCGCCGCGACATGCCGCATGACGTGAGCGATGAAATCCTCCACGGAGAGGGGCTCTTTCAGGTGGCTGGAGATATTCGTGACCCGCTTCCGGACGCTTTTCACGGCCTTGTCCGCATACTTGGCCTGATTGACCTTGAGCACGCCGGACAGGTCGGCCATTTCCGCCGAGAAGAGGAGCGTGCCGTGGTGCAGAACCCGGTCCTTCTCGATGGTCTGGGCATTGCCCGAAAATTTCCGCCCGTCGATGATCAGGTCGTTGCGCCCCTCGAACCGGCAGTCTATGCCAAGAGCGCGCAGGGCTTCCAGAATAGGCCGGGTGAAGCGGTGGAAATCCAGGCTGGTGCGCTGTCCGAGCTGGATGAAAGTGAAGTTGACATTGCCCAGATCGTGGAAGACGGCTCCGCCTCCGGTCAGGCGGCGGATGACCCTGATGCCGCGCTGGCGGGCGAAGTCCTCGTCGATTTCGGCGGAGGTGTTCTGGTTGCGTCCCACGATGACGGCCGGGGCATTGCGCCAGAGCATGAAAACATCGGTCTCTGTATGGCGCAGGAGCCATTCCTCGGCGGCCAGGTTGAAGGCCGGATCCGTGCTGGTATTATGGATGAAGCGCATGTGTCTGCCTAAGCCGCCTGTCTAAAAAGTTTTTCCTTCCTGTGCGGGCCATTGGCCGGTGTACCCCCGGCACGGGAAGAGGAGAAAAGTCTGCCCCTGGCGGGGCCCTTGGGTTGTGGTCAGCATGACGGGTTCTCCGACACTGGCGAACATGCTTCGCACCGAGTCCGGTACAGTGGGCTTCCTGCCCTTGATCACGAGAACCGCATTGGTTTGTTCCGCGTCCGGGCCGGGCCAGAAGTCATACTGATTCATTTTGCGGCTTCCGGCCGCGCAGAAGGCCCGTTTCTGTCCCGGCACGTAAAAGGAAAGTTCGGCCGTGACGCCGTACTCGTCGCTCAGGGTAAAAGCCGGTCCGCCCAGCTCCTCCTGCATTTTCGCCACTGCGGAGCCCAGCTCTTCCCAGCCCAGCAGGCGATGTACGGGATTTTTGGGTCCGTCCCATGGAATGTACCCCGGCAGATGCAGGCCGAGAAAGACCAGCACGCCCAGAGCGGGCCATACGAAGACGCGCCTGCGTCCGGCGTTTCCGGCCATGAACCGCTCCACGGCCAGCCCGGCCATGACCATTCCCGCGGGATAGGCGGCGGCGGACCAGTTGGCCTCGATTTTGGTGTGCAGGCTCCACAGAAGAAAAAAGAGCCACACGGGCCAGAAGAAAACCGTGAGGATGATGGCCGTGCTTCGGGAAAGGCCGCACTCCCCGGTGCCGCCGGAGAAAATTTTCCGGCCCGTCAGCCACGCTCCAAGCAGAAGAAATACCAGCCACCACGGAGTGATGACGCCCAGCTGGCCACCCAGATATTCAAAAAAATTTTCCGGATCGAACAGGACGCGGGCTTTTTCTCCGGCCATGCCGCCCCGGTAGAGGACATGCTTGATGCCTGCCCAGCCGTTGCCGGCGTTCCAGGCGGCGATGGGCAGAAAACCCGCGAACCCGCCGATGGCCAGGGCTTTTCCGAGCCGGGGTCGGAAGCCGTCCGGCAATTTCTGTTTTCTTCCGATCCACCATCCGGCTCCCAGTGCCAGGGGAATGAAAAGGAGCATGGTGTATTTGGCCGTGATCCCCACGGCCAGGAAAACGGCCAGCAGAACGAAGGCCGCCCGCCAGCCCTTGTCCACGGCCAGATGAAGGCAGATCAGGGCGGCGATCCAGCAGGTCAGCAGAGGATTGTCCGTGGTCATGAGCACGCTTCCGGCCGCGAAGAGAGGAGTGGTGTTGAGGGCGAAAAGCGTCCAGAACGCCGTGCGGATACGGCCCATGTACAGACCGACCCAGCCCAGCACGGCCAGCTGCATGACGGCCGAGCCGAACACGGCCCCGGCCCGCACGCCGGCCTCCGTGGGGCCGAGAAGAGCCGTGCCCGCCATGTTGATGACGGCGATGAGCGGGCCTTTGGAGTAGTAGGACCACTGCGGAGTCCGGCTCCAGTCCCAGTACTGCGCCTCGTCCGGGGAAAGCCCCACCTGTCCCGAACCTATGAACCAGCATCTGATCAGGGTGGTTGCGGTCACAAGGAGCAGGGCCGCGCACCAGTAGGCGCTCTGCGTGCGATGTTCCGTCATATGTCCTCTCGTCCGGGAAAATTTCCCGCCAGCAGACTGAAGATTTCTTCCTCGCAGCCTTGTTCCGGCGCGAAGGGACCGGGCCATTTGGGCAGCGCCGAGAAGGAGTGCCCTGGCCAGCGCAGCACCGCCGCGTGCAGCAGAAGCCCCCGGCCGCGTCCGTATTTGGCGTCACCCACGATGGGGTGTCCGCTGTCCGCCAGATGCACCCGGATCTGATGGGTCCGCCCCGTTCCCAGCACCACCGCGAGAAGTGTCCTGCCGTCCTTTTTCTCCAGCGGATGGACATGGGAAACAGCCCGCCTGCCCTGGCCGCTGCACATCCGCTCGCCGCGCGGCGTGCCCGTCTTGCTCAGCTCCGAAATCACGGTATGCCAGGAGCCATGCGGCCAAAGCCCTTCCACCCAGCAGACGTACGCCTTGGTCACCGTATGCCAGATGGAGTGCATGGACCGCAGAAACCTGTGGGTTTTGGCGCACAGCAGCAGTCCGGAGGTATCCCGGTCCAGCCGGTGCACGGGGATGGGGCGGGGCTGCCAGACATCCAGCCGGCCGTGCACGGAGTCCGTCCAGCCCGTTCCGGGATGCACGGGCAGCCCGGCGGGCTTGTCGATGACCAGCATGTCGCCGTCCTCATGGACAATGGCAAGGCTGCCCTGTGGCGGAGCTTCTTCTTTCCGCTCCACCTCCACCGGCGGAATGCGCACCTTCTGCCCGGTCTGAACGCGGTCAAAGGGTTTGCAGCGGCGGCCGTCCAGGCGAATCCGGCCGCTTCGCACCAGACGCATGTACAGGCCCGAAGGCAGGTGCCCCAGGCGGGCTTCCAGAAAGGAGAGCAGCTTGCGGCCGTCCTCCTCGGGGCCGACCTCCACCACCCGCACCTGGGTTCTGATCCGTTCCATGCCGCCTCCGCCATTTTTGACAGGACTTTTCTTGATGGCTAGTGCGGGGCTTGTCAAATATCCCTCCAGAATGCCTCATGAAAAACACTCATCGTTCTTTCCGGCTGGTCTGCGCGCCGAAGCAGGTTGCGGATGTGGAGGCCCTGCTCCGGGCCGAGGGCTTTTCCTTCCATGGGGAGGAGTTTTTCGACGGCGCGCGGGTGCTGACCGGGGAACCCATACCCCTGGGCCGCAGTCTGGCCGCGCGCTTCGGCTACATCTACATTCAGGACAAATCTTCCATGCTGCCGCCTCTGGCGCTGGCTCCGGCGCGGGATGCCGTGGTGCTGGATCTGTGCGCCAGTCCGGGCAGCAAGACCGGCCTTCTGTCCCAGCTGGTCGGTCCCGGCGGCGTGGTGCTGGCCAATGAGCCGAGCCCGGACCGTCTGGCCACGCTGCGCGCGAACATGCGGCATCTGGGATGCTTCAATGTGGCCACCTGCCGTTACGAGGGCCAGCGGCTCCCTCTGCGTGAGGGCGCATGGCCGTGGATTCTGCTGGATGCGCCGTGCAGCGGGTGGGGCACGGTGGAAAAAAATCCGGCTGCGGCGCGCATGTGGCGCGGAAAGAAAACCGTTCCGCTGGAGGTGCTGCAGCGGGAGCTGCTGCGCAAGGCGGCCGCGCTTTTGGCTCCCGGCGGTCGGCTTTTGTATTCCACCTGCACCACGAACCGGCGCGAAAACGAGGATCAGGTCCGCTTCGCCGTGGACCATCTGGGTCTTGCGGTGGCGGAATTGCCGCCTTTTGCCGGGTTTTCCTTCGCCCCGAGCCTGCCGGGCTGCCTGCTGGTAGACGGGGCGGGCAGCGGGGCTCAGGGTTTTTTTCTGGCCTGCCTGACTAGGCCCGGAGAATATGCCGTGGAAGAGGAAAATGCTTTCCCGCCGTTGCCCGGCGTCATCGTTTCTTCGGCGCAGTTCCGGGCCCGCACGGGCCTTGACAGCGGCCCGCGGTCTCCGCACGAATTTCTCTGCGCCGGGGGCCGGGCTTATCTGATTCTGGAGAAAGCCCGCCGCATTTTTCCGGAAGCACTTCGCTGGCAGGGTTTCGGAGTGGGCAAGGCGTCGGGGGCTTCCCTGTGCGTGGACCCGGCGCTGCGGCTGTTCGTTCCCCCGGAGCCGGACGGCGGCGCTCTGGTGCTGGACGAGGTGCTCCCCATCCACGCCCTGCTCTCCGGTCAGAGCATGCCTTCAGGCGGAACGGCCGGACGCCGGGCGATGTATTACAGAAGTCTTCCGCTGGGATTTCTGACAGTCAAGGGAAACCGCTGTCTGTGGTCGGACAGATAAAGGAGAAAGACCATGATCGGACATTTGCGCAAGGCCGCCCGCCTTTTTCACCCCGAATCCAGACGGACGGTCATTCTGCCGCTGGACCACGGCCTTTCGGAGGGCAGCATCGCCGGACTGGAAGATCCCGGCGAGGTGCTGCGGGCCGCGCGCGCCCTGCCCATCCAGGCGGTGGTGCTGCACAAGGGCATGACCATGGCTCACGGCGGGGAAGTGCGACTGGACCAGTCGCTGGTGGTGCATCTCTCGGCGGGCACCCGCCACGGTCTGCCGCCGTACAGCAAGGCTCTGGTCTGCTCCGTGCCCGAGGCGCTGCGGCTCGGCGCGGACATGGTGTCCATGCACATCAATATCGGCAACGACCTCGAAGACCGCATGCTCGCGGATCTGGGAGCGTGCGTGGAAGACGCGCATCAGCTGGGCCTGCCGCTGCTGGCCATGATTTACGCCCGCGGCGGACAGATCGTGAACGAGACGGACCCGGTTCTGGTGGCGCACAGCATCCGCATCGGCGCGGAACTGGGGGCCGATGTGATCAAGGTGCCCTACTGCGGCAATCCCCAGAGTTTCGGTCGGGCCGTGTCGGCTTGCCCGGCTCCGGTGGTGGTCAGCGGGGGGCCGCGGAACGGGGATTTCCGTGTTTTTGTCCGCACCCTGCGGGAGGCTCTGGACGCGGGCGCGGCGGGCGTATGCGTGGGGCGCAACGTGTTTCAGCAGGAGAATCCGGCCAAGGCCATGCAGGAGATATGCGCCCTGGTGCACGGCACGACGGCGTAGACGCCCAGGGTGGGAACAGAGCCCGGCCTTTCGTTACCCGGCCTTTCGTGTTTCCGGCTGTTTTTCCTTTATGAGCTCGGAAACGGGCACGGCCTCCTGCTCTTCGCGGGGGGCCGCGGCAGATTTTTGACCGGCCCCGGCGGGTTCCTGCCCGTGCAGGCCGAAACGCTCCTTGATCCGGGCCAGGGAAACCAGCTGGCCTTCCCGCGCCGAGGGCGTGAGAAAAGACTTGAGCTTTACTTCCAGCACGCGCGGATTCAGCTCGCTCTGGATGGCGCGGATGCCTTCGATGATGATTTTCTGCAGCAGGAGTTCATGGTCCGTGACCTCGCGCACGCGGGCGGCCATGGGCAGCAGGACGAAGTTGGCCAGAATCACTCCGTACAGGGTGGAGGTCAGGGCGATGGGGATGGTGGAAACCACCACGGACGTGTCGTTCACTCCGGACAGCATGCCGATCAGGCCGATGACGCTTCCGGCCAGACCGATGGCCGGGCAGATGTCGGCCATGATCCGCAGCACACGCTCGGATTCATCCCGGCGCTGCTTGAAGAAGAACATCTCCGTGTGCAGGATGTCGGCGGTCTGCTCCTGGGAGTAGTTGTCCACCACGAACCCCAGGGCGCGGCGCAGGAACATGATGGATGTCTCCCGTTCGTCCTCGGCCAGGGTGTGCAGGCCCCGGATGCGGCTCTTAACCGAAAGATCCACCAGAATTTCCACGATTTCCGACGGCTCCTTCATCTTCGCGCGGTACGAGTTGCGCAGCACCTTCCATACATACGACAGGCGCTGCATGCGGAAGCTGGCGATGGCCGCGCCGAAACTGCCGCCGAGGACCACCAGCAGCCCCGCCGCGTTGAAATATCTGCTCACATCTCCGCTGCCGGCAAAGCCCGCCGCGAAAATCAGGGCGCACAGCAACAGCCCGATCCGCGATTTCCAGTCCATTTTTCCTCCACGTCCGCAAGCCGGGCGCGCTGTTCAATTGAAAAGGCGCTCCGGCCGGATCATCTGGAGCCGGCGGATTCCTTTTCCGCCACCCAGCTTCTGAATCCGCTTCCGCTCTGGGTGATTTCCGGCACCGGTTCGGTGGGATTGTCCATGCTCAGAACCAGATCCACCCGTCTGTTCCGGGCACTGGCCGCCATGTCTTTCCGGAGAGGGCGCTGGTCGCCGTAACCGGCCAGGCTGACGCGGTCGGAAGACACGCCGTCCCGGATCAGGAATTTCGCCACTTCCCCGGACCGGGCCGTGGAAAGAGTCCACGGTCCGGAGCCGTCCGGCAGGGATTCCCCGGCCGAAGCGTGTCCGGACACGGCCAGTGAATGCGGGGCTCCGCGCAGGATCCGGGCGAGGGGAGCCAGAGCGTTTTTCCCTTCCGGCCGCAGGGTCGCCGAGCCGGAGATGAAGAAGGCGTCTCCCGCAAGCGTCACCCGCAGGCTCTTGCCCGGGGTCAGCCGCGCGATCACGCTGTCGCCGAGACCCTCCCGCTGGATCACGTCGCGTATCTGGTCATGGATGCGGGCCAGGATGGAGCCCGCGTCGTCGGGCCTGGGTCTGACCACCACGGGCATGGGCTCGGACGGAGAGGGCACCGCCCGGCTGACCGGCATCTGAAAGGCATACAGGGCCGCGAACATGATGAACATGGTCATCATCAGGTCGGACCACCAGATGGCCCAGTTGGCGGATCTGGGCTTCATTTCCCTGTTGAAGATGTCAAGGTATTGACTGGCCGGGGGGCTCCCAAGCGTCAGCTCCATGCCGGAGAGACGCCGCGCGGAAGCGTTTTCCGCCTGCGGGGATGGGCGCAGCCGTGCGTGGGCGTTGCGAATGGTATTGGGTGTGGGCTCGTGCATGAAATCCTCCGCCGGGGGCAAAGCCAGAACCATGCCAGATTACGGCGGGCCGCCGGAACCAGCCATAATGGATGGCTCAAAAAAGCCCCCTCGCCAGTCTGTCTGACGAGGGGGGCGATTTTTTCTGTCTCCGGAAGGCGCGGGAGATGCCGGGCTAAAACTCCTTGGACCCCGCGTAGTATTCCTGCAGGCATTTCACACCCAGGCCGGCGGCCTGGCATTCCTTGACCGCCAGGGCCAGGGCCTTGGCCGCCGCGAGATTGGTGGTGTACGGCAGGCCGTAGAGGATGGTGGCCCGGCGCAGTTCGGAGGAATCTTCCTTGGTCCGTTTGCCCGAGGATGTATTGATGACCAGCTGGATGTCGCCGTTTTTGATATGGTCGGCGACATTGGGCCGGCCTTCGTAAACCTTGTTCACCACCTGGCAGTCCACGCCGCGCTGCGCCAGAAAGGCGGCCGTGCCTCTGGTGGACATGATGGTGAAGCCCAGTTTCTGGAAGGTTCTGGCCGGGACGACAATGCCTTCCTTGTCGTGATCGTTGACGGAAATGAAGACGCATCCGGCGTTCGGTATGAACTGCCCGGCGGCGATCTGGGATTTCATGAAGGCCAGCCCCAGAGACGGATCGATGCCCATGACTTCGCCCGTGGAACGCATTTCCGGCCCCAGCAGGGTGTCCACGCCGGGGAAGCGGTTGAAGGGCAGCACGGCCTCCTTTACGGCGTAATAGCCGCCCTTGCGCATGGCCCAGGGATTCAGCTCCTTGAGTTTTTCCCCCAGCATGACCCGTGTGGCCAGCTTGGCCAGGGGCACTCCGGTGGCCTTGGACACGAAGGGCGAGGTCCGCGAGGCCCGCGGGTTCACCTCCAGAATGTACACCTGCTCGTCCTTGAGGGCGAACTGGATGTTCATGAGCCCCACCACGCCCAGTTCGCGGGCCAGGGCCACGGTCTGGCGCTCGATCTCCTGAAGCCACATCTTGCCCACGGTGTGGGGCGGCAGCACGCAGGCCGAATCGCCGGAGTGGATGCCCGCCTCCTCGATGTGCTCCATGATGCCCGCCACATATGTGTCTTCGCCGTCGCTCAGGGCGTCCACGTCGATCTCGATGGCGTTTTCCAGAAACTTGTCGATGAGGATGGAATGCTCCGGGGCCACGGTGACATGCCTGTCGAAATAATCGTGCAGGGATTTCTCGTCGTACACGATGTCCATGGCCCGGCCGCCCAGCACGTAGGAGGGGCGCACCACCACCGGATAGCCGATGCGTCCGGCCACGGCCACGGCTTCGTCCACGCTCATGGCCGTACCGTTGTCGGGCTGGAGCAGATCGAGCTTTTGCAGAAGGGCCTGAAAGCGTTCGCGGTCTTCGGCCCGGTCGATGGAGTCGGGCGAGGTCCCCAGAATGGGAACGCCTTCGCGCATCAGGGCCACGGCCAGATTCAGCGGAGTCTGGCCGCCGAACTGCACGATGACGCCCTCGGGTTTTTCCTGTTCGATGATGGCCAGCACGTCCTCGCGGGTCAGGGGCTCGAAATAGAGGCGGTCCGAGGTGTCGTAGTCCGTGGACACGGTTTCGGGGTTGGAGTTGACCATGATGGATTCGATGCCCATCTCGCGCAGGGCGTAGGAGGCGTGCACGCAGCAGTAGTCGAACTCGATGCCCTGCCCGATGCGGTTGGGTCCGCCGCCCAGAATGACCACCTTGCGCCGGTCCGAGGTGCGGGCTTCGTTTTCGGTCTCGTAGGCGGAATAATAGTAGGGCGTGTAAGCCTCGAATTCCGCCGCGCAGGTGTCCACCAGTTTGTAGGCGGGGATGATGCCCGCTTCCTTGCGCATGGAACGGACGTCAATCTCCTTGCGCTTCCAGATGGAGGCCAGCTGGCGGTCGGAAAAGCCCATGACCTTGGCCTTGCGCAGCACATCCGCGAATTCCGGATTGCTTACGGAGAGGTTGCCGCGCAGTCCCGTGTTCTTGAGCACCGCCTCGAAATCCACGATGTCTCTGATCTGGCGCAGAAACCACGGATCGATGGCCGAGGCGGCGTGGATGTCCTCCACGGTGAGCCCGGCCAGCAGCGCCTGGCGGATCTGGAACAGACGGCGGGAATTGGGTTTGCGCAGTCCGGCCAGGATGTCTTCGGTTTCCGGCGCCTGACCGTCGAAATTGCGGCCCAGGCCGGGATAGCCGATCTCCAGGGAGCGCAGGCCCTTTTGCAGGGCTTCCTTGAAGGTCCGGCCGATGGCCATGGTCTCGCCCACACTTTTCATGGCCGTGGTCAGATAGTCCTCGGAGCCGGGAAATTTCTCGAAGGTGAAACGGGGAATCTTGACCACCACGTAGTCGATGACGGGCTCGAAGGCAGCCATGGTTTCGCGGGTGATGTCGTTTTGCAGCTCGTCCAGAGTGTAGCCCACGGCCAGCTTGGCCGCGATCTTGGCGATGGGAAATCCCGTGGCCTTGGACGCCAGGGCCGAGGAGCGCGATACGCGCGGGTTCATCTCGATGACCATCATCTCGCCGTCGGCCGGGTTTATTGCGAACTGCATGTTGGAGCCGCCCGTGTCCACGCCGATTTCGCGCATGATGGCCAGGGAGGCGTCCCTCATTTTCCGGTATTCGGCGTCGGTCAGGGTCTGCGCCGGCGCCACGGTGATGGAGTCGCCCGTGTGCACGCCCATGGGATCGAAGTTTTCGATGGAGCAGACAATGAAACAATTGTCCTTTTTATCCCGGATCACTTCCATTTCGAGCTCTTTCCAGCCCAGGAGAGACTCTTCGAGCATGACCTCGCTGGTCAGGCTGGCGGCCAGGCCCTGCTGGGCGATGCGCTCCAGGTCTTCCTTGTTGTAGGCCACACCGCCGCCCGTGCCGCCCAGAGTGAAGGCCGGACGGACGATGATGGGAAATTTGAGCTTTTCTCCCCACTCCCGGACGTCGTCCATGGTCCGGGCAATGCCGCTTCTGGGCACCCTGAGCCCGATTCTCTCCATGGCCTTGCGGAAGAGCTGGCGGCTTTCGGCTTTTTTGATGGCGGGCAGGGACGCGCCGATAAGCTCGACTCCGTACTTTTCCAGCACGCCGTTTTCGGCCACGGCCACGGCCGTGTTCAGACCGGTCTGGCCGCCCAGGGTGGGCAGCAGGGCGCAAGGCCGCTCTTCTTCGATGATCCGGGCCACGGTCTCGGGCTCGATGGGTTCGATGTAGGTGCGGTCGGCCAGATCGGGGTCGGTCATGATGGTGGCCGGGTTGGAATTGACCAGAACCACTTCGTAGCCCTCTTCCTTCAGGGCCTTCAGGGCCTGGGTGCCGGAGTAGTCGAATTCGCAGCCCTGTCCGATGACGATGGGCCCGGAGCCGATGAGCATGATTTTCTTGAGATCCGTTCTTTTGGGCATGGGCGTTCGGGGGTTGGGGTTGGAGGGCGGGGCGGAGCCCTGGCGCATGCGCCGTACGTTGTTCCGCCGATGAAATCGAAAGATTTTAAACGCAGCCTTTCTCAAGGTCAAATACACTGCGGATTATGGAATACCCTGTCGGCGGTTTCCCGGCCTTTCCGGAACGGGAGCTCTTCTGGCGGAGAGCCGCGCTTCTGCCCGGCAGAATTTATTTCTCCCGGCAGCGGAAAAATATTTGTCGCAACGAATAATTTTCTTTAGAGTGTCTTGGGGCCAATTCAGAAAATGAAGAATTTCAGAGAGGACGAGGGGAATTTTTACCAGAAAAACTGGTGGATTGGCATGGTGTTCAGGCAGGTTCTCCTTTATTTCAACACATGATCCCAAGCAGGAGTTTTGCATGAAAAGTTGCTTCAGACGAATTTTATGGTCCGGCGTTTTTGCCGCCGCCGCGTTGTTCTGCGCCTCCGTGGGTTTCGCCGCCGAGGTCAACATCTATTCCGCCCGCCAGGAGCATCTGATCAAGCCGCTTCTTGACGAGTTCTCCAAACAGACCGGAGTGCAGTACAAGCTGCTGACGGGCGAGGGCCCGGCCCTGCTGGAGCGGCTCAAGGCAGAAGGGAAGAACAGCCCGGCCGACGTGCTGCTGACCGTGGACGTGGGCAATCTCGTGGCGGCCAAACAGGCCGGAGTCCTGCAGGCGGTCAAGTCTTCCGCGCTCAACGAAAACATCAAGGAATCCTACCGTGACGCCGAAGGATTCTGGTACGGACTGTCCGCCAGGGCGCGGGTCATCTTTTACGATCCGAAACGCGTCAAACCCGAACAGATCGCCACTTACGAGGCCCTGGCCGATCCGGAACTGGGCAAGGTGGTCTGCGTGCGCAGCTCCTCCAACATCTACAATCAGTCTCTGGTGGCGGCCCTGATCGCCCATCACGGAGTGGAGCAGGTGGACCGCTGGATCAAGGGCTTCGTCAACAATTTCGCCCGCAAGCCTCAGGACAACGACACCGCCCAGATAAAAGCCGTGGCCTCGGGCGAATGCGCGGTGGCCGTGGCCAATTCCTACTACTACGCCCGAATGCTGGCCTCGGGCAAACCCGGAGACAAGGACGTGACGGACAAGGTGGCCGTGCTGTGGCCCAATCAGGGCGACCGCGGCGCGCACATGAACCTGAGTGGGGCCGGGGTGACGGCCAGCGCGCGCAATGTCGAGGGAGCGGTCAAACTGCTGGAGTTTCTTTCCGGTGAAAAGGCGCAGGAGATCTACGCCCGCGAAAACAACGAATACCCGGTCAATCCCAAGGTCAAGGCCACGGGGTCGGTGGCGGAGATGGGCGAATTCAAGGCCGACAACCTGAATCTGTCCGAGATCGAGAAATACAACGCCGAAGCCGTACGGGCCATGGACCGCGGCGGCTGGAACTAG
>JAUMXF010000074.1 GCA_030529235.1 Pseudomonadota bacterium
ATCCGGCGTGGAGCCGGAATTTCTTTCGGGAAAAGGCCATTTGCGCGGAAAAATATTTTGGCCCGGCCGCTCTCCCATACGGGAAACTGCTCCACAGGGCGCTGCCGCGAACCAGACGGCCGTTTCGTCCGGCCCGGAGGCTTCGGAGGACAGGTCCGTCGATATGAAACCGGCCGGAGAGCCGCCCTCCTCTGCCCGGCCGGAATATCTGTCTGGTGAATCCGCCAATCGCACGACAGGTTTGCCCGCACAGGATTCTCCGGCCAGGGAACCAGCCGCAGGCACGAAGCCGTCCGGGAAGAAATCCGCCTCGCGCGGAGGACGGTTCGTCATCGAGCCGGTGGTGGTGCTGCCCAGTTTGGATCACGCCAGACCGCTTCCCAAAAAAGGAGAGGCCCCGCAGGAGGAAGAATCGTCTTCTCCCGCAGTGCCGGAAGACAAGCTTCCCACGGTTTTGTCCGGACAGAAACCTGCGCCGCAGCTCGCTTCATCCTCGCCTGCCGGACCAGGAGCCGGAAAAGAAGAGTTTGTCAGCGATGTTCTGGGGAACGCCTCCGCTCCGGGGCCGGAAGCCGTCAATGCAGGGGATATTCAGGGCGTACCCGCGGCGCAGGACGAAAATATCCCGGCGGATGTGAATGCCTCCGACGGGACTGCCATGCTTCCGGAAAATGCGTCTGTGCCTGCGGCAAATGCCACGGCCAACGCCACGGAGGAGCTGGCAGTCCTGTCCGCACAGGCCCGAAAGGCGCTCGACGACGGCAGATTGGACGAGGCCAGGGCCGTCATGGAGACCATGCTGCGGCATCCGGGCGCGTCCGGGGACGTGCGCGAGGAGCTGCTTTATTCCCTGGCCGACATCGCCATGCGGCAGGGCCGGGAGGACTTGCCCGGAAACTTTCAGGCCATCCTCCAGGCTTACGAGGCCGCAAAGAACGCCGACGTGCATTCCCGGAACATGCCCGAAGCCCTGGCCAGTCTGGGGTATCTGCATCTGGCGGTGGGCAACGTGCCCGAGGCCAGGGGATACTTCGACCTGCTGCGGCGCAAGTACCCGGATGACCCCCGCGTGCCCGTGACCGACCATTACTGGGGCGAGCATTATCTGAAGCGCGGCGGGTACACCAAGGCGGCGGAACATTTTCAGTATGTGGTGCGCAACCATCCGGACAGCGACGTGGCTGCGGCCAGCACTCTGGGGCTTCTGAAAGCGTTCATGGAACTGGGCTTTTTCGACAAGGCCATGGAACTGGTCCGTACTGTGGAGAAACGCTGGCCGCGCCACTATCTGGAAGACCCGTCCTTTCTGATGACCGCCGGCCACGCGGCCATGGCCGCCGGACGGTTCGACGCGGCCCGGGACTATTTCTGGACCTACGTGAACATCGTGCCCAAGGCTCCGGACGTGGACATGGCCATGGCCCGCATCGGGGACATTTTGATGCAGCAGAACAGGAAGGACGCCGCCAGGGAGATCTATCACCGCGCCGCCGAAGCCTATCCGGACAGGGACGGAGGGCTCATCGCCCAGATGCGTCTGGCCGAGGAGGGCGTGCTGGACCGGCCCTCGGTGGGTGACATGGCTCCGTCCTTCGGCCGTTCGGGGATGAATCCGGAAACGGTGTATAACCGCATTCTGGAGAAAAAGGACAGCCCTCTGGCTCCCGTGGCCCGGCTCAAGCTGGCCATGTGGCGGCTCTGGGAGAAAAAATATGCCGAGGCCGTGCGGGAGATCGAGTTGTTCCAGAAGGACTACCCGGATCACGATCTTCTGGCCAGGGCCAGGGAAGTGATGGACAGGGCTTTGCAGGACTGGCTCGCCGCCGATCTGGCCCAGGGGAATTATGAAGCGGTTCTGGATGTCTGGAACGCGCATTCCGGAATTTTCGAGGGCCGGGATCTGTCCTCGGGGCTGCGGCTGACCCTGGCCACGGCCCAGGCCCGGACCGGACATCCTGAGGCGGCGCTGGCTCTGGCCGAGCCCATCGTCTTCAGTCTGCCCAGGGACGAGTACTCCGAGCCGGGCATGGATCTGGTTCTTTCCACACTGGTGGAGATGCAGCGCTGGGAGGATGTGGCCAGGCTGGCCGAGCGGGTCAAACCGTGGAAGCTGGGGCGCGACCGGCAGCGTCAGGTGGACTATGCCGCGGCCCTGGCCCAGGAGAATCTGCTGCGTCCGGACAAGGCCCGGCCGCTGTGGGAAAAGCTGAGCACGGACATGAATCTGGCGGATACGCAGCGGGGTTACGCGCTGTACTTTCTGGCCCGCGCCACACTGGATGCGGGCAAGGTGGAGCGAAGCGCCGTTCTGGCTCAGGAAGCTCTCAATCTGTTCCTCAAGGAAAAGAAGGACGTGACCAAAATCAGGGACTGTCTGGAGCTTCTGGCCCTTGCGGCCGACAGGAATGACCGGTTCCGGGACGCCCTGGCCTGGACCCTGGAGGCCGACGAATACATACCCGAGGGCGACCGGGACTGGCCCGCCCACACCTATCGCAAGGCCCTGCGCTTCCGGAAAAACGGTGACACGGAGAAGTGGAAGGAAAACTTGGAGCATATCATCCGGGCCGTGCCGGACAGTCTGTACAGCCGCATGGCCAGGGCCGAGCTGGAGGGCGCGAGGCTGGAGCGGGAAGTGGAAAAATTCCGGTAGAGGCGGGGCGGCCGCTTCCGAAGATCTCCGGGGAAGCCTTCAGATCTCGCCGGAAAAAGCAGAGGCAGGTTATGGAGACTATGGATCGTGATCCAGTTTTTGCGGGGCAGTTCTACGCGGGTTCTTTCGATCAGTGGCTTCCCGTGGTCCGGCACTGCATGGAGGGGGAGACGCGGGCGGATGTGCTGACGCGTCTGGTGATGGTCCCGCACGCGGGGCATGTGTTCTCCGGGAAAGTGGCTGGCCGGACTCTGGCCCAGGTCAATCTGACGGATACGGTATTGCTGCTCGGTCCCAACCATACCGGCCTGGGTGCGCCTCTGGCCGTGTGGCCCGGTGGCAGATGGCTGCTGCCCGGAGCGAAGCTTTCCGTGGACGGGGAACTGGCGGCGGCCATTCTACAGGCCGAACCCGCATGTACGGCCGACCGTGCCGCGCATTTGCGTGAACACTCTCTGGAAGTGGTGCTGCCCTTTCTGTGGGCCGCGAACCCGGAATTGCGTATCGTGCCCATTGCCGTGGGTGACCCGCGTCCGGGCGTGCTGGCCGGAACGGCGGCGAAGATCGCCGAGGTTCTGGCGGGGCGCGTCGTGTCCATCGTGGTCAGTTCGGACATGAACCATTTCGCGTCCGACGAGAAAACAAGGAGAGTGGACCAGCGCGCCCTGAACGCCATTCTGGGGCTGAACCCCATGGAGCTTTACGGCACCGTGCGCGGGGAGAACATCTCCATGTGCGGCGTACTGCCCATGACTTTGGGCATGCACCTGGCCAACATGCTCGGCGCGTCCACGGCCCGCGTCGCGGCCTATGCCACATCCGGCGAGGTGAACGGGGACCTCTCGAGCGTGGTGGGCTATGCGGGTGTGATTGTGGAGTGATTCTCTCATTGCAGACCGTGGCAATAATGCCGCTCATGACCTCGGGGGAATCGGCGCATGGAATGCTGTGTGAAAGCGGGAAAGAGGCTGATGCGCCGGTTTGCCCGGAAGAGAGGTAAAAGCCGGCTCCTCGCATCCCTCACTGCCGGAGACCCTGCCATCTTTTACACTTCGTAAGTCATGAGGGCTGAGTCTCGCGTCTCAAGATGCCCTGGAGGATGTCCTCCCCGAAGGGTGGGCGCAAAAGACCGGGCCTGAAGGATCAGACATCTTCGGGAGAGGCGGCCGGGGCGATGACCTCGCAGGCCAGGAGAATACGCAGAATTTCCGGAAGCGGCAGGCCGACCACGTTGGTGTAGGAGCCGCGCACCTCGTCCACCAGAAAGGCTCCCGAGCCCTGGATGCCGTAGGCCCCGGCCTTGTCCATGGGCTCTTCTGTGGCGATGTAGGCCCGGAGCATGGCGGCGGAGGCGGGAATCATGTGCACGCGGGTGGTTACGGCGTGACACTGGCTGATTTTTTCCCGGACGTGCAGGACGCAGAATCCGGTGATGACATCGTGCCAGTTTCCGGCCAGCTCCGAGAGCATATGCAGGGCGTGGGCGGCGTTTCGCGGTTTTCCCAGAATCCGTCCTTCCCGGACGACAATGGTGTCGGCGCTGATGACGGTCTGGTCCGGCCGTTTTGCCGCGATATCCTCCCCCTTGATGCGGGCCATGCGCCGGGCGTAGATTTCCGGCGCTTCGGCGGGTTCGGGTGCGGGCTCCCGCAGGCGGCTCGGGCAGACCTCGAAGCACAAACCCTGTCCGGCCAGGAGCGCCTGCCGCCTGGGCGAGGCCGAGGCCAGGGTCAGCGGCCGCAGGGTACGAAACGGCCCCTGCATCAGGCCGCCTCCGGAGCCGGAAGATTCTGTGGCCGGGTGCGGAGGTGCGGATACGGGCGGTGGATCGGGAGCATTGTTTTCCTCTTTGACTGCCGGGCGGAGCTGCGGCATAACTCGCTGGATTTGGCTTTCCTCGTGGAAGTGACGTGATTCGGGCCTTGGGATGATCCACCGTATGCCGGATCACTCCAGGCCAAGACTGAAATTTTCTAATGCGGTGCGACGGCGAATTCAACCCGCCGCGGCCGGCCGGAAGAGCGGTATCCCGCCGCGGCGCCGGAAGCCAGGCAACGAGTGCCCGGGAGAATCAATGCGGGAAACACAGACGGAAGACAAAAAAAAGGGCCTCGCCTCCCTTTTCGACGACTGCGAGATCAAGGATTTTTTCCGGCGCTACGTGCAGCTGCTGGTCACAGTTGAGATCCTGATCTTCCTGGTGTGCTGGGTATACCAGCTGGGTATCGACGAGGTGGCCGCCACAGGCGCTGTGGTGGATATTCCCTTCCCCTGGAAGATGTACTTCACGGTGTCCTTCATCGCGCCTGTGGCCGTTACATTTCTGACGGGCATCGTGGTGGTGGGCTTCAATTCATTTCTGTACGGGCGGCGGGGGGAACCCATCTTCAGGGAAGACAGTCAGGACGCCACGGCTGGCCGGCTGGCCAGAATCGCCAATTTCTGTCTGAAGCTGCCCTTTCTGTTTCTTTTGCTGCTGCTGGGCGTTCTGGCGGGCGTGGCGTACAACATGGGTGAGATCGTGCTCTTTCTGGGGCGGTTCGGAGAAGCCGCGGCCCGGTTCGTCCTTCTCGCCCTGGGAGGACTGCTGCTGGCGGGGACCATTTTCGGCGTGGTGCGCATGGTTCTCAACTACAAGCTGCGCAAGCAGAACATGGAATACGCCTACAAGCGGGAAGTGATGGACCGGCTGGGCATCGCCATCCTGGACGAGCGGACCATGCTGGACAGTCAGGGCCGGGTGATCGACCCGAAAAGGCGCTCTCTCGACGTACCCCCGGGAGAGATGAAGCCTCTGCCCTCCGCGCCGCCCGAGGATACTCTGACGGAGCGGCCCGGAGAAGCCTAGGGCGGGGCTGACCCTGCCGCCGGTCTATTTTGCCCCGCGTTTGGAAGCCTTCAGGGGGTTCAGCTTCTTCTTCGGTTCGCCGTCGTTCTTTTTGATGCGGTGTTTGTTCTGCTCGAACAGTTCCACCGGCGAGAGTCCCATTTTCTCCAGATAGTCCCGGACGACGTTCCGGCTGACGGCATAGCGGTTGGTGTCCGCCATGTTCCTGTCCACCCTGTCCTGGCTGGTGAAATAGAGCCCCTTGTCGTCAATGGCCAGCAGGACTTCCGCTCCATCCTTCTCCATGCTCTGGATGATCATGTCCGAAGTCGTGCCGAACCGGTTGATCGCGGTCGCCATAAATTTCTCCTTGGTGTCGGTGCGTTTTGAAAACAGCTTTCATCCGGCTATGTGCATGATTTATGGCTCAAGGTCCGGCCACCGCATGCGGCCTGATAAATGCCGGGAAAAGTTTTTCGGCGGGTTTGCGGACCAGGTGCCAGACGGCCGGGCGGGCAAGGGTGCGGGCTGACGGCTGCTATCCCGGTGAAAACGGCCGGCCGCTCCGGGTGGAAGGGCTTGGTGGAACGAAAATCTCCCGTAATCCTGTGAAGGACTGCGGGAGATTCTTCTGTGCGAAGCCTTGCGGCTGCCCCGGAGGTTTGCGCGGGCGTTCTTCGAAATGCCGCGCGGAAGACGGAAATGTGGGTCGTCCTGCCGCCCGGCGCAAGAGATTATCCTTTCCAGGGGCCGTGGAACACGCCGGGCCGGTCCGGGCGCTCGAACCCGTGCGCTCCAAAATAGTCCCGCTGGGCCTGCACGAGACTTGCCGGCAGCCGGGCGCTTCTGAACGCGTCGTAGTAGGCGAGGCTGGCGCCAAGCCCCGGAGCGGGAATGCCCGTCGCCACGGCCAGAGCCGTTACGCGCCGCAGAGCCAGTTGCGCGTCGGCCAGAGCTGCGGGAGCCGAGGCGATGAATGCCAGCGGTGATTTCGGAGCGAATGTCCGGGCCAGATCGTCCAGAAAGGCGACCCGGATGATACACCCGGCCCGCCAGACCCTGGCGATGCGCGCCGGGTCGAGCCCCCAGTTCCAGGTCTTTTCCGCCGCCATCAGAAGGGAGAATCCCTGCAGGTAGGCCAGCCGGGTCGCCAGAAACAGCGCCGTCCCAAGTGTCTCGGGAGCGGGGATGTCCAGAGATACATTGGCGGCCGGGAGCAAAGGTGCGTACCTCTGGCGCTCTTCCCGCCGCATGGAAACCATCCTGGCCTCAACCGCGGCGGTGATGGCCGGAACGGGCACTCCCAGATGCAGTGCGCTCTGGCTGGTCCAAAGTCCTGTTCCTTTCCCCTGAGCTGTATCGAGGATGGCGTCCACCACGAAGCCGTCGCCGGGCAGGTCCTTTGTCCGCAGGATATTGACGGTGATTTCCAGCAGGTAGGAACTGGCGGCCCCTGTATTCCAGGCCGCGAAGCAGTCTGCGGTTTGCTCGGGCGAAAGGTTCAGTCCGCGCCGGAGCAGGTCCCAAGTTTCGGCGATGAGCTGCATGACCGCGTACTCGATGCCGTTATGGACCATCTTCACGAAATGTCCGGCTCCGTCCGCGCCCATGTAGTCGGCACAGGGCTTTCCATCCGCGCTGCGGGCCGCTATTTTTTCCAGAATGGGCCGCATCTGCTCCCAGGCCGGGAGGGGGCCGCCGGGCATGAGGCTGGGGCCGAGGAGCGCTCCTTCCTCTCCGCCGGAAACGCCCATGCCCGCAAAGAACATGCCCGCTTCCCGCAGCCTCCGGGTCCGCCGGACAGTGTCTTCGAAGTGGGAATTACCGCCGTCCACGACGATGTCGCCGGGCTCCAGCACCGGGAGCAGTTCGTCCAGAAGCTGGTCTACGGCCGTTCCGGCTTTGACCATGAGGATGATTTTTCTCGGCCGGGACAGGGCCGCCACGCAGGACGGAATATCCCATGCCGGAGTGATGGGCTGGCCTTTGGCCGGGCCGCCCAGAAAATCTTCGGTCCGTTCGCGGGTGCGGTTGAACACTGTGACGGCGATGCCGTTGCGGGCCATGTTCAGGGCCAGATTCTGGCCCATGACGGCCAGTCCGATCAGCGCGATGTCGTTCATGCTGCCTCCGGGAGAGGAATATTCGGGCCGGAAAGACGGTCCGAGGCTGCCGGGTTTCCCCCCGGCGATCTGGAACGCCGGTAGCCGGAATCCTCGCCCAGGGCAAGGAACGCGCGACAATCCGGGACGGCGCGTATTTACAAAGTTCCCGCTCTCGGTTAGCGAATCAATAGATAATCTTTCTGTCATGATATGCGGCTGCTTTGAACGGATTTCAACCGGAAAACAGGATGCCTGTCTTGAAGAATCGTTATACGCCCATCATCGGTGTGTGCGGCGCGCTGGCTCTTCTGATCGCCGGCGGCCACTTCGTGCCCACCCCATCCGAAGCCCTTCCCGTCCGTATTTCCATGCGCAACAAAGGCGGGAACGTCGTTTTCACCCACGCCCGGCATCTGGAATACGTGAAGAAGCTGGATGGAAGCTGCGAGACCTGTCACCACGAAAAGAAAATGCGCGGCATGACGCTGGCGCCCGTGCCGTGCGGCTCCTGTCACGCCACGGAATTCGACGCGAAATTTTCTTCCGACCATCAGACCAACCTGCCGCCCGAGACCTGTACCTACTGTCACCACGCCGAACTGGGCAAACTGCTTTACAGCCACGAAGATCACGCCGCACAGCACGACTGTACCGAATGCCATCACGGCCCGGATATCGAGGCCGAACCGGGGGCCTGTAATCAGTGTCACGGCGTCGAAGCCGAGGAGAACATGCCTTCCCTGCGGGAAGCCGTGCACGCCAGGTGCAACACCTGCCACGAGGATATGTTCGGGGAGCAGCTGAAGGGCTGTAAGGGGTGCCACGAAATTCTTCCGGGCAAAGCCGAGGGGCCGCAGCCATCCTGTAATTCCTGCCATTTTGAAACGGACGCCACGCCGCTTCTGACGCGGATGGATTCCTACCACGACCAGTGCATGGACTGCCATGAGAAGGCCGGGGCCGGTCCTTATGGCGAGGACTCCTGCAACCGCTGTCACACCAGGTAGGCCGCCATGAAGAAGCCGTATCTGAACACTTCCGCGTCCGTGACCCCTGAATTGCGTGAACTGTCCGCCCCCGCGCGGCTCAGGGTTCCTCTCCATGAGAAACATAAGCCCGCGGTCAAGAAAAAGCAGACCGTGGCCCGGGGCGAGGTCATCGCCGAGAACCCCGCGAAAAGCGCCTACGGAACGGGTTTTCTCCATGCGGGCATGGACGGCGTGGTGGAAGAGATCCTGACGGACTCCATCGTGATCGCCGCTTTGCCGGAGCCCCGGGACGGAGAAGAAACCACCGTCCCGGCTGGTCCCGAACCCGCCGCTCTGGACGGACTGGAAGGGGAGGACCTCTGCCGCAGACTGCTGGAACTGGGTATCGACACCAGCGTTTTTCATCCGGGCCGGATGCTGATCGTGAACGGTCTCAATCCGGAACCGGGCATGCTGGCGAGCGAATATCTGCTGCTCAAGGAGCAGGCGACCCTCGGGGCGGGCCTGCGGCTGCTGGAACGGGCCGTGCGTCCCCCTGCCGTGAAGCTGGCCGTGGCCAGAGGCGTGGACGCGGCACTGCCGGGCTGTGTTACCGTCCATGTTTCCGACCGGTATCCGGCCACCATCGATCCTCTGGTCGTCCATGCGCTGACCGGCGCTGAACGTCCGGGCAATGTGGATGTCATTTCCGTTTCCCATCTCTACCGGGCGGGGCGCGTGGCCGAGACCGGCCTGCCCGCGCCGGACGCCATCCTGAGCCTGAACGACTGCCTGTTCAGGGTTCCGGCGGGAACTCCCGTGCGGGACGTGCTGGACGCGGCGGGCATTTCCTCGGGGCCCGGCTGGAAAGTCGCTCTGGGAGGTCCCATGCGCGGCGAGAGCATTTTCGATCTGTCCGTCGGCGTGCCCCCGGACTGTACTGCCATTACCGTGGTCCGGGAGGGGGAGTTTCCCGAAGTGGCTCCCAACCCGTGCATCCATTGCGGGGAATGTGTGCTGGCCTGTCCGGCGCGTATTCATCCGGGCCTGCTGTCGGCCAACGCGGAATTCGGATTTTTCGACGCGGCCCGCGCCGGGCATGTGGAAGCCTGCCTGGAATGCGGCATGTGCACATTTGTCTGCCCGGCCAACCGTCCGGTGATGCAATACCTGCTGGTGGCCAAGCGGCAGCTGGCCGATCAGGACGAAACCCTGACCTCGTGCAGATTGCAGGCCTGAGGACGAAAACCGGAGGCTCCGGACAAGACGTCCGGCGAAAGAGCGGCCTGCCCGGGAACCGGCGGGGATCCGGCCGGGACTCAGATGACTCCCGGGCGGCTTCATAACATGGCGGGATGAAAAGCATGACTCAAAACAGCGCATTGTTCACGGTTTCCACGGCGCCTTTCTGGCACTGCGGAAGAACCATCAAAACCACCATGTTTCATACGCTGCTGGCGCTTTTTCCGGCGGCGGCCATGGCTGTTTACCGATACGGCTACGACGCGGCGGAAGTGATCGCCTGGGCCGGACTGACCGCCGTGATCACGGAGTTCGCCATCCAGAAGCTCATGGATCGCACACCCACGGCCGATGATTACAGCGCCCTGGTTGACGGCGTGCTGCTGGCCTTTCTGCTGCCTTCCACCGCGCCGGTCTGGCTGGTGGTCGTGGGCAGCTTCCTGACCGTGGCGCTGGGACGCATGGTTTTCGGCGGCTTCGGCGGCAGTCCGGTGTGCGCGCCCGTGGTCGGATGGTGTGCGCTGACCATTTCCTGGCCCGACTACATGGACCTGAACAGCATGCTCCTCAGGTGGAATCTGATCGAACCCCTGAGCGAGCTCAAGTATTTCGGCCTGGAGGCTGTTTCCTCCGTGTCGCCGGTATCCCTGCTTCTGGGAGAAAATCTCGGTGCACTGGGGGCGTCCCAGGTACTCATGATTCTTCTGGGCGGGCTTTATCTGATGGGGATGCGCAGACTGCGCTGGCATATTCCGCTTTCCTTTCTGACCGGAGTCTTTGCCGCCGCTCTCGTCTTCAATCTGGTGGCTCCGCAGACCTACGCGCCGCCGCTTTTCCATCTGTTCACGGGCAGCACCATGCTGGCGGCTTTCTTTTTCATGCCGTATCCGTCCTCGTCGCCGGCTTGGCCCATGTCCATGCTTTTGTTCGGATTTTTTGGGGGAATTCTGGCCGTGGTCATCCGCGTGTACGGCATCTACCCCGACGGAGTGCCTTTCGCCGTGCTGCTCATGAATCTGTTGACGCCTTTTTTCGACCTCATTCAACCCAGACCTTTCGGCGGGAGGTAGACCATGGTCGAGATTATCCGCATGGTGGTGGTTTTGTCGGCCATCACGGGACTGGCCGGATTCGTCCTGTCCGGGCTCAAGGTCGTGACCGATCCCATCATCGAGCAGCAGGTGCTGATCAATGTACAGGGCCCGGCGTTGAAGCATCTCTTTCTGCACAACACCAACGATCCCATCGCCGACCGCAAGACCATCGCCCTGCCCGGTTCCGAGACCGGCGTGCGGGTCTTTCCCGCCCTGCGCAACGGAAAATTGCAGGCCGTGGCCATGGAGGCCTCGGGCAAGGGTTATGGCGGAGACGTGAACGTGCTGGTGGGCTTCGACATCAACGCGGACAAGCTGATCGGCATCAGCGTGACCACGCACAAGGAGACTCCGGGCCTGGGCTCGCGCATCGAGGCAAATTCATTCACCAAGCAGTTCAGGGGCAAGACCCCTGACAAGGCCCGGCTCAAGAAAGACGGCGGAGATGTCGACGCCATTTCCGGGGCCACCTTTTCTTCCGTGGCCGCGGCCGACGCCGTGAAACAGGCCGCCGAATGGTATGCGGCTCTCAAGGGTACCATCAAGCAGACGTGGTAGAGAGGAGGAAATGATGAAGCCGAAAGTCATTGCCGAAGGAGTCAAATGGGTTGGTGTCGTGGACTGGAACCGGCGCATGTTCGACTCGCTGATACCGCTGCCGGACGGCACGAGCTACAATGCCTACCTCGTTCAGGGAACGGAAAAGACGGCGCTTATCGATGCGGTCGATCCGGCCATGCTCGGCATTTTGAAAGAGCATCTGAAAGATGTGGGCAGGATCGACTATATCGTCGCCCAGCACGCCGAGCAGGATCATGCGGGCGCCATTCCTTTTGTCATGGAGATGTATCCCGAGGCCGTTGTCGTCTGTACTCCCAAGGCGAAAAGTCTGCTGACCGATCATCTCGCCATTTCAGAGGAACGCATAAGAACCGTCGGGGACAAAGAGGAAATTCCCCTTGGCGGCAAGACTCTGCGCTTCATCCACACTCCCTGGGTGCACTGGCCCGAGACCATGGTCACGCATCTTCCGGAAGACGGAATTCTGTTCACATGCGATTTTCTCGGCTCGCACATGGCGGCGTCGGACCTTTACTCCGGAAAGAAATCGTGCATTCTTGAAGCGGCGAAGCGGTATTATGCCGAAATCATGATGCCTTTCCGCAAAATGATACAAACGAACCTGAAAAAGATACGCGAACTGGACTTCAGGATCATCGCGCCCAGTCACGGACCGCTCCACGATCATCCTGAATATATTCTGGCCGCTTATGAAGACTGGATTTCGGACGACGTATCGAACTCGGTCGTCATTCCATACATATCCATGCACGGCAGCACGGAGATGATGGTCGATCATCTTGTCGCCGCATTGTCCGAACAGGGTGTTACCGTGCATAAATTCGAACTGTCCACGACAGATATCGGCAAATTGGCCATGGCTCTTGTGGATGCCGCGACCATAGTAATCGGTACTCCCACAGTCCATATTGGTCCGC
>JAUMXF010000075.1 GCA_030529235.1 Pseudomonadota bacterium
CGGCCATCGCCATCGAAAATGCGCGCATGCACCAGACCCTGAAGCGTCAGATGGATTTGATCAAGGCCTACGATTATCAGGTGTTCGAGGACTAGGGCCGGTTTTCTCTCCGTGAGGCCATGCGTCTGGGGGAAGCCCGGTTCCATGTGCAGGGCGTGTGGCCGGTCGTGAACCATTCCCGTTCACCTGAGATTTTTCGAAACAGCTTTCACAAAAAATTATAGCTCAACAGACGAGGGAGCCTGATCTATGGGAAAAACACGTATCGGAATCAACGGGTTCGGCCGTATTGGCCGCCAGGTGCTGAAGACCATCTGGGAGCGGCACCGCGACACCCTGGAAGTAGTGGCCATCAACGATCTTTTCGACACAAAGACCAACGCGCATCTTTTGCGGCATGACACCTCCTACGGTAAATTCGCCGACACGGTGGATGCCACCGACGATATCATCCGCGTGAACGGGGAGTGGGAAATTCATAGTTTCGCCCAACGCGATCCCAAGCTCATTCCCTGGAAAAGCTGCAACGTGGACATCGTGATCGAATCCACGGGCATTTTCCGGACCGGGCCGACGGCCGGGCAGCATCTGGAAAGCGGCGTCAAGAAGGTCATCATCACCGCGCCTTCCAAAGAGGAAGATTTGACGGTCGTTCTCGGCGTAAATGAGAAGGAATATGATCCGGCCAGGCATCATGTCGTTTCCAATGCGTCCTGCACCACCAACTGCCTGGCTCCGGCCGTAAAGGTCATGCATGAGAAGTTCGGCGTGGCCAAGGGTGTTTTGACCACGGTGCACGCCTACACCAATGACCAGCGCATTCTGGACCTGCCGCACAAGGATCTGCGCCGGGCCAGAGCGGCTGCCTGCAATATGATTCCCACCTCCACCGGAGCGGCCAAGGCCGTAGCCAAGGTCATTCCGGAAATGGCCGGGCGCTTCGACGGCTATTCCGTGCGTGTGCCTGTTCCCGCCGTATCCCTGGTGGATTTTGTGGCCGTTCTGGAGCGCGACACCACCGCCGACGAGCTGAAGGCCGCCTTCAGGGACGCGGCGGAAGGAGCATTGAAGGGTATTCTGGGGTACTCCGAAGAAGCTCTCGTTTCTTCGGACTTCATCGCCGATCCGCGTTCCGGCGTGGTGGAGGCGGACTTTACGACTGTGCAGTCGGGCAATCTGGCCAAAGTGCTGATCTGGTACGACAACGAATGGGGCTATTCCTGCCGGGTGGCGGACTTGGCGCATCTGATGGCCCAGAAAGGTTTCTGATCATTTTTTGGGGCGCAAGAAAAGGCGGCTTTCAGGCCGCCTTTTTTGTTGCCGGGAGATACGCGGGCAAGCAAGCCCGCCTTTTCAGCGCATGAGATAAAAGCCCAGATCGCTGTCGTAGCTTTTCTGGTCCACGAATTGACAGCCCACATACCGGTCCCGGGCATACTTCACCTGAGCCAGACGGATGATCTCCGTGCGTTTGGAGTCGTCCAGGCGGAAGTGCATCTTGACGAGGCGGTTTCTGGTTAGGGTATGGTACAGCATGGTGGTGAAGGCCGCTCCGTTCAGAGACAGGTTTTCCAGCAGGATGTCGCCCGCTTCCTGATTGTCCGGGTCTTCGTAGCGCCCGGCCAGGCGGACGCTTTTGCGGTAATGCTGACGGCGCTCCGTGGTCTGCTTCTCTTCGTTCAGGAGTGAGAAAAGGTTGCCGGCCATGCTCCGCAGCTTCCGGAATTCGGACTCCTGGGGTTTATTCACGCCGGGGATGCTCAAAAGGGCTGAAAAGTTTTCCCGGGTTCCACTGCGTACGTTCAGGGTCAGAGACAGATTCGCTATGTCTCTTGCCGCACACTCGGAAGCGATTTTTATATTGACTCGCTCTTTGGCCTCAAGGGCGGCTGCTTCTCCCGTGTTGGGCATGATCACCGCGAGCTGCTTGGCCCCGATCCGGCATGGGATATCTGCCTTGCGGGATTCACTGAGGAGAATGCTGCCCAGAATTTTAAGAAGCTTGTCGCCCATGCGCATTCCGTGTTCGGCGTTGATGTCCCTCAGGTTATCCAGAGTGAGAATCAGAACGCTCGACGGTATGTTGTAGCGGCCGCATCTTTCGATTTCACTGTGCATATGCCGGAGGAAACAGCGTCTATTGGGGAGTCCCGTGAGCGTGTCCGTTTCGGAGAGGCGTTTCATTGCTCTGAAGTAATAGACTCTTTCCAGCGCGAGAGAGGCCAGATTGGCGATGCTTTCCAGTTCTTTCAGATTGTCGGGCGTAAAAGTGACACCGCGGTAGCTGTCCATGACCTCCATGACGGCATAGACCAGCTCGCCGCTTCTTAAGGGCACGGCCATGATGGAAGTGACATCCTGGGTCTTGGCTGTCAGCCACTGCGTCTTGAAGCGCGGGTCTTCTCCGGTATCCTCCACGAGCAGGGATGTATCCGTTTCCGCGACCCATCCCGCGATGCCCTTGCCTTTGCGCAGTCTTTTTCCCTCGAGCAGTTCCCGTTTGGTTCCAACGACCTCGGAAAACACCAGCTCGCGGCTATCCGGCTCCACCAGCAGGACGGCGAAATGCTTGGCCTGGAAATACTGGGCCACATGGGTGCAGAGCTCGTTCAGCGTCCGCTGGATGCTGGGCAGGCCGGAAAGATTTCGCAGCGCGTTCAGAAGCGTGTCGAGACAGGAGGAAAATCCGGAGGCATCCATGAATATCTCCTTGGCAGAGCCCGGGGCTCTGGGGTGGACGGTACAATGATTTTAATAGTATCAGATGCTTTTATTCTCTATTATTGATACACGGTTATATGTCAAATATCCTGTAGCCTGCAGACGATGATTTCCGAACTCCGCGTTCTTGCCCAGCTTTCCAGAGCGGCCAGCGTGGACGGATACGGGTGTCCGATGACGACGGCCATGCCGTTTTTTCTGGCCAGGGTTTCCGCTTTCTTGAGTTGCAGCAGGATGGCGTGTTCCTTTGGCGTGTTGTCCAGAAAAATGTGGCGCCTGTACTGACGCATGCCTAACGCCGCACTGACGCTGGCCACGCAGGTCTTGGGCGTGGTCACGCTGTCCAGAAAGAATTTTCCGCGTCCTTTGAGGTGGGCCAGAATGATGTGCATGGCTTTCCTGTTCTGGGTCAGTCTGGAGCCCATGTGATTGTTCACTCCATCGACTTCCGGCAGGCGGGCGAGGTTGGCGGCCAGGGTCCGTTCCAGCTCTTCCGGAGACATGTCCGCGCGCAGGGTGCCCGGCCCGGAATCGGCCTTTAGCGGGTACCCTTCGGGCTCGCAGGGAAGATGCAGGAGCAGCTCCAGATTTTTTTGCCGGGCCATGTCGGCCACTTCCCGCGCCTTGGTGTTGTACGGCAGCACGGAAAAGGTGACCGGAAAGGGCAGTCCGGCCAGACGGCGGGCCACGGCGGTGCTCTCACCGAGATCATCGATGACGATCACCAGTCTGGGAGCCGAGCCGTGGAAGACGGGCGGCCCCGGCGGCATCGTCAGGGGAAGGAACAGATGGTGGGTAGGCTCCCCGAAAATGGAGATTTCCAGGTCCCGCGGGTTTTCGTTGACCGTCTCCAGCCGGGCGTCGGGAGCGAGTCTGTCCAGATTCCGGCGCAGTTCCGCCAGAAAGGGAAAAATATCCTGCTGTTCGCCGATGGTCAGATTCTGGTAGAAAAACTCCTGCCCGCCGTACTTGCGCGCTTCCACTGTCTTATGGCGAAGCATGCTCTGGGATTGTCCCACAGCGGTCAGGGATTGCAGAATAGCCAGATCCACCTGCCGGACTTTGGCTTCGAAATCATCGGGCTGGACTTCATACTCCTGCGGCGGCGTTTCTTGTCCGGACGGGCCCGGCGGCACGGGCGGCTGGGGCGCGGCCGGGCGTTTGGCCGGGGGGGAGGGCCTGGCCGTGGTGCCCGCAGCCGCAGGGAGCTTTTCTCCAGAACGCGGCGGGACCTGAGACATCCGCAGCAGTGTGAACAGCGTCAGCCCAGCCAGGGCCACAACGGAGAGCCAGAGAAGAGCTCTGAACAGGGGAAACCGGGAGCGGGAGCGTCTGGCCGGAGCTTTTCTGCGTTTTCGTTTCTTGGGCGGCATGGAACAAAAAAGCCGGGCGGTTTTTGGCCGCCCGGCGAAAGGCTAGTTGGACAGCTCCATGAAGCGGGGCAGGGATTTGACCAGATTCAGCCCCATGCGCAACTGGTTATCCCTGGCCAGCAGGTCCTTGGCGTCCGAAGCCTCTTTGGGCGTGGACGCGTTGCTGTCGGGGTTGTCCAGGTGTTTGGCCAGATTGGCTTCTCGGAAGTCGCCCAGCAGGGGTTCTTCTTCCGTGTCCGGCATGGCCAGGGCCAGCTCCACATCGGGCTCGATGCCTTCGGCCTGGATGGAGCGGCCGTTTGGCGTGTAGTAGAGGGCGATGGTCAGCTTGACGGCGGAACCGTCGGACAGGGGCATGATGGTCTGCACCGAGCCTTTGCCGAATGTCCGTTCGCCCACCAGAATGGCCCGCTTGCGGTCCTGCAGCGCTCCGGCCACGATTTCCGAGGCCGAGGCCGATCCGGCGTTGATCAGTACCACCACCGGGCAGGTCAGGTCCGTGGGCTGCTTGGATGCCGTTTCATCCCGCCTGCTTTTGGGATCGCGGCCCTGAGTGTAGACGATGAGTCCGTCGCGCAGAAACATGTCCGCCACGGAAACGGCCTGGTTGAGCAGCCCGCCGGGGTTGTTGCGCAGATCCAGAACAATGCCTTTGAGGGGGGTGGCGGCCGTGTATTCCTGTATCTTGCGGCGCAGATCCTCCGTGGTGTTGGCCTTGAAGTCGGTCAGGCGGACATGCAGGTAGCCCGGTTCCAGTTCTTTGGTCTTGACGCTGATCAGGGGGATGATGCCGCGCACGATGGTGATTTTTTCCGGCGCCTGGGAGTCTTTGCGCAGGATGGTCAGCACCACGGGTTCGCCTTTGGGGCCGCGGATCTTGGATACGGCGTCCTCCAGAGAGATGTCCATGGCGGACTGGCCGTCGATTTCCACGATGGTGTCTCCGGGTTTCAACCCGGCCTTGTCCGCCGGAGTATCCTCAATGGGTGCGATGACGGTCAGCCGTTTGTCGCGCACGCCGATCTGCACGCCGATACCGCCGAATTCACCCTGGAATTCCTCCTGCATCATCTTGAACTTGTCGAGGCCGATATAGGTCGAGTGAGGATCGATGGAATTGAGCATGCCCTGGATGGCCCCGTGGATCAGGTCCGTGCGGTTCACTTCCTGAACATAGTTTTTCTCGATGAGGTCCAGCACCTGGCTGAACTGTTTGAGCGCTTTGTACTGATCCGTGTCCCTGGTCTGGCTGGATGAAGCCGTGCCGCACAGAATGATCAGCAGAAGCATCGTGCCACAGATATGGCTGAGACGCATGATATCCTCCCCCAAAGAATGACGAAATATATTGAAATCACGAAAAATCACGTATCCGCGCCAGCATGTGTCCACCCGTGTTTTTCATCACGATTGCAGCCAGTTCAACGGGTTGACGGCTTTCTGCCGGAAACGCAATTCAAAGTACAGCCCATTGCCGCCGGCCGCCGGGTAAAAACCGCATACGCCGATCTGCTGTCCGCGCTCCACTTCCCGACCGACGGAGACCTGGGTTTCGGACAGAAATGCGTACAGGGAGTAGTAGTCCTCCCCGTGAAAAATGATGACCACCTGCCCAAATCCGCGCAGCTGGTCGTTATGCACCACCTTGCCCCAGGACATGCTGCGCACCGGCGTGCCCGCGGGCAGGGCCAGTCCGACACCGTTGCTGCCCGGATTCTTGTCCGGAGCGAAGGAGGCCACTCTTTTTCCTTTGGCGGGCCAGGCCAGCTTCCCCTGTAACTTGGAAATTTTTTTGGTGGATTGCAGGCTGATCTGATGCTTCAGCTTGGCGATGGAGCCCGCCAGATCGTGGAGTTCCTTTTCGCTCCGGGCCTTTCGAGCGCGGACCTCCTTTATCTCTTTCTGGAACCGTCCTTTCTTTTTGTCCAGGTTGGCGCGGGAGGCCTTGATTTTTTCCAGCTGGGCCGCGACCCTGGCCGCATTCTGGTCCAGCGCCGCCTGCTCGTCGGCTACGGTCTGGCTCTGACGTTCGATGTCTTCGCGCAGAAGCCGGGCCTCGCGGTACAGGGCGGAAATCCATTCTTCCTCGCGGTCGGCCGAAGCCCACTGCTCCGGAGCGGAAAGGCCCCGATCCCTGGCGGACAGATAAATGGGCCACAGGGTGCGCAGCAGAACGGCCAGATGCGAGGCGGTTTCTTCCCGTTCAGCCAGAAGAGTCGTCAACTGCCGCGCTCCCTCGTCCTGCTTTTTTTCGAGCTGCTCCAGTTCCTGTTCCAGGCGGGCCAGTTCCTCTGTCGAACCTTTGATGGACGTTTCCAGATCGGCCAGGTTTTTGTGCAGGGCGCGTTCCTTTTCCGTGAGGGCGCGCACCGCTTTTTTCTGGTCGGCCAGCTGCTTGTTTTTTCTGGTTATTTCGCTTTCCAGATCGGCCCAGACGGAACCGGCCGCAAAAATGAGCAGCAGGAGCGGAAGGAAGATGCGGTTCCAGACCAGGGCGGGCAGCCAGCCGGAAAACATGCGGTTCATGGGCGTTTTGGATGATGCTTTTTGTCTGGGAGGTCAAGGTTCGCGGTCAAGAAACGGAGCCAGCGGACAGCCCGCGCAACGGGGCGTTTTTTTGGCGCACCACGCTTTTCCCACCCGGACCAAGAGGGCGTGGAATTCATTGAACAGCTGCGTGTCCGCTGGCAGCACGTCCATGAAGTAATCGCGCAGTTCCTCGTACCCGATGTCTTCGGGCACCAGCCCGTGCCGGTTCAGGATGCGCCTGGTGTAAGCGTCCACCACGAAGGAGGGAAAATCGAGGGCGTAGAGCAGGATGGAATCGGCCGTTTCCGGTCCGATGCCCGAGATGTCGAGCAGCCGGGATCGCAGGGCGGTCATGTCCCGGGATCGCAGACCCTCCATGTCGAAGTCACAGGTTTCACGCAGGAAATGGAGAAAGTTACGGACGCGCCGGGCCTTGATCCGGAAAAATCCGGCCGGGCGGATGAGTCCGGCCAGGGTCTGTTCCGGCAGTTCGTACAGGGCCGGGGCGTGCAGAAGGTTTTCGGAGCGCAGGTTGTGCAGGGCCTTTTCCACGTTCGCCCAGGCCGTGTTCTGGGTCAGAATGGCTCCCAGGGCGATCTCAAAGGGAGTTTCACCCGGCCACCAGTGGCTCGGGCCCAGTCCGGCCAGCATGGCGTCGTGGACGCCAAGGAGCAGGGCTTCGCGTTTCATGCGCGGAACAGGAGCAGAACCCAGTCCTGGGCGCGGGTGATTTCCGGCTCGGGCAGGCCCTGTTTCATGTAGGCTCCAGCTACCCGGTCGGCCTGGTCCTGAAGGATGCCGGACAGCATGAGCACGCCGGGCCGGGTCAGACAGGCCGCGATGGCTCCGGCCATGTCCACCAGCGGATTGGCCAGAATGTTCGCCAGGATCAGGTCGAAGCGGCCGCCGGCGGCCTCGATGCCGCCCGTACGCAGATCCAGCAGTTTTTCCACGCGGTTCATGGCCGCATTTTCCCGGGCGTTGTCGATGGCCACGGAGTCGATATCAAGCCCCAGACCCGTCAATCCCAGTTTGGCGGCGGCGATACCCAGGATGCCCGAGCCCGTGCCCAGATCCAGAAAAGTCTGGCCGGGCCGGATGCGGCCCTCTTCGGCCAGGCGGACCAGGCCGTGCAGGCACAGGGACGTGGTCTGGTGGTGCCCGGTGCCGAAAGCCGTCTTGGGTTCGATCAGGATGGGCTCGGCCTCTTGGGGTGTATCCGCCATCCATGCCGGAAGCACGACGAAACGCGAGCCGATGGGGATGGGCGTGAAATACTTCTTCCAGGCGCTGGTCCAGTCCGCATTGTCCACGGTGTCCGTTTCCATGCGGAGGGCAGGACAGGCTTGGTGTAGCACGGCCTGAAGCCCGGCGGACTGTTCCGGCCGGTCGAAATGGACGGTCAGGCGGCGCAGCCCGCCCTCCGTTCCGTCATCCTGCCAGCCCCAGGGAGCGTGCAGAAAAAGCAGCCCGGTCAGCAGATCTTCGTGATCAGGAGGAAAAACAAGGCGCAGGCGGGAAAGTTTGCCGGTCATGGGAGCCTCGGCTTATTCCGGAGAAGCGGGGGAATCCGCGCGGCCAGACAGGATTTCATCCAGAGCCTGGGCGAAGCCTTCCAGTTCCCGCTGGGTGATGACAAGGGGCGGCAGAAGGCGCAGCACCACTTCCTGGGTCAGGTTCAGCACAAAGCCTTTGTCCAGCAGGGCGCGCCAGATATCGGCTCCAGGCCGGGCAAGCTCGATGCCGACCATGAGGCCGAGCCCCCGGATCTGGACAATCTGTTCAGGATGCCTGTCTTTGACCCGTTCGAGTCTGTCCCGGAACCACTCGCCAAGGCTGGCGGCCTGTTCGCAGAGCCTGTCGCGTTCGATGATGTCGATGACCTTGGCGGCCACGGCGCTGATCAGGGCGTTGCCGCCGAAGGTGGTGCCGTGGCTGCCGGGCGGAAATCCTCCGGCCACCTCCTCGGTGCACATGACCGCGCCCATGGGCAGCCCGCCGGCCAGAGCCTTGGCCGCGGTGATTATCTGGGGCTTGAGGCCGAAATGCTGATGGGCCCAGAATTTTCCGGTGCGGGCCACGCCGGTCTGGATTTCGTCGACCATGAGCAGGACTCCGCGATCCGCGCACAGCTTTTCCAGCCCGTGAGCATAATCTTCGGGAAGCGGGATGACGCCGCCCTCGCCCTGGATGGTCTCGACAAGCACGGCGGCGGTGCGCGGGCTCATGATCCGCTCCATCGCCGCGAGATCGCCGAAAGGAGCCAGGGCGAAACCCTCGGGCAGAGGGCCGAAATGGGTTTTTATCTTGTTCTGGCCCGTGGCGGTCAGGGTGCCCAGAGTCCTTCCGTGGAAGGAGCCGGACAGGGTGATGATTTCGTATCTGTCCTCTCCCCGGACCTCGCGCATGAACCGCCGGGCCAGCTTGATGGCCCCCTCGTTGGCCTCGGCTCCGGAGTTGCAGAAAAAGACGCGCTGGAGATGTGTGGTGGCCAGGAGCCTCCGGGCCAGTTCCACCTGCTCTTCCTGATAGAACAGATTGGAGGCGTGCACGAGCTTTCTGGCCTGGGCGGCCATGACTTCCGCCAGTTCGGGGTGACAGTGCCCCAGATTGCAGACCGCGATTCCCGCCAGAAGGTCCGTATAAACCCGGCCTTCGGGCGTATACAGTCTGGTGCCCTGGGCCCGGCTGACAGCCAGAGGGTAGCGGCCGTAGGTCCGGCACAGCAGGGCGGATTCGTTCTTTTTGATGTCTTCGGTATTCATGGCTGTGTTCTCCATGCGGGAATCGGGTTATGCCGTCAACGAAGGGCCGGGGCCGCCGGGCGCGCGAAAGTCTTTCCATCCGCCCATATGGGGCCCGGCGTCAATCGATGAATTCCGGTCCGGGCGTCATCCGGGGGATCCGGTATGGCCCTGTTTCTGCATGAATACCCGCGGGCGGGAAAAATCTGCCGCATTTCCGCAAGGAGGCATTCATGGGTTTCACCTCATCCATCCATATCGGGGCGTCCGGCGTCATGGCCCATCAGGAGCGCATGTCCGTCATCTCGGACAACATCGCCAACCTGAACACGGTGGGTTTCAAGTCTTCGAGCATGCTCTTCAACAACCTGATCAGCAAGCAGCTCACCGGGGCGGACGCGGGCAACCAGGTGGGTCAGGGCGTGGGCGTGAGCTCCATTCTGCCCAATATGTCTTCGGGGGCGCTGGAATCGACCAACACGCCCACGGATATCGCCGTCGGCGGGAAGGGCTTTTTTCTGGTCTCCCCGGACAACGCCAAAACGACCTATTACACCAGGGCGGGGAATTTCCGCTTCGACGCGGACGGTTATCTGCGCGATCCGCAAGGCAATATCCTCCAGGGATACAGGATGCCCGCGACCTCCATGCTGCACAGGGAGCAGACTCTGCCCAAAGCCGGGGCCGTGACCCTCGAAAATATCCAGCTGAGCACCCACGGAGATGCCGGCATCGTCTCCGAGCCCGAAGCGACCACGGAAATACGCATGGCGCTCAATCTGGACTCCGGCGCGGAAGACCGCATCTCCAGCGCTGAAAGTCCCTTCACGGCTTTGTTCGATTCCTGGGACGCCACGCGGGAAGAGCCCCTCGGCGCGGAGAAAAGCGCCTATTCCTCGGCCCTGAAAATTTACGACGCGAGCGGCACGGCCCACGCGGTGACCGCCTATTTCGACCCGGTTTCCGGCATCGCCGGAGATACCGCCGGACACCGCGTCTGGGAATATCTGATTACCGTGCCGCCTTCTTCGGACGGCTCGGGACTGAACGCCAAAAAAGGCATTCTCATGGCCGGGACCCTGACCTTTTCGCCATCGGGCGAGCTGGCCAACATGACCGCGTTTTCCGGGATGTCCGACGACAAGACCGGCTGGCGGCCGGTTTCCTTTTCTTCCGACGGCTACCCGCAGGTTCCGGTTCATCTGGCCGGCAGCGCTCCCGCGGCCATTTCCCTGGACATGGGGCTTCGCTCCGACAGCGGGTGGAGCATGCCCGAGGGTGCGTCCATGGCTGACCTCGGCGCTACTCTGGATAGTCTTCCGGGGATGGGCGGCGTGCAGAGGCAGGTGCTGGCCCTGACCAATTTCAATTCCGCCTCGAGCACCATCTACCAGTCCCAGAACGGGTACGAGCGCGGCCTTCTGAAAACCGTGTCCGTCAACAGTCAGGGAGTGCTGACGGGCTATTTCTCCAATGGGCAGTCTCAGGGTCTGTACAAGATTCCGCTGGCGGATTTCGTCAATCCCCAGGGTCTGTTCCGGGAAGGGGGAAACCGCTTTTCGGCGTCCAGAGATTCGGGAGCGGCCACGCTGGGATGGGCCGGGGACGGAAGGCTCGGGCTGGTGGCGGGCAATTCTCTGGAGAACTCCAATGTGGATCTGGCCACGGAGTTCGTGAACATGATCATCACCCAGAAAGGCTTTGACGCCAACAGCAAGGCCATCACCACGGGCGATCAGGTTATCCAGACGGCGATTCAGATGAAGAAATAGCGGCCGGGTTTGCCGCTTGGGCCGGATTTTCACGGCTGCCGGATACGGTCCCGCACGGGTTTGGATGGAAACTCCGCAGGCCGTCTTTATTGCCGTCAGACATATGTCTCGCCATGGGCGACGATGGCCACAGGGCCGTGAATCCAGGCCCGGAAGCCGTCTTCGCTCTTCTCCACCCGCACGCCGATATCCTGGCCGCTGGGCTGGCGGACGCGCATGTCGATGGGAAAAATTTTCCCCCTGCCCAGCCACAGGGCCAACGCCAGACTTCCTGAGCCGCATCCGGTTTCCAGATGCGTGGAGTTTGTGGCGCGCACCCAGACCACCGGGCGGATGGCGCGGTCTTCGTGCCAGATGCAGCCCACGGCCTCCTGATCCAGGCCGTATTTCCGGCGCAGTCCGGCCGCCTGGGCGGCCCAGTCCGCCGGGAAGGGGTGCATGGTCTGGTCCAGGCACAGATGCGCGATGCCCGGCAGGGAAACCAGCCCTACGCCGGGTGCCAGCTCTGCCGCCATCTCAGGCGAAGACGGCAAGGGCATCCGGGCCCAGTATTCATAACCGTGCGGGCCGGAAACAGCTTTTACCCGCAGAACATCCTCCACGCCGGAAACGGAAATGTCCGCGTGCAGAGAGCCTTTCGTTTCTTCCTCCATGAACAGGGCCGGGTTCTCGCGGAACATGACCGCGGCCGCCGCGCGGCAGGCGTTGCCGCAGAATTCTCCGCCCATCATGTCCAGCCGTACGGGCCGGGCATGCAGGTCTAGATAGCCCACCTGCTCGGCCTGAAGATGATGAACGTCCATCAGCCGTCTGGCCGTCGGGGCCCGTTCTCCGGCGGGCACGGGATCCAGAATCAGAATGGTCGAGTTGCCGCCGGGGCTGAGCTTGAAGAATCGAAGGACGCGCATTGCACTCTCCTTGTGTGTGCCGATCCGTATCCGTTGCGGCCCGGTTCCGGAAGGGGAAGACGGCATTGACCATGTCCGCGCTCGGGGATAGGCGTTTTTTTTTCACGCCAACCGCCGAAATGACATGACATCATTCCTGAACGCCATCCTGCTGGGCATTGTGGAGGGGTTGACCGAATTTTTGCCC
>JAUMXF010000076.1 GCA_030529235.1 Pseudomonadota bacterium
CGGCGGCTTCGGCCGGTTCCAGGCTTCTGCCCGTCAAAAACTCATGTACCAGAGAGAGCCCCCGCCCCGAGAGCACCGTATCGCCGAACGCATGGGAATGACCCGTTTTCCGGGCGATAAACCGGGAGAATTCAAACTCGCGCGGTGTTACAAAGGCCAGAGGCGCATGTCCGCCCTCCGAGGGAAGCGCCCGCAGCCTTCCCTTTTCTTCGATCAGAGCGCACTGCCCAAAGCCCGTGCCCGCACCCATCACGGCCACGACACCGCCTGCCTGCCGCCCGTACTGCACCAGAAGCGCCGAGCTTCCGGCGACGGATGTCCGGCAGCCAAAGGCCTGAGCCACGAAATCGTTCATCAGAACGGTTCTCTCCACTGGCAGACCAAGCCCCGGAGCCCGCAAATCCACGCTCCAGGGGGCATTGGTCAACTGACAGAACACGCCGTCCCGCACGATGCCCGCCACGGCCAGAGCCACAAAATCGACCTCCATAGGAGACAGAACAAAACCCGACGCGGCAAGAGCAGCCAGCAGTTCGGGAAACGAGCGGACCATGCTGCTGGCTATCCGGCGGCTCTCCACCAGACGCGGCTCATGGCCGCCGGTCTCGAAATATCCGAAACGGCTGGTCGTGCCGCCCAAATCCGCCGCCAATATACGGGCCATGAATTCATCCTCCCAAGAGCTGTCCGCCTCGACATCATATTACCGGCTTGCCGCCCGCAAGGCCAGACTGCCGGAACAAAAAAGCTCCCGGACCTGCATCCGGGAGCTTCTTCAGTCGCCGCGCGCCACATCTATTTTTTCAGCATGCTGGCCAGAAGACGCAGGTGTTTGCGCTCTTCCTCGGCGCAGTCCCTGACGTAACGCTTTTCTCCTTCGGGCACGAATTCGAGCATTTCCAGAAAAAACAGAATGGTATCTTTCTCGAAGCCCATGGCCGTTTCAATGGCTTCCTTGGGTGTACCCATGAATTTTCTGAGATTTTCCACATCGCCCAGACGGAACAGAGTGTGCGAATCCAGAAGAAAGGCGAGGTAATCCACATATTCGCCCTCTTCCGCCCAGGCCGGAAGCTCCACTTCGCCCACGCGCTCGTACAGTCTGCGGAAAATCTCGCGATGCTTGGTTTCCTCCCGCGCCAGAAAGGAGAACATCTCCTTCAGTTCGGGGTCCGTGGTGGTTTCCACCAGACGATTATAGAAAACTTCGCCCCTGGTCTCGATTTCCTGCGCAGCCAGAAGTATGTCCGTGGCCTTGAATATTCCTGCCATATGGCCTCCGTAAGAGCCGCCCGCCTACATATCCGGCGGGTCCGTTTTCATGTGCGCCCCGGCCCGCATCCGGGGCAGGGGATTTCCCCTTGCGGGATGCGGAGCCGTGCCCCGCGATACAGTTACAGTTCCGACGGCAGTTCCTTGAGCTGGGCGTAGGTGAAAACCGGCCCGTCGATACAGACGTATTTGGTGCCGATGTTACACCGTCCGCAGATGCCCACCCCGCATTTCATGCGTTTTTCCAATGTGGTGATAATGTTCTCGTCCTCGAAGCCCAGCTTCTTCAGGGCCTGAAGCGTGAACTTGATCATGATGGGCGGGCCGCAGGTCACGGCCACCGTGTTCTTGGGTGAAGGTTTCATCTCCAGAAGCACGTTGGGAATGAGTCCCACCTTGTGCTCCCAGCCTTCGGCCGGGTTGTCGACGGTCAGCACCACCTTTACGTCCTTGCGGCCGGTCCATTCGGGCAGTTCCGCCCTGTAGCTCAGATCGTCCGGAGTACGCGCGCCGTACAGCAGGGTGATATCCTTATACTTCTTGCGGTTGTCGAGCATGTACACGAACAGGGTGCGCAGGGGCGCCATGCCGATACCGCCGCCGATGAAGATGATGTTCTTGCCTTCCAGCTCCTTCACCGGGAAGGCGTTGCCCAGCGGGGCGCGCACGCCGATCTGGTCTCCGGGCCGGAGCTGGTGAAGGCGGTTTGTGACCTCGCCCACGCGCATGACGCTGAATTGCAGATAGTCCATGCGAGTCGGCGAAGAGTTGATGACAAATGTGGACTCGCCCACGCCGAAGACCGAAAGCTGACCCACCTGCCCGGGCTCGAAGGAAAATTCCTTCATGCGCTGCTCGTCGTTCAGCACCACGCGGAACGTTTTGATATTGCTGGTCTCCTCGATCACCTCCACAACAGTGGCCATGTCCGGGAGATAAGGATTGGCGCTCATTCCGAATACTCCTGTGCGTCTTTCACGATCTGGCGGATGTCCACTCCGGAGGGGCACTGCTTGATGCACCGGCCGCATCCACAGCAGGCGATGAAGCCCTTGTGCAGATCCGGATAGTAGCTGAACTTGTGGCCGACGCGGTTTTTCAGCCGGTGCGCCTTGGTCGAGCGCGGATTGTGCCCGCTGCCTTCCAGGGTGAAGGTGTGGGACATGCAGTTGTCCCAGGTCCGGATGCGGCGGCTGGCCAGCCCCAGGTCGTCGTCGGTAATGTTGAAGCAGTAACAGGTGGGACACATGTACGTGCACGCCCCGCAGGAAATGCATTTGTCGGACTGAGCCCGCCAGAAGTCCATATCGTCGAAGCGGGCCAGCAATCTGGCCGGAGCCGTCGTATAGTCGTGGGCCTCGCCCATGAGTGCGCGTGCCGCAGCCTGCTTTTCGTCGGCGGCCTTGCCCCGGTCTCCGGCGTCCTCGAACACGGCCGCCTTCAGAATATCCTCGCCCCGGGGCGTGACGGAACGCGCCACATAGCCGCCCTCAACCAGCGTCAGCAGCACGTCGGAACCCGCCGGATCGGCCGGACCGCCGCCCACGCTGTGACAGAAACAGGTGGTTTCGGGGCGGTCACAGGTCAGGGTCAGAAAAACCGTGTTGTTCCGGCGCTGGAGATAGTACGGGTCTTTGATCTTGTCCGTTTCGTACACAGGGTCGAACACCAGCTTGCCCCGCGCCCCGCACGGGCGGCAGCCGATGACCACATTCTGCCCCTGAGGCAGAACTTCCTGCAATTCCGGTTTCTGGTCCTCGTGCTCGCGGCGAACCGTGAGCAGGGTTTCGGTCTGGGGAAAAGTGGCCGCCTTGGGCGACACGGCGGCCATCCGGGACAGATCGATGGTCATCCCCGGCTGGAACCGGCGGAAGGTCACGATGCCGCCCGTGACCACAGGGGCCAGCACGCGGTGATTCGCAGTCAGTTCCTCGGCCAGACGGATCAGATTTTCTAGAGTGATGAATCGTTCCATTACCAGTCTCTCTCGTGGATGCGGTCTTCCTCGACCTTGAAGGTGAAGAGGGGCGGTGTCTGATCCAGGGTCGTGCCCGCCTCGTGCTCGAACACTTCCTTGACCTGCTTGTTCATATGCCGGCGCAGGAGCATGAGCGGGATGTCCACAGGGCAGGCGCGTTCGCATTCGCCGCATTCCGTACAGCGTCCGGCCAGATGGGACACATGGATCATCTGGAACATGAAGTTCTCGGCCGGAGAATTATCCTGCCCGAGCCACAGCGGATCGCGGCTGGTGGCGATGCAGAAATCCCGGCATACGCACATGGGACAGGCGTTGCGGCAGGCGTAGCAGCGAATGCACCGGCTCATGGTTTCCTGCCAGAAGGCGAATTTCTCTTCGTCGGACTTGGCTTCGAATTCTTCCTGACAGGCCAGACCGGCCGAGGACGCCCCCTGCTCCTCGCCGATGAGCACATCGGAAAGCAGCGCGTTGGGATGCCTGCACACGCGGCACTTGTCGGCCTTCACTTCGTCCATTTTGAGCTTCACCGTCTGTCCGGCGGCCGTGATTTCAAGGTCGCCGCCCTTCACGGCCACGGCTTCCACGAATCCGGGATCGACAGGCAGCGCTTCCCGGATTTTGAAATGGCTGACCACGCCCTCACAGCACAGACCGAAGATGACCACATCCTCGCGCTTGATCAGGTTTTCGTTCAGCAGCTCGATCACGCTTTTGCTGTCGCACCCCTTGACCACCACGCCGACCTTCTTGCCTTTGAAGGCGGTCAGAAACGTAGCCAGATTATGCACGGCCAGAGGACCGATAACGAGCCTGTCCAGGTCGGCCTCGGAGCGGATGAAAAGCGGCGTGGCGTGCAGGGGATCATACCCCGCGCCCCAGCCGATGACGCATTCCAGCTCGCCCAGACGGCTTTTGATGGCTGATTTGAGATCGTCCAATTGGGACATGTGCCCTCCTATCCGTGACAGGGGCAGCCCTGCCCCTGTGCCGCCTGCGCGGCCAGATTGTTCCATTCCACTTCCGTTGCCGGATTGAAGCTGGGCGCTGGGCCCAGCTCATGGATACGGCGCGTGAATTCCGTGACCACAAGCTGCCAGCGCTGCCCTTCCGAGGCCGAAACCCAAGTGTATTCGAAACGCCTGGCGTCGATGCCGGTAATGGGCAGGAAGCGCTTGAGCATCTCCAGTCTGCGCCGGGCGTAGTAATTGCCTTCGGCATAGTGGCAGTCGCGCGGGTGACAGCCGGACACCAACACGCCGTCGGCTCCGTTCAGCAGGGCGCGCACGACGAAAAGCGGATCGATGCGGCCCGAGCAGGGTACGCGGATGATGCGCAGATCCGTGGGCTGGGTAAACCGCCCCACTCCCGCCGTGTCCGCGCCGCCGTAGGAGCACCAGTTACACAAAAAGCCTACTATTCGTAGCTCACGAACATCTTGGGCGGACATAAGGCGTTCACCTCCGCGAGGATCTGGTTATCGGTGAAATGTTCAAGCTGGATGGCTCCCTGCGGGCAGGTCACGGTGCAGATGCCGCAGCCCTGGCAGACCGTGTCGATGACCTCGGCCTTGGGATTTCCGGAGCGGTCCGCCACTTCCTTGATGGCTCCGAACGGGCAGGTCCTGATGCATTTGCCGCAACCCACGCAGCGGGCCACGTTGACTCTGGACACGGCCGGGTCGGATTCCAGCTCCTTCTTGGACAGAAGGCCAAGCACCTTGGCCGCGGCGGCGCTGCCCTGCCCCACGGACGCGGGGATGTCCTTGGGGCCCTGGCACGCTCCGGCCAGATAAACGCCCGCCGTGTTGGTTTCCACGGGCTTGAGCTTGGGGTGGCTCTCCACGAAAAAGCCGTACTGGTCCGGGGCCACACGCAGTTTCTCGCCCAGTTGCACCGCGCCATGGGCGGCCTCGGCTCCCACGGCCAGGACCACAAGGTCCGCCGGCACTTCCACCTGCGTCCCGGCCAGAGTGTCGGCTCCGCGCACCATCAGCTTGTCTCCCTGAGGATAGATCATGGCCACGCGGCCGCGCACGTACTGGGCGCCGTATTCCTCCATGGCCCGGCGGGTGAACTCGTCGTACATTTTCCCGGGCGAACGGATATCCATATAAAAGACATAGGACTGGGAGTCGGGGATGTGATCCTTGGTCAGGATGGCCTGCTTGGCCGTGTACATGCAGCAGAATCCGGAGCAGTAGGGCCGGTCCACGGACTTGTCCCGAGACCCGACACACTGGATGAAAACCACATTCTTCGGCTCCTTCCCGTCGGATGGACGCTTGACGTGCCCGCCGGTGGGACCGGAGGCCGACAGCATACGCTCGTACTGCATGCTGGTGATGACGTCGGGGTAGCGGCCCTCGCCGTACTGCGGATACTTGTGCCAGTCGAAGAGGTCATAGCCCGTGGCGATGACCACTGCGCCCACATCCACGGTGATGATCTCGTCCTGCTGCTCATAGTCGATGCACTTGACGGGACATATCTTGGCGCACACGCCGCACTTGCCTTTCTGGATCTTGGTGCAGGCGGCGGGATTGATGGCCGCCTTCTTGGGGATGGCCTGCGGGAAGGGAATGTTGATGGCCGGCGCGGTGCACAGATTTTCGTTGAAAGGGTCCGGCTGCTTGCGGCTGGGACATTTCTCCGTGCACAGTCCGCAACCCGTGCACTTGTCCCAGTCCACATATGTGGCCTTCTTGCGGATGGATATCTGAAAGTTGCCCACATAGCCACTCACGCTCTCCACTTCGGAGCAGGCGTACAGAGTGATGTTCGGGTGCTGGGCCACATCCACCATCTTGGGACCGAGCACGCAACAGGAGCAGTCAACCGTGGGGAATGTCTTGTCCAGCTTGGCCATTTTGCCGCCGATGCTCTGATCCCGCTCGACCATGATCACTTCCTGACCGCCGTCGGCGCAGTCCAGGGCGGCCTGAATGCCGGCCACGCCGCCGCCGATGACCAGCACGCGCTTCACGGTTTCGAAGCGTTTGGCCACCAGCGGCCGGTTGCGGCGCAGTTTCTCCACGGCCATGCGCACCAGTTCGGCGGCCTTGCCGGTATTCAAGTCCTTCATTTTGCCGATCCACGAGACGTGCTCGCGGATATTGGCCATTTCAAACATGTAGCGGTTCAGGCCCGCGCGCTCCACAGCCCGGCGGAACGTAGGCTCGTGCATGCGCGGCGTACACGAGGCCACCACCACGCCGTCCAGATTCTTCTCCTTGATGGCCTGAATGATGCCGTCCTGCCCGGGTTCGGAACAGGCGTACATGGTGTCCGTGGCGTACACCACGTCGGGAAACTTGGAAGCTGCGGCCGCCACGGACGGACAGTCCACCGTGCCGGCGATGTTGCTGCCGCAGTGGCAGATGAAAACGCCAATTCGCATCGAGTCCTCCTACCTGGCCTGCGCCGGCTGCTTGATTTTCCCCAGCACCAGGCGCGGATCCACACACAGTTTCTCGAAGCCGAGCGCCGCGCGGTCCAGCCCCAGAGCGTAACCAAGAAGTTGGGTGTAGTAGAAAACCGGAAGCTTGAAATCCTCATGCAGCGCGTCGTTGATCTGACCCTGCCGCATGTCCAGGTTCATCTGGCACAAGGGACATGCGGTCACGAGGGCGTCGGCGCCGAAACCGCGGGCCGAATCCAGCAGCTTGCCGGAAAGCCGCATGACGATATCCCTGCGCGGAATGCCGAAGGAAGCGCCGCAGCACTCCACTTTCAGCGGAAAAGGCACCACTTCCGCGCCCAGAGCCGCCATCAGATTGTCCATGGCCATGGGATTCTCGTGGTGATCGAACTTCATGAGTTCCGGAGGCCGGTTCATGATGCAGCCGTAATAGCAGGCCACCTTGATGCCGGTCAGGGGATTGACCACCCGGGCCTTCAGGGCTTCCAGATCCACGTTTTCGGTCAGCACCTGCAGCATGGACTGGACATCGACCGTGTTTCGGCACGGCATGTCCAGCAGCGCGTTGGATTTGTCCCGGAACTGCGGATCTTCCATCTTGTGCGCCGCGGTCCGCAGGTTGGTCAGACAGCTCGGACAGGGCGTGCCCACCTTGTCCAGCCCCAGAGACTCCACCTGAGCCAGATTCCGGGCCGACAGCGCCGCCGAAAGCACGTGGTTGACCGTGTGCGCCGGAGTCGAGCCGCAACAGCTCCAGTCCGGCACATCGACCAGCTCCACTCCGAGGGCCTGACACACGGCGCGCGTGGACCGGTCATATTCCACTGATGTCCCCTGACCGGAACATCCGGGATAGTAGGCGATTTTAGACATTGGCTCCTCCTTTGCGGAACCGCTCGAAAATGCGGGCCACCTGTTCCCGCCCCTGAATGGGATGCGGCTTGAAAGGCAGCTTGCCGCGCGTGAGCACCTGCGGGGCCAGATCCACGTCGGTGAAAACCCGGCCGGAACGGGCCATGTATTCGACCATGAGCCCCAACTCGTAGGCACGGCCGAAACGTTCCACGGAATTCAGGAAAGAATCGGCGAAGACCTTCACCGCCCGCTCCGTGACATATCCCCCTTCCCTGGCCATATGCCGACAGACGTCCATTATCCGGGCCACGTCGATCTTGTTGGGACAGCGCGTCGAACAGGACTGGCAGGAGCCGCACAGCCAGAGCGACCGGCTTTTCAGCACCGCCTCCCGCTGGCCGGCCTGCACCATCCGCATGATCTGGCTGACCGGATGATCATAGGCAAACGTGTACGGACATCCGGCCGTACAGTTGCCGCACTGGTAGCACGTTTTCACATTCTGATGGCTGCGGGCTTCCACTTCGGCGATGAAATCCCGGTCAGCCGCGGCAAGATCAAAGATTTGCATAGGCACACCCAATTTGCGATAGGGAACGGAAAAATATCCGTATCCGGTTGCACATGCGTTCCGGACAAACCGGAACTGACTCATTTCAACACAATGCCGCACACAATCTCTGTGTCAAAAAAGACTCACCCGCGCGCGCCAGGCCCTGATAGCAGCGGCGTCGGATAAATCATAAATTTTCCAGCAGATTCAATGCCATTCGGCGGGCTGCACCAATCCGGCGGATTTCCGGCGCGACCGGATAAGGCACCCGAAATTCACATCGGATCGGGAGCTATATCCGCGGGCCTGCGGCCCTCCCGGCACAGGGCGTCGATCCGCCGCAGGACCGGCATGACCGAAGCAACGCCGGGAACCGAAAAATGGGCCCCGGCCTTCGCCAGTTCGGATGCGATGTTTTTGTGCAGCGCCCGCCTCTTCTCTTCGGACAGGCGGCTTACCTCCTCCTCGCTCAGTCCGGCCATGCTGCCCGACAGGGTGACGCCGATGACCCACATCCCGGCGGCCACGCCTTCCAGCACATCGTTGACCGTATCCCCGATTTTCACCGCGCGCCACGCCTCTTCTATTCCCAGGAGGGACAGAGCACGCAGACACATGTCCGGCCACGGGCGACTGCGGGGCACATCGGAGGCACAGACCAGCACGTCCGGCGTGTAGCCGAGCTCTCCGGCCCGCTCCGCCAGCGGCGCCGCCACAGAATCCGGATATCCGGTGCAGGAACCGATGCGCAGACCAAGCTCCCGCAAACGGGAGATCATGTCCGTCACGCCGCTAATGGGCACGCTGAATTCCCGGATGGCACCGTTCATCAGGGCCTCGACCCGGTCATAGACCCGGTCGATGTCCTCCTCTTCAGGCGCTCTGCCGTGCCTTGCGACCCAGGCTCCGGCAATGCGCGGCATGGCGAACATGGCCGCCACATGGTCCCGCTTGTCCCGTCCCATGGGTTCACGGGCCTCGGCCGCCGCGACGGGCACCGATTCCGCCGCGAAGCCGTCCATGAAGGCCCGGACCGGTCCCTGACAGCCGAAGTCCACGGCCGTTCCCGCCCAGTCCAGAACAACTCCCCGCAGACAAGTAAAGGGAGATTCAGATGAATGCGTCATGATGCCTCCGGGGAAATGCGGGATCCGCCCGAAAGCGGCCCCGCAAACGCATGATCGTCAATCCTCAAGGCTTCCACTCGGGCTTGCCGAAGCTCGCCAGATAGGCGTTGATGGCATCCTTGCCGCCCACAAAGTCCGCCAGTTTCGGCCAGACCTCCTCCATGGCGGTTTTCTTCCAGACGGACTCGTCCTCCAGCATGGAAATTTTCACCCCGGCCTCGATCAAGTCTTCCTTGGCCTTGGCAGACTCTTCCTTCTGATAGGCGAGCACGGCTTCCTGGGCGGCCTTACCCGCGTCGATCATCAGCTGCCGCTGTTCCGGAGTCATTTTCTGGAACACGCGCTCGCTCATGATCAGGGGCTGCAACTGATAAACATGATGCACTTCGGTAATGTACTTCTGTCTGGCCTTCTGAAACTTCATGGCCCGAAAACCGATGTAGCCGTAGCACTGGCCGTCCACGACAGTGTCCTGCAGAGCCACGAAGGTCTCGGACCAGGGAACGAAAACCGGGCTCGCATCCCAGGCCTTGTACGTGGCCAGCAGAACGGTGCTCTGCGGCACACGGATTTTCAGACCCTTGATATCGGCCATTTTGGTGATGGGCCGTTTGGAGTTGGAGATAAAACGGAAACCGGTATAGGTCCAGGCCAGTACCCGAAAACCGGCCTTCTCCGCGTAAGAATTGAGAATTTCGGCAGACTTGCCGTTGTTGGCCTTGACCACTTCATCCAGATTCTCGAACAGGTAGGGTAGATTCAGGATGCCCAGCTGTTTGACGAAGGGCACGGTATTGGCGATGCCCACGCAGCTCAGAGCCAGAGTGCCGCGGCGCACATTGTGGATGGTTTCGGTTTCGTCCCCCAGCGAACCGGAATAAAAGGTCTGGACCTCGATCTCGCCGTTGGATTTTTCAGCCACATATTTTTTGAACGTCTCGCCCACGATCCCCATTTCCGAGCCTTCGGGATCTCCCAGAGCTATCTTCAGCACCGTCTTCGGGGCAGCCCAGACAGACGGAGCGCTAAGCAGAAATGCCGTCATCAGAAACAGAAAAAAACGCATCATCGCATTCACCTCCGGTTAATTTGGATGAAAAATAATAGCTCAAAATGTCCAGACATGCAAAAATTACTGCTGCCCGAATGCAGGATTTCTTTGCGCGTCTTCCGACGGAAAATCTTTCAGGGTACGCTTGAACGGGCTTCTTTCCCGGGACAGCCTGAAGCAATCCGTTCTTGATTCCCGAGCTTCCACGGTGTTATCTGTACCGGGAATCAGGAGACCATGACTGACCGGATGACAACCCGCCTTCGCGGGGATGAAAACTTTCGGGGAGGACGCCATGGACAGACATGTTCTGCTCACCATCAGCGACGATGTCAGCTCCCTGCAGGCGGTACGGTTCACGGCCGGATATTTTACCGTCGCCAGCCGGCTGTTTCTGACCCTGCTCTACATCGCCCCGAACCCCAAGGCCGGATTGCCGGAGTCGGAAATAATCCACAACCACAATTCTCTGAATCAACGCACGGCTCAGGCCAAGGCAAGGGCGCAGGCAGCTCTGGACAAGGCCGGAGAACTGCTCCTGCTCAAACATTTTCCCGCAGACCGCATCCACAAGAAAATCGCCTTCAAACAGCTCGGTACGGCCACTGACATCATCCAGGAAAGCATAAGCGGCATGTATGACGCCGTGGTGCTGGGACGGCGGGGGCTCAGCCGTCTGGAAGAATTCATAAGCGGCAGCGTGAGCAGAGAGATTTTCTCCGCGCCCATGGAAGTCCCGCTATGGATCTGCCGCCGGCAGGAGCGCGTCAACCCGCATCTTCTGCTGTGCGTGGACGGCTCCCCTTCCGGCCGGCGCTGTGCCGACCATGTGGGTTTCATGCTCCGGGAAGAAACCCGTCACCACATCGACATACTGCATGTGGCCGCGCCCGGCGCAGGGACCGCCGCCGGAAAAATCCTGAAGGAAGCCCGGCGTGCGCTGGAGGCAAACGGCATCGCGTCTGAGCGAATCGGAGAAAAAGTGATCGAGAGCCCGGCCGCCGCCAAAACCATTCTCGATCAGGCCCGCGCAGGCGGCTATGGCGTGGTGGCCGCCGGGCGCAAAGCCCCTGACGGAGCCGCGCCCACACGCATAACAGGCTCCATCAGCACAGTTCTGCTCAAATCTCTGGATTTCGCCGCCCTGTGGATTTCTGCATGAATCACCTCTGCTCATCCAGAAGGGCCAGAATTTCGGCGGTTTTCCGGCGCATGAGGGCCTCGTCCCCACGGGACTCCACATTGAGCCGCAACACCGGTTCGGTATTGGACGGACGCAGATTGAACCGCCACTCAGGGAACTCCAGGCTCAGTCCGTCCACCGTATCCTTCCTGACGCTCCGGGATTCGAAGCGTTCCGCCACCCGCCGCATGGCTGCCGTCGTGTCGCGGACCTCGCGGTTGATTTCCCCGCTGGCCGGGTACGCGCGTATGGCCTCGTCCACCAGCCGGGCCAAAGGCATTCCGGAGACGCAGATCTCCTCTGCCACCAGAAGCCACGGAATCATACCCGAATCGCAGTAGCTGAAATTGCGGAAATAATGATGGGCACTCATCTCGCCGCCGTACACCGCATCTTCCTCCCGCATCCGCGCCTTCATGAATGCATGGCCGGTCCGGGAAACGATAGGCCGCCCGCCGGCCGCACGCACCATCTCGACAGTGTTCCAGGTCAGCCGCGGATCATGGATGATGCCCGCACCGGGGTGCCTGCGGCAGAAACTCCGTCCCAGAAGTCCCACCAGATAGTATCCTTCGATAAACCGTCCGGCGGCGTCGAAAAAAAAGCAGCGGTCAAAATCTCCGTCCCAGGCCAGCCCCATATCCGCCCCCCACTCCCGCACGGCGGCGGATGTCTGGGAACGGTTCCCGGGCAAAAGCGGGTTGGGCACGCCCGCCGGAAAATTTCCGTCAGGCTCATGCAGGATGCGATGAAACGTGAACGGCAGAAACGGCG
>JAUMXF010000077.1 GCA_030529235.1 Pseudomonadota bacterium
TGGGCCAGGAGCCGCACCGTATACTCACGCGGGTCCTGATTGTAGAGGAAGGTCTCGCGGGCCAGGGTCTCGGCGGACAGGACAAGGTCTCCCAGAAGGCCCGGTTCATGGGTGGGAAAGCTGAGGATGTTGGTCGGCCCCAGGCAATGCATGAACCGGCTGTTCAGCCCGGCCATCTCCCGGTCGTCCACGATGCGCAGGGACACTTCTGCCGCCGCGAGACCGAACAGGGCGGTCAGGCCGTCGAAAATCTCCGCGAGCTCCGGGCTGGACAGCGGAAACCGCGGGTCGTGCGGAGCCAGACGTTCCAGAAAGAGCATCAGTTTTCTCCGGTCCGGCTCTGCCGATGGCGGTCGTAAGCGGCCACGATGCGGCCCACCAGCGGATGCCGGATCACATCCGCTTCGGAAAAGCGGATCAGGGACACGCCTTCCACGCCCTCAAGCACCTCCAGAGCCTGAACCAGTCCGGAACCCACATGGGCGGGCAGATCGATCTGGGTCACGTCGCCCGTGACCACGGCTTTGGAGCCGTATCCCAGGCGGGTCAGAAACATTTTCATCTGCTCCGGCGAGGTGTTCTGGGCCTCGTCCAGAATGACGAAGGCGTTGTTCAGGGTGCGCCCGCGCATGAACGCCAGTGGGGCGATTTCAATGGTTCCGGCGGCGATCATCTCCTGCACCCGGCCCGGCTCGAACATGTCGTGCAGGGCGTCGTACAGGGGCCGCAGATAGGGGTTGACCTTTTCCACCATGTCACCGGGCAGGAAACCCAGCTTTTCTCCGGCCTCCACGGCCGGTCGGGTCAGAATCAGCCGCTTGACCCGTTTTTGCAGAAAAAAGGAAACGCCCACGGCTACGGCCAGATAGGTCTTGCCCGTACCGGCCGGTCCCACGCCCAGAGTCAGGTCCGACTCGCGCAGGGCATGCAGGTATTCGCGCTGGACCACGGTTTTGGGAGCGACGCTCTTGCGCGGCGAAACGGCGAACTGCGCTTCCTTGTAATAGACGGCCAGGGGCGTGGCCGGGTCCCGGAGCATGATGCCAAGGCCCTGCTCGATGTCGCGTCCGAAAAAGCGGTGCCCGGCGCGGACCAGGTCATAAATCTGGGTGAAAAAGCCGCGCGCGAGGCTCACCATGACCGGGTCCTCTCCGGAGAGGGACAGCTCGCAGCCTCGGCTGCTTACAGATACGCCCGTCATGCGGGAGACGATGTCCAGATGAAGGTTTTCCGGGCCGAAGACCTCGCGGGCGAAATCCGCGTTCTCAAAAACGATTTGCTGTTGTTCCATATGTCCTGTCTTTGTCTTTCCGCGCCGCGGATTGCCAATTCATCCCGGCTGCCGTAGAAAACTTCCATGCACGACCCCTCCACCGACCCCGGAAAAGAAAAACATCTGCCCGCCATCCGGCCTGAAACGCGGCTCGCCTTTCAGGAAGCCAGAACCATGATGGGCCGGGCCGTGTTTGCGGCGGCCAAAACCAACCTGGCTTTTCTGGCCTGCTCCGGCCTTCTGGCCTACCGATCCGGTCAGCGCTTCTGGGAGCGCAAGGGGCGCTCCTGGTGGGCCAGAACCCGCGCCTTCGCCAAAATCGCCTGGCTGGCCCTGAAGGAAGACGCCTTCGGCTCGGATGTCCACATCGAAACCCTGGATCTGGACCGCGCTCTGGATGAAGGCGGTTCCGTCCTGTCCCTGCCGTCCCGGCCCGAGGACGTCGCCAGCCATATCCGGAAGCCCTGAGCGTCGGGGTTCAGATAACGCCGCCTTTTCGCGTCAGCCGCCGATGGCGGTCATGACTCTGCCGCAGACCGCGTTTTTTCCGCGTGCCCGGAGCAGTTCATAACCCAGGGGTTTGTCCCGTCCTGCCTTGCGAAAGAGGGCCAGCAGATCGTCTTCCGTATGGCCGGGGTCGCGCAGCACGGCCCGCAAATCCGTTTCCGCGTCGGAAAAAAGACAGGTCCGCAGCTTGCCGTCGGAGGTGACCCGGAACCGGTTGCATGTGGCGCAGAAGTGGTTGCTCACGGCGGAAATGACGCCGATTCGCCCGCCGCTTCCGGCAATGCGGTACATTCTGGCCGGGCCGCCGTTACGGGAAGTGCGGGCTTCCGCATCCAGTTCCACCAGCCGTTTCACGGCGGCGAGAATTTCCTCCGCCGGCCAGTAATTGTCCCGGTTCCAGCGCGAATGACGGCCGATGGGCATGAATTCGATGAAGCGCACATCCAGGTCGCGGGTCCGGGCGAAATCCACGAATTCCGGCAGTTCATTGTCATTGATGCCTTTCACGGCGACTACATTCAGCTTCACGCGTATTCCCCCGGCCAGACAGGCTTCGATGGCCGCCCTGACCCGGCCGTATCCGTCCACACCGGTGATGGTCCGGAATTTTTCGCGGCTCAGTGTGTCCAGAGAGATATTGACCCGGTTCACGCCCGCCCCGGCCAGATCTCTGACCCTGTCCGCCAGCAGCGTGCCGTTGGTGGTGATCCGCAGATCGAGACCGGGACAGGTAGTGTGCAGGCGTTCCACAAAGGACAGGAATCCCTTGCGTACAAAGGGCTCGCCGCCGGTCAGGCGAACCTTTTCCACCCCGGCGTTCTGCGCCGCCTGGGCCAGTTCGATCATCTCCTCGAAGGTCAGAATGTCCTCATGGGGGATGAAAACCCATTCCCCGGGCCGACAGTACAGACATCGCAGATTGCAGCGGTCCGTGACGCTCAGACGCAGGTAGCTCACGTTACGGCCATGGGGATCGGTCAGCATGGGCGCCTCCACGGGGTTTCGCCGTACGTTATGTCCCGGCCGGCGGCGTGTAAAGTCAGGTTTTGATTTCGAGCTTCTGTTCCAGTCCGGGCTCGATGACGGCGCGCACCGTGCGCAGCACTTTGCGCACGTCGGCCATCCCCATGGCCGCACCTTTGATGGTCCGCACATCCTTGACCAGACACAGCAGCACGTCGCCGCTGCCCGCCATTTTCAGATGGCTGGCCAGAGCCGCCAGGGCCGCCGCCTCTTGGATGGTGCTCTCGGGCACTTCCTGCGCGGGAAAATCGCGTTTGACGATGACATGGGCTCCGGGACCGTTCAGGGCGTGCAGCCAGTAGTCGAACGGACTGGCCGCCTTGGTCAGAAGCTGGTGATTGGCCTTGGCGCTCCGGCCGCGGAACATCAGAAAGCCGTCCGAGGAGCGGTACACGGCCGCCTTGATGTCCCGAAAACGCGGGGGGACCGTCGTTTTGGCCGCTGGCGCTGGCGTTTCTGTCACGAGCACCGGCACGCCGTATTGCAGCGGCGCGTCCAGAAGCATTTTCCGGCGGGCGGCGACCTGGGCCAGACCGCGTTCGCCTTTGGCCGCGCGGGCGAAAAGCCGGTCCATGTTTTCGCGCACGGTCAGGGCCGGATCCAGAGCGACTGTCTGTTCTTCCCCGCCGGGCAGGACCACCAGCGTCTCGGACAGCCGGGCATCCTTGGGCAGGGCGTGCAGCCCGGCCCGCAGCCACTGAGCCTGCTCTCTCCCGGCAAGCATGGTTTTCAGGCGTTTCTCGTCTTCTTCCAATCTAGCGAGCGTGCGGCGCAAACGCTTTCCGGCCCGGCTGGCGGCGTCTTCTCCTGTCCGCGTCCGGAGCATGTCCGCCAGAATGCGCGTGCAGGCATAATCCACCGCGTCCAGGGCGTTCTCGAAAACCAGTCCGCCGCTCACAGGCCAGAGCCGGACGCACATCCGGCCTCCGTCCGTTCCGGCGTAAAAGGTACGGGAAGTTCCGTCCCGGAATTCCTGAAGCAGTGTCTCTCCTTCACCGTGGGAAATGGCCCGCAGACGGCGGCGCAAGGGCGGGGTGACGTGCGGATGGGTTTTCCAGATTTCCGGATTGTCCAGGATTTCTTCCAGGGCGGGGATCTCTGGTTCGCGGCCGAAGTCCGGCGGCAGGCAGTCCGCCAGTTGCGGCGATTCGGAAAGACTCAGCATCAGCCATGAGCCCTCGCCCGGCGACAGGGCCAGAGCCATGCGCCGTCCGGGCCAGTCTGAAACGGCATCGAGCACACGCCGCCCGCGCAGACGCTTGCGCAGCCACATGGCCCGCGCATCCGGCTGGAGAGGGTTTTCCGGCTTTGCGGAGGAAAGGAACAGAAAGGGATCGGGTTTGCCCGCATGCACGACCAGAAATCCCGGCCGTCCGAGGTCAAAGGTCCAGCATGCGGGGAAGGGTGCGAAGACTTTTTCCAGCCGTGCGCCCCGGATTTTTCCGGCCGCCTCCCGGGCCACGAAGCGAAAAACCGTTGCGTCCACCATCTTTCTCCTTGGGCGTGTCCGCCGCTTGAACCCGCTACTTCAGAAGAGCACGGAAAAAGCGGCGCAGGTCTTCCAGAATCATGTACAGGGAGGGCACTATGCCTAAAGTGATGAAGGTGGCGAAGACTATGCCGAACCCCAGAGACAGGGCCATGGGAATGAGGAAACGGGCCTGCCTCGACGTTTCCCAGATCATGGGAGCCAGCCCGCCGAAAGTGGTCACGGTGGTCAGCAAAATGGGGCGGAAGCGCTGGAGACTGGCCTGATGGATGGCCGTCAGGGCGGACTGTCCCAGGCGGCGCTTGCCGTTAGCGCAGTCGATGAGCACCAGGGAGGCGTTGACCACCACCCCGGACAGGGCCACGATGCCGAACAGGGAAACCAGACTGAGCGAGTACCCCATGAGCAGATGCCCGAGCACGGCCCCGACAATGCCGAAAGGAATGCTGGTCATGATGATGACCGGCTGCACGTAGCTGCGCAGAGGAACGGCCAGCAGGACGAAGATACCCAGCACGGCGATGCCCAGGCCCGTCATCAGGGCTGAAACTCCTTCCTCGCTTTCGGCCTGTTTGCCCTCGAAGCTGTAGGTCAGGCCGGGGAAGCGTTCGGCCAGCCGGGGCAGGACGGATTCGGTCAGGGACTGCTGGATGGTTCCGGCTTCCGACCGCGGCGTCACGTCGGCCGTGACGGAGATGACCCGGCGGCCCTTGCGGCGTTCGATGCTGGTATAGGAGCGTCCCATTTTGACTTCGGCCACTTCGCGTAAGGGCACATAGCTTCCTTTTGGCGTACGCAACAGGAAATTTTCGATGCTGTGCACGCTGTTTCGTTCATCCACGGGCAGCCGCGTCATGACTCTGAGTTCATTTCTGCCGCGCTGCTGGCGCAGGGCTTCGGCCCCGTAATAGGCGGAGCGGATCTGCCGGGCCACATCGAGGGAGGTCAGGCCCAGACTCATGCCTTGGGGCAGCAGGCTGAAGTCGAACTGCATCTTGCCCTGGGAAACGCCGTCGTCGATGTCCGAGGTCTGTGCGTATTCGCCCAGAGCTTGCGCCAGTTCCTGCCCGGCCAGTTCCAGCACCTGCGTGGAGCGGTGGGAGAGTTCCACGGTCAGGGCCGCGCCGGAGCCCGATCCGCCCCGGTCGGCCTGGAACTTCAGGGTATCGACTCCCGGAATGTCGCCGACGCGCTCGCGCCACCTGCGGGTGAATTCCGTCGTGGAGATGCTCCGTTTTTCCGGAGGAGCGAGAAAGACCAGGACCGACCCCTGGTGCCCGCCCCTGTCATCTCCCGCCTGGGAGTAGATGCCCTGCACCAGACTGTCGTCGCCGAGTTCTTCCGCCAGTTCCCCCGCGGCCCGGACCAGCAGCTCCAGCACGGTCTCGGTGCGCTCCAGCGGCGAACCGAAAGGCAGCTCCAGAGCGGCGTAGGCATAGTCGGATTCCACGCTGGGTGATACATCGAAGCCCATCCTGCCGCTGCCGACATAACCGGCGGTGATGCCCAGTCCGGCCACCGCCGCGGCGAGGGTCAGATAGCGCAGCCGGATGGTCCAGGCCAGGAGAGGAGAAAAGAATCTGTCGATCATGCGCATGAAGCCCGCGCTGAACCGGCCCTGCAGCCTCTGGAGAGGGGCGAGCCACGAGATGGCGCGGGCTTTCTGATGTCCCAGATGGGAGGGCAGCACGAACAGCACTTCCGTAAGGGATATGAGAAACACGCTGATCACGATGACGGGTATGATGCTGAAAAACCGCCCCAGAGAACCGGGAACGAAAAACATGGGAGCGAAAGCCACCATGTTGGTCAGAACGGCGAAGGTCACGGGAGTGACCATTTCCCGCGCTCCGGCGATGGCCGCCCTGAGGGGCGGCAGACCCTGCTCCCTGTATTGGTACACGTTTTCGCCGACCACGATGGCGTCGTCCACCACGATGCCCAAAGTGACGATGAAGGCGAACATGGAGATCATGTTGATGGACACGTCCGCAGCGGGCAGGAACAGAAACGAGCCCAGAATGGACACGGGGATGCCCATGCTGACCCAGAAGGCCAGCCGTATCTCCAGAAAAAGAGTCAGCAGGCCGAAAACCAGCAGCAGGCCGATGATGCCGTTTTTGATGAGCAGGTCCATACGCTGGCGGAACATGTCGGACAGATCGAAGGTTTTGGCCAGACGCACGCCCGGCGGCAGCATCTGGTTCAGGCGGTCCAGATGGCCGGCGACGGCTGTGGACACGGAAACGGGCGTCTGGTCGCCCACGCTGTACACGTCCAGCAGAACGGCCGGCTGGCCGTTGTAGCGGGCCATGATATCCGCCTCGGCGAAACCGTCGGTGACGGTACCCAGATCCTCCAGACGGACGACGGAGCCTTCGGGCGTGGTGATGACGGGCAGTTTGGCGAACTCCACTCCCAATTCCCGGCGGTCCTTGACCCGGACCAGAATCTCGCCCTGGGTGGTCTTCATGCTGCCGCCGGGCAGTTCCAGCGCGGATTTGCCGATGATGTCGGCGACTTCATCCAGGGTCAGACCATGGGCCCTGAGGCGCTCCTGGGATATCTCCACGCTGATTTCCAGATCGCGTATGCCGTCCAGACTGATCTGCGTTATCTCCGGATCCTGCAGCAGTTCGTCGCGCACCGTTTCGGCCAGGCTGCGCAGGGCGATCTCGTTCACATCTCCGTACAGAGTGAGAAAAACCGTTTGCAGCCGTCTGGCGCTCACGGCCACCTTGGGGGTTTCCGCCTCTTTCGGGAACGAGCTGATGCGGTCCACCTCGCTTTTGATGTCCTGAGCCAGGCGCTGGATATCCGTGCCGGAAAGGGCTTTCACCGTGACCAGGCCGGAATTTTCCGCCGACGAGGAAAGAACCTCCTTCACGCCGTCCAGTCCGGCCACGCGTTCCTCGATGGCCAGTACGATCCCCTGTTCCACCTCCTCCGGGCTGGCGCCGGGATAGGCCACGCTTATGGTCACGATATCGGAGGAAGGTTCCGGCAGAAATTCCTGCTTGATGTGCGGGGCGACGATCAGGCCGCCCAGAAGCAAGGCCATCATGAGCAGATTGGCGGCCACGGGATTGTTGGCCATCCAGGCGATGGGGCCACGCTGGTTGACGCGCATCATCTAGGGCTCCGAGGGGGACTGCCCGCTCAGGGTGACGGACATGCCGGCGATGGGCGCGGGGATGTCGCTGGTGATCACCATGTCGCCGGAAGAAAGGCCGCCGCTGACAAGAACGCTTTCGTGGTCGCGCCAGGCCACCGTGACCTGCCGGATGTCCAGCAGGCCGTCGTGTACGGTCCATACGGTGTCCCCGTCGTGCAGGGCGGCTCTGGGCAGCCGGACGACGCCGTCCAGGCGCGCACCCTGAATGGCCAGACGTACATACTCGCCAAGAAGAACGGGGGAGGGATGGACATCAAGAGGGTTGGGCAGGGAAACCAGAATCCGGGCCATGCGGCCCTGGTTTTCCAGGTCGCCCAGCAGGCGCAGCACCCGGCCCCGGGCGCGGGAACTTCCGTCCGGGGCGAGAATGTCCGCCGCCGATCCGGGCCGGTCCTTTCCGGGCAGGGCGATCCAGGGCAACTGATCCACGGGCACGGACGCCTCCACCCAGTACTGGCTGACATCCACCAGTTTTCCCAGGGTTTCCTGCGTGGAAACATGCGCCCCCAGGTTCACGTTCTTTTCCAGTACCAGTGCCGTGAAAGGCGCGGTGACCGTGGCCCGGCGCAAATCCAGTTCGGCCTGGGCGAGGCTTGCTTCGGCCTGGAGAAGCCTGGCTCGGGCCTGGGCCAGCTGGGGCTTGCGCAGGGCCAGATCCGGGCTGCCCGTGACCTGCCCTTCGCGGGACAGTATTTCCCATTCGTGGCGGGCCACCTCCTGATAGCCGCGCTCCAGGGCCAGATCGGCCTTCGCCTGCTCGAGCGCCGCCTTCCGGGTCCGCACGGTCAGCTGAAAATCCTCGGTTTCCAGCCGCAGGAGAGGTTTTCCGGCGGCAACGACCCCGCCGGGCTCGAAGTCTGCGGACATTTGCCGGACGGTTCCGGGCACTTCGGCCCTGATGCTGGTCTCGCGGGCCGGGACAACCGTGCCCATGGCGTGGATGACGATGTGCTCCGGACCGGACCGGACCGGCATGGCTTCGACCAGCGGGGAAAGCGGGACAGGAGGGCGTTGCGGCGGAGTGGGCCGGGTGGCCAGAAAATAGGCGGCGAGGGCCGCGCCCGCGCCCAGCACGAGCAGGCAGAGAAGCGCGGTCAGGAGTTTCGCCCGGCGGGACAGAGGTTCTGACTGTTCGTGATCGGCAATGCTCATGGAGTGGTTCCTGTCTGCGGAGAAGAAAAATGGGTGCGCCAGCCTTTGCCCAGAGACCGGCACAGCCCGGCCTGCATGATCAGGAGCGCGGCCTGCTGCTGGACGCGGGTGCGCTCCAGCTGTTGCAGCCGCAGCCGCTGATCCAGCACCGTATTGTAGGGCAGAAGGCCGTTTTGATACCGCCAGCGGGCGTTTTGCAGGGCTTTGGCGGAGAGGTCCATCTGGATGTCCAGTGCGGCCAGATGCTCCTGCTGTTTCCGGACGGCGCTCAGGCCCGAGTCCGTTTCGGCCAGGGCGGTCAGCACGGTGTTTTCGTAGTCGGCCAGCCGTTCGCGGCGTACAGCGTCCTGACGGCGGACTTCGGCCGCACGCCGCCCTCCGTCCAGAAGGGGAGCGGTCAGGGCCGCCGCGATATTGGCCGCCCAGTTGTCGAAAATCTGTTCCACTTCCGCCGCTTCGTGACTGAATCTGCCGGTCAGACGCAGGGCGGGCAGGCGGTCGGCCTTCACCGCGGCCAGATTCCAGCCCGCTTCTTCCAGACGCAGGCGGCTGGCCCGGATATCCGGCCGGTTATCCAGCAGATCGGCGGGCAGACCGGCTTCCGGGAGAGACAGGGGAGAGGGCAGCTCACCGGCCGGCGGAACGGGCGTGCCCGGCAGCTTTCCGGCCAGCAGATTGATTCTGTTTTCCAGGCGGACGGCCTCGGCCAGAAGCGGCGGAATCCCGGCCTCGATCTGGGCCATGGCTTCCCGCTGCTGAAAAATATCCAGAGCGGAGGCCAGAGAGCTGGTGAAGCGGATTTCCAGGATGGACAGGATTTCCGCGTTGGTTTTCTGCTGCTGGTGCAAAATGCCGATCTGCTTCCGAACCGAACACAGATTGATCCATGCTTCGGCCAGTTCCCCGGCCAGCGTCATGGCGGAGATGCGCGCGTCTTCGAGACCGGCTTCAAAAACGAGCGTCCCGGCCTGGCGCAGGGCGCTGACCCGCCCCCACAAGTCCAGCTCGTAGCTGGCGGCAAGTCCCAGACCGTACTGTCTGGCCGTCGCGGACCGGTCATCGGCGCGCGTCCATGATCTGGCGGCCTCGGCGTTCAGGTCCGACTGGGGCCACAACGCGCTGCCGGCCTTGGCCGCTGCGGCTTCGGCCTGATCCAGCCGGGCCAGGGCGATGCGGATGGCCGGGGCCGAGGCCAGGGCCTCGTCCATGAGTCCGTTCAGGGCGGAGCTGTTGAAATCCTTCCACCACTCGTCTTCCACCATGCGCTCTCCCGAGCCGGAAGGAAACGTTTCCGGAAGCGCGGGCCTCTGGACAGGGGCGGGTGCGAATGGATGACATCCCGCGAGCAGCAAGAGAAAAATCAGGTATCTGATCATGAAGCGTCTCTGGAGGACCTGACCGTGTAACGGGCCGTTGCGGCCCGAAGATTTGGCGTGACAGACAGGCCGGATGCAAAGCCCGACGCTTATATTCGCGGCAGCCGGTGCGCAAGAAAGAATATACGGCGAGGATTGCCGGCTGGATGGGAGTGTGCGTCCTTTTGATCTCAGCGTGCGGTCAGGCTGCTGTCCTTCAGGCGCTCCGGCAGGTCATTCCCGAAATAGCGCGCGCGTTGCATCTGCAGCAGCAGCCGGTCTTCCTCGCAAGGCAGGGCGTTTCGGGCGCGGACATAAGCCAGCCGCGCCTGATGGGCGGCCGCCGTCCGCACGGCCATTTCCGGAGCATGGGCATTGATGGCCGACAGAACTTTCTGCAGGCGCAGGGCGATTTCAATGTTGCCCGCGCCGTCACGGGCGATGGGGTCCATGGCCTGAGTGACCAGATCGGCCTCCTTGAGGGGAATCAGACTGACGCGGTCGTAAGCGGGCTCTTTTTCCCCGTCGGTCTCCTCCGTATGGTCCAGCAGTAATGCGGTCATCAGGGCCAGAACGTTGAAGGCCGTTCCCGGATCGTTGACGGCCGGGGACAGGGCTCGCTGGGCCACCTCACTCAGCACGATCATGCCGAAGCGCGGGTCCTGATCGAAGCTTCGTTCATTCGCCTGCACCAGATGGGTGAGCAACGGCCCGGCATCGGGCCGCTGTTCATCGGCCAGAGCATGGTCCCAGAACAGCCGCAGCACCGGTTGACCGGGCAGCAGATAATCCCCGGGCCGGGCCAGAATGTGCACATGCGCGTGGTTGTCTTCGGCCCATTTCTGGATGGGAGGAATGTTGATGTGCGTCAGAAAGCCGCTTTTTAGCACCACTATTTCCTGGTCGGGATTCAGGTCCGGAGGGAGCCGGAGCGCACCCATGGCGGGACGCTGGCGATACTGAAGCATGGCTCTGGACGCGGTCTGGTAGATTTTGTCCAGCGTGTTGGCCATGCGCCCCAGGCGGGAGAGGGTATGCACCCACCGGATCAGCACAAAAACCAGATAGGCGAGCACCAGGGTGGTACTGATGAAAAGAATGAAACGTCCGTTTGCGCCGTAGTAGCCTATGTCCAGAGCGACCCTGGCGATGATGGCGTAGATGAAGGCCGAGATGAAGCTGGCGATGGCCAGACGCGTGTTGTCGTCGCCCATGACCAGCTCCGTGGCGCGGGGCGTGGCGCTGCTTGACGCGGAGGCGAAGGCCGACACCATGATGGACAGGGAAAACGTGCTCACGGCCAGCATGCTCGAAGCCAGCACATCGAGCAGACTGGCCAGTGTTTCCTGATCAATCGGAGGGAAGATTTCTTCTTCGAGATAATGTGTGCCCAGTGACGCGGCCAGCGCGAAAACAATGGCCAGAAGCGCGCCCAGAGTGGGTGTGACCCACAGATTGTTGCTCGGTTTCCTGAGCCACAGCAGCCAGCGGTAGAACATGGTTTTACCCTTTTGAATAAGCCAGTTGGAGTTCGCCGCAGGACGATTTTCGCATCAGAATATACAGCTCACCCGGCGGGCACCGCTTTTTACGCATGGCGCAATTTCTTTCTCCCTGAAAGCCGGATCATTGTCTGTTGAACCATGTCAGATCCGGAGCGCCGGGCAGCAGGCCCTGGCGCGTGCAGCGTTCGCCGAAAAGAAGAAGCGCCGCCT
>JAUMXF010000002.1 GCA_030529235.1 Pseudomonadota bacterium
TTTTGTCGCGGTTTGTCATACTCAGGCCGATTGTGCGGCCCGCATTGCGGATCGCTGTGGGGAGAGTGAAAATAAAAGGAGCCGCCGGTATTCAGCGGCACCGGAGCGGATGGCTCCGGCCGGGGCCGCGTCAGAGCAGGGTTCTGATTTCCCGGCGCACGGCTTCGAGGAAAAGGGGGTAGGCCGCCCGCACCGGTTCCGACAGTTCCATGGACCAGTCGCTGATGCTCAGCGGTTCCATGCCCATGACCAGAAGTTCGGGTTTGTTGCCCAGAAGTTCGGCCATGCTCAGGGAATCCAGCAGGTCGATATCGTGCAGGGACAGGCGCTGGGCCTTGTTGTCCCGCAATTCGGCCTCGGTGAAGCGGTATGCCGTTCCCGGAGCCCGTCCGGCCTTGATGGCGTCGAGCACGAGTACCCGCTCGTATTCCTGGAATATGTGGAAGATATCCTGAGTGAAGGTCGCCCCGTCCAGAAAAGTCACCGGCAGGCCGGACCATTCGTCTTCCTTCGCCAGATCCTGCACGGCGTGTATGCCCACTCCGTCGTCCGTCAGCAGCAGGTTGCCCACTCCGAGCACCAGCAAGCGTTTCATGTTTTCCCCCGTCACACGAAGAGGGGCGCCCGAAGCGCCCCTCCCGATTTACGCCGGATTCTCCGGTCAGCCCAGATTGATGACGTGTTCTTCGCCCGTTTCAGCGTGCAGCACGTGCACGGCACAGCCCAGTCACGGGTCGTAGGCGCGCACCAGACGGCCTACGTTGACGGGGTTTTTCACATCCGGGACAGGCACGCCGATGAGAGCCTGTTCCACCGGCCCGCGCTGGTTCATGTCGTCCATGGGGCTGCAATTCCACAGTGTGGCCGAAACCACCTGATAGTTTTCGATCTTCTGATTCTTGATCTTCAGGTAGTGCAGGAGGGAGCCGCGCGGGGCCTCGGTAAATCCCGTACCTTCGCCCGCATCGGGGACTTCGGCCTTCACGTAGGTTTCGGCTCCGGGGCGGACTTCCTTCAGCCATCTTTCAATGGCCACACCGGTCAGCCAGGTTTCCTCGGCACGGGCCACATGCCGGCCCATGATGGAGAAGGCCCTGTCGCCCAGATCGCGGAAAACCTTGGCCTCGATGCCATACAGCTCTTTCAGGAGCTTCTGGCCCACGGGGCTTAAGGTCGGATTGGCCACCCACATGCGGGCCAAGGCGCCGACCTCGCACGGTTTGTCGCGGTATCTCGGCGATTTGACGAAACTGTACGCGCCGGACTTGTCCGGGTCGGGGTTGGTTTCGCCCTCGCTGTAATGCAGACCGCCGGATTTGGACTGGTTGAAGAAGGAGTGACCGACATATTCCTTGATGAGCTTCGGATCGAACTCTTCGTCCTTGCCGTCGATGTAGACGCCGGGCCGGAACAGGAATTCGGTGTAGTCGTCGTTTTCGGGGAAGGCTCCGAAGGCGATGACGTTTTTCCAGCCGATGCCGGTCTCGAAGAGGTCCGGGTAGGCCGAGCCCACCAGATAGATGAGGGGCAGATATTCGTCCGACACGAACTTCTGCACTTCCTTGAACCGGGAGGCGTATTCCGCCAGTTTTTCCACTGTGGGAATCTCGCTGGCGCCGCCGGCGACAATGCCCTGCACATGGGGCATGCGGCCGCCGAACAGAGCCACCATCTCATGACAGATACGGCGCATTTCCAGAGCCTTCAGGTACTGGTTCAGACCGTAGGCGTTGACGGCATCGGCCTTGGCCGGATCTTTGAGACGGTTCACGAGCAGGTCGGGATTTTCGTACCTGGGCACGAAGGGCGCCACGTCGGGCCCCTTCACATAATCAAGGGCCGCCAGATGGTAGAAATGCAGGATATGTGACTGGAGATAGTTGGCCCCCAGAATCAGGTTGCGGGTGATGCGGCCGTTGGTCGTGACTTTCACGCCGAAAGCCTCGTCCTGGGCCATGACCGAGGCCGTACAGTGCGCAGTGGGGCAGACGCCGCAGATGCGCTGCACGATCTGGGAGGAGTCCCTGGGGTCGCGGCCGCGCAGTATCTGCTCGAAGCCGCGGAACATGCCGCCATAGCATTTGGCATCCACCACCTTGCCGTCCCTGACTTCCACTTCGATCTTGAGGTGTCCCTCGACCCTGGTCAGCGGATCGATGGCGATTTTTATTTTCCGCCCCTCGGCTGCGGGAGTAGCTGTTTGTGACACGTCTGTCCTCCTAAGATTATTCCGCTACATAGAAAGGAGATTTGCCATCCGGGAAGTCCGGTTCCACACAGCCGATGCACACGGCGTTTTCGACGCACCAGTTAACGCTGTTGTTCCAGCGGCGCTTGGGACAGTCGGCCATGGTGGACGGCCCCTTGCAGCCGAGTTCGGCCTTGCAGCCCGGAGTGGTGAAGGTTTCCGAGAAATCGGAGTTGTCGTACATTTCGAGGTAGGGACAGTTCTCGTGAACGTTATCCCCGAAGAAGAGCATGGGGCGGCCGTCGTCATCGAGCTCGGGCAGCGGATGCTCCTCGGGATTCAGCACATGACTCCATGCGGCCACGAGAGTTCCCACCATCCAGTCCGGATGCGGAGGACAGCCCGGCACGTTGACCAGCAGCTTGTCGATTTTTTCTTCCGCGAAGAAGTCGCGCAGACCCTTGGCTTCGGTGACATTGCCCGCGGCGGCCGGAATGCCTCCGTATGCGGCACAGGTGCCCAGTCCCACCGTGGCCAGGGATTTGGGAGCCAGATCGCGGATCAGGTCCGCCATGGTGATTTCCCGGTGATGCCCGCCGCTGTCCGGTATCTCGCCCACAATGCAGTAGCGCCCTTCCTTGGCCGTGGGGATGGCCCCTTCCACCAGAAGAAAGAAATTGCCGTTGAATTTTTCAGCAACCTCGTACATGTGTTCCAGCGCCCGTTCGCCTTCGCTGGCCATGACGGTGGGATGATACTCCAGACTGATGACATCGAGAAGCACTTCCTTGATTCCCGGATGCACGGTGTTGAGCAGGGAAACGGAGCATCCGGTACAGCCCTGCCCCTGCACCCAGATCACCGGAGCTTTTTTGGCCCCTTCGGTCATGGCGCGCACAATGCCGGGGTGGTAGATCTGGGAAATACCCAGGCCGGCCACGCCCGCCGTGCACAGTTTGACAAATTCCCGTCTGCTGAGACTCATACCTTCCTCCTTTAAGAAAGGGACTGCGGAGAACCCGACCATTTTTTTGCAGAAAAACATATGGTTGATTTCAAGATTGTGTCAATGCCCGCCTCGCCGGAGCTCTTGTGTAGAGCCAGAATTGTACGCTTTTTGGATATATTTATTTATTTTTGATAGCACGAAAAAATGCTGTTTTTTTATCAAGTGTTCTTGCCGTATGCGGATATATCCTTTTTCGAGTTGCAAGTGGGATGAAGCGAAGACATTGCCAAGAATTATCGGGAACAGGAAAAATTGTATCTCAATGGGGCAGGAGGGATGATGCCGGGTTATAAAGGACACTTGGCCGGGGGAGCGGTTGCGGGGGCCGCGGTTTTGGGAGGAGCGGTATGGAGCGGCCTGTATGCGCCGTCCTTCACCCAGATGGCCGTGCTGGGAGGACTGGCGCTTCTGGGAGCCCTTTTTCCCGATGTGGATACGGACTCCAAGGGCCAGCATCTGTTTTATCTCATGCTGGTGGTTCTGGATCTGGCGCTGCTCTGGAAGGGATACTTCAAGTGGGCGGCCATTCTGGGGCTTGCGGCCATGTTTCCGGCTCTGGGTTCGCACCGGGGCTGGACGCACACCTGGTGGGCCATGCTGCTTGTGCCGCTCCCGCTCGTTCTTCTGCCTGTCTGGCTGTACGGAGTTGAACCGGAAAGCGTTCTGCCCCTTTATCTGGCGGTGGTGACAGGCTATGCGTCGCACCTGCTGCTGGACCGCCGGTGGCGTTGATTGCTGCGTGCCGGGCCGCGTCAGCGCCTGAATGGCCCCCGTTTTCTGCCCAGCGTTTCCATGGTCCGCAGATATTCGTCCGAGCGGTCGAGATAGAAAGCCAGGGCCCTGGAAAAATTCTTGCCCACCAGCCCGTCCACGAACAGCTGGCTGATCTCCTTGTACCGCCGCAGGACATACTGCGAGCGCAGGAAGATGAGCCACTCCTCCTTGGTCATGTTCTGAACGGCCGTTTCCAGCGCCTTGGAGGCCCGGGGCTGATACCACCAGAAATACATGAGATCCAGAGCGTTCACGATGAGTACCTTCTCCAGATCCCGGGCCTCGTAGTTGATGGTGGCCATGAAGGTCTTCGGCGACTCCAGCATGTCGAGCACGTCTTCTTCGGGGAAGATGACGTCCAGCCGGGAGAACACGTCGTACATGGAAACGAGCTTGGCCCTGTAGTCGGCCAGGCGGATGTGCACGTTCTTGTGCCGGTCGGCTAGTCCTTCGATGACGCCGGCCACGCAGTCCGAAGCCAGCTTGGAGACGATGGCCGCCCATTTCTGGAGGGTTTCCTCCACGTTGGGAATCATGGCCATGTGCATGCCGGTGGACAGTCCCGCGTTGAAGACGATGGCCAGGGGAATGGACAGCACGCTGCGGAAGAAGTTGCCTACCACCACGCTGCGGGGCAATCCCCGGAAAATATTGTGGCTTGAGATGTAGATGCCGTTGGCCAGGGCCATGACCGCGAAGAGCATGACCGGGTTGGTCGCGGTGGTGATGCCCAGACCCCGGTCCAGAATCAGGGTTTTGACCACCAGATCCAGAAGGGGCACGGAAAAACCCGTGTACAGCAAGGAGTCGGAGATGCGGCTCCAGCTGACCAGAGAATTCCACTGCACCAGAGGCGAGCGCTTGAATCCGCCTCCGCCGAGCACAGCCTGAATGATATTCCGGGCGCCGGTGATGCCAAACCAGATGAAGCCCCCCAAGTAAGCCAACACCCACCAGTCCTTGGTCAGGGCGAAGGTCAGAAAGGCGGGTATGAATCCGATCAGAATTTTCAGGACATTTTTGACGGCTGTATTCAGGTATCTGGTGGACAGCGGCACCCGCTCCTTCTTCTTCCTTTCCTGCTCGCTGATGATGCGCAAACCGTTGTCCTGTGAAAGCTGGACACCGCCCAGAGCGACCATGTTGCCCGGCTTTCCGGGGTGGATATCGACGCAGTCCAGACTCCATTCCGTGGTGGTGGCACACCCGGCCAGCTCCAGGCCGGGGATTTTTCTGATCCGACGCAGCAAAGGAGACGTGTTCCTGTGGCAGGAGGTGCGGGTACAGCAGCTCATCAGGGCCGTCAGGGGCAGCAGCTGTTTGTGTTCCGCCTTTGCCTGGTGCAGGACGATGTTCCGGGCCCGTTTGGGCAGAGTTTCCAGGACCGCCACGCCCATGCCATACTGATGTCTGGATTGTCCGGTGGAACCGCTGCCGATGCGGAACGCCAGGGAGCGTTTTTTGTAGTACTTATGGAATGTTTCGATGTGGAAGAGAATATCCAGCAGCTTGCTTTTGCGCTGGTCGGCCGAGGCGAGCTCCTTTTCGATTTCCAGAGCCAAGGAAATATCTTCTCTGGCCCTGGCCTTGGCCAGATCGTTGGCCAGAGCCAGCCGTTCCTCTTCAAAAGCCCAGATGACATCACGGATGGCCCGTTTCAGGACGATGACATTGTCCTCGTTCAGGGCCCTGCGCAAGGCCGAGATCTGGGCGCTGGTCCGCTCCGGATTGACCATATCGACCACATCTCCCGTGCAGCCCCGGAGCAGGGCGGGAGACAGGGACCATTTTCCGCGGGATACGTCCTTCAGATTGTACAGCTCGACGTTGGTGATGCAGCCTTGGCAGTCATAGAGGATCTCCAGCGTATCGACCACCGACAGGTTGCTCAGATTCAGGGTGAAGCGTGAACTGGAGTAAAACCGGGCGAGCCGGGGGACCAGCTCCCCCGGCGTGAGGCGCAGCATCGGAGGAATCTGCGGGTCGTCCTGAGGAACGGTAGGGTCGTGAAGCTCCGGGTTGCGACAGGGTTGCAGGTAACGCGTGATGATGAGTTCCGAGTCGATGGCATTCAGATTGTCGAGACGGGTCTGCAATTCCTTGCGCCGGGCCGCGTCGGCGGTTTCATATTCCAGGCTTATTGCCCGGGCCGCCTGCTTCAGTTTGGGCTGCATGCCGGTCTGGATGTGTTTGGCCAGGTGCAGCAGCGAGGGCTGTCCCTCTCCCACGAAGCGTCTGAACTCCTTTTCGTCGAGGGGATCGAGATCCAGCCCGTACTCCGCGTTCACGGCTTGACGGTGTATGGCGTTATAGGCCGCCAGAGCTTTGAACACATATTGCTGCTGGTAGGCCGAGACCTCCCGGCCTTCCTTCATGACGGCCTGGACCGGCTTTTCCGCCATGAAGGCGCGGAAGGATTTGGGGTCCGTGTATCCCTGAGGCTCCCAGATGCAACGGACGTATTTTCCCCGGAACCGCGAGGAAACCTCGATGCCGATGCGGATCTGCATGTCCATGATGCTGGCGGCCTCGAGCAGTTCGTCGGCCACCTCGGGATCGACGTAGTTGTAGTAGACCACCGTCAGGAAGCGGATGCCCTTGATCCAGGCGTCCATGACCAGATGCGTCGGGGATTTGCGGCCCTTGGTGTTGGCGTCGTGGACGTGGTCGTCGAAGGCCAGCTGGTTCCAGGCCTCGGGCATCTCCAGAAGATGGTATTTTTCCAGTTCGGCCCGCACGACGCGAGGCTTGCCGGAGGAGACCATGCGGAAATCGTGGGCCAGCCGCAGCTGGGTGTCCTCGTCTTCCCGGTGCCGGATGAGTTCCTTCATGATCTGGAGCTGCACCCGGGCCGTGTTTTTCTGCAGGTAGGAGGTTGAGGCGAGAATGACCTCGTCCTTCAGCGATCTGAGAGAAGCCAGGCGGTTCGCTGAATTGCCGCCTTCCAGAGAGCCGAGCAGATTGGCGATGGCATAGGCGATGCGCAGCACCTGCGGCACCGCCATTTCCTTGATGCCGTGCGGGTGCATGTAGGGCGCAAGCAGGGTACGGATGTTCTGGCTTTGGGGGGAGCGGGCCAGAACATCGTTGACGATCCGCAGCAGCGTGAAATCGTTGGTGTCGAAAAACAGCCGGGGATGGGCCATGGACGCTTCCGTATCAGGCAGTGATTCAGGCCCGGCCGCCGCTTGCCTGCTGTTCGGCCAGTGTTTTTTTTCGGTAGGCGTCTTCCAGCTTGTAGAGAAGATCCTCCAGATCGGCCGGCTTCATCAGATAGTCGAAAGCGCCGTGGTCCATGCCTTCCATTGCCGCGTCCACGCTGGCGTGGCCGGTGAGCATGATCACTTCCGTGGTCGGCCACTGGGCCTTGATGTGTTTGAGTACTTCAAGACCGCCCATGCCCGGCATTTTGACATCCAGCACAACCACATCTCGCGGTTCTTCGGCCAAAAGAGTCAGGGCCTCCTCGCCCCTGGACACGCCCTGGGCCGCGATGCCGCGTTTGAGCAGCCGTTTGACGATGGTACGTAAAAAATATTCTTCGTCATCGACGAGCAGTACGGAAAGGTTTTCCATTTCAGCTCCTTGATTCAATCTGCCGGTTGACCGCCGGGACACATGTTCCAAGTGTCACATAGACCGGGAGCCTCTCAGGAGGCAATGCTCTTCTTGGCCCCGCGCGCCATCTTTTTCGATGTTTCCGGGTGAAAGGGGAAATGTCGTCTGGGCGTGCGGGCCGGTCCGGGCGGGAGAATTGTCAGGCGCCGAGCCAGAGAAGGCTGGCAGGAGCGAAGGCAGTCCGTGTTTAAGCCGCGTCGTCAATAAATTTTGTTCAGATGGAGATGTACTTAACTGCAACAAGTACACTCAGGCCTGTGAGGAGCTTGTGTCCCGACAGCCGGATTCAGGCTGTGAGGGCGGCGAACGTGCCGTTTGTCAGGCGGGCCAGATCTTCCGGGGAAAGTTCGATTTCGAGGCCGCGCCGTCCCGCGCTGACAAAGATGGCAGGATGATTTTGGGCGGAAGCGTCGATGAATGTCCTCAGCCGCTTTTTCTGCCCCAGCGGGCTGATGCCGCCCAGCACGTAGCCCGTGGCCCGTTCGGCCTGGTGGGTGTCGGCCATGGCCGCTTTTTTGGCTCCGGCGGCTTTGGCCATGTGCTTCAGGCCGAGCATGGACTCCACCGGCACGATGCCTACGACCAGCTCCGCGCCCGCATCGACGATCAGAGTCTTGAAGATGCGTTCCGGGGCGGCGCCGAGTTTTTCGGCCGCTTCCAGACCGTAGGACGGTGCGGACGGATCATGCTCGTATTCGTGCACGGTGAAGGCAATGCCGGCTTTTTTGGCGGACAGGATGGCGGGCGTCATGGGTTTCGCCCGTAGTCTCCTGATCCGGAAATGTCCATGTGCCGAAAAAAACGGGAGCCTGTGCAGACTCCCGGCGGGCTTCAAATCGTGGTGGATGCGTTGCCTCCGAGGCAGATCTTGAGGTCTTCGACGCTGACCACCGGAATGTCGTGCTTTCCGGAGAATTCCAGGATTTCAGGCATACGGGCCATGGTGCCGTCCGGATTGGTCAGTTCGCAGAGCACTCCATAGGGTTTGAGGCCAGCCATGCGCATCAGGTCCACGGTGGCTTCGGTGTGTCCTTCGCGCTCCAGTACGCCGCCGGACCGGGCCTGGAGGGGAAAAACATGGCCGGGGCGGTTCAAATCGGAAGGCACGGCATTGTCGGCGATGGCCGCCTGGACCGTGCGCAGGCGATCAGCGGCGGACACTCCGGTCGTGACCCCGCGAGCGGCTTCAATGCTTACGGTGAAGGCGGTCTGGTAGCGGCTGGAATTTTTTGCGGCCATGGGGGGCAGGTCCAGAGCGCGGACTTTTTCTTCCGGCAGGCACAGACAGACGATGCCGCTGCATTCCCGGATGAGCATCGCCATCTGGGCCGTAGTCAGGTTCTGGGCGGAGAAAACGAGGTCTCCCTCATTTTCACGATCCTCGCTGTCTGTAACCAGAACGCCGTGCCCCCGGCGCAGGGAGTCCAGCGCGCGTCTTACGCGGGTGTGAGGGGAGGCAGTGGAGTGGGGCTGATTCACGTGTGTTCTCCTTGGAAACGGGGCGTGAATCAGGGCGCGGCCGAAACCGTTCACCCCGAGTGAACGGCGGCTGTTTTCTCTTCCATCCGGACTGTGACCGTCGGCTCCGGTTTCTCACCGGATCTGCTGACCTCCCGAAATTACGGGAGCGCTCGCGGGCTTTCCGTCCGTGGACGGATTACCGCCGGTGGGGACTTCCACCCCGCCCTGAGAAAGGGAAACGATGCTCCCCATTCAAATGTGTTGTCAATGCATCCGTACATTCATGCCGGACAATCGCAGTCTGCCGGCAAGTCCCGGTGGCAGTGTCCCTTCTGGGGTGTATTTTCGTACCCAGTCCGCCATTGCCTTCCACCGTCCATGGGCGTAACAGCCCGCTTTCCGCCACAGGGGCTTTTCCTTGTGGCTTTTTTTTCCACTCGTTACGAAGGATGTGCCATGATTCAGATACAGGCCGGAAGCTCTGTGGAGTCGCAATGCGGCAAATGCAAGACCGTCACGGATCATCATGTGGTGGCCATGGACGGGGATCAGGTGGCCAAGGTGGAATGCAAGGTCTGCGGCGCACGCCACGCCTACAAGCCGCCCAAATCCGCCGCGTCCGTTTCGGCCGCGCCGAAGGTGCGCTCTTCGCGGGCCGCTTCGCCCAAGGCCACGCCGTCCAAAGCACCCGTACCCCGGCGCACGCCGTCCGCGCTCTGGGAACAGTCAGTGGCCGGAGCGGCTTCGGTTCCTTATGACATGGCCGGAGTCTTTCAGGCCGGGGATGTCATCGAACATGCCGTCTTCGGGCTGGGCGCGGTCCAGAAGTTCATGCGCCCCAACACCATAGAAGTCCTGTTCGCCGACGGAGTGCGCAATCTGCGCTGCGGCGGGGGCCGCTAAAGACACTGCCGTTTTTTTGAAGGAGACACGATGCAGCACAACGAAAAGACCAGAAATATAGCCATCATCGCCCACGTCGACCACGGAAAGACCACGCTGGTGGACGCCATGTTTCGCCAGTCCGGCGTGTTCAGGGAAAATCAGGCCGTGGACGACCGGGTCATGGATTCCATGGATCTGGAACGCGAGCGCGGCATCACCATCGCGGCCAAGAACTGTTCCGTGCGGTGGCGGGACGTGAAGATCAACATCGTGGACACTCCGGGCCACTCCGATTTCGGCGGCGAGGTGGAGCGCGCCATGTCCATGGTGGACGGCGCGGTGCTGCTGGTGGACTCTTCCGAAGGCCCTCTGCCCCAGACCCGCTTCGTGCTGAAGAAAGCTCTGGACGCGGGGCTGCCCATCCTGGTGGTGGTGAACAAGATCGACCGCGCCGATGCCCGTCCCGGAGAAGTGCTGAACGAGGTCTACGACCTGTTCATCGACCTCGGTGCCGACGAGGACCAGCTGGAGTTTCCGGTTTTGTACGCCGTGGGCCGCGACGGCGTGGCCTCGCCGACGCTGGAGGAGCGCGGGGAGAACCTGCACTGCCTGTTCGATCTGATCGTGGACCGCATCCCCGGCCCGCTCTTCGATCCGGCCGCGCCCTTTCAGATGCTGGTCTCGGATCTGGGCTACTCGGACTATCTGGGACGCCTGATCATCGGCAAGATCAAGGCCGGGCGTCTGCAGGACAAGGCCGACCTGCTGTGCATGGGCGAGGGCGGGACCCAGACGCCCTTCCGGCCCACCAGAATCCAGGCCTACGAGGGGTTGCAGCTCGCGGATCAGCAGGAGGTGGAAATGGGCGACATTGTGGTCCTGGCCGGGCTGGATAAGGTATGCATCGGGGACACCATCTGCCTGAAGGAAAGCCCGGTGGTCCTGCCGCGCATCGATGTGGACGAGCCCACGGTGGCCATGCGTTTCACCATCAACACCTCGCCTTTTGCCGGACGCGAGGGCAAGATCGTGCAGTCGCGCAAGATCAAGGAGCGCCTGGAGAAGGAAGCCCTGACCAACGTGGCCATCCAGGTGGAGGAGAGTGAAGACAAGGACTTCATGATCGTCAAGGGCCGGGGGGAATTCCAGCTGGCCATCATCATCGAGACCATGCGCCGGGAAGGCTTCGAGCTGGGCGTGGGACGGCCCGAAGTCATCTACAGGAAGGAGGACGGCAGGCTGCTGGAACCCCTGGAGCGCGTCTATGTGGACTGCGACGAGGCGTTCATGGGCGTGGTCACGGAAAAATTGTCCATCCGCCGGGGCAAGCTGGTCAACCTGTCCAACAACGGCGGCGGCCGGGCAAGGATGGAGTTTTCCGCGCCGTCGCGGGCCCTCATCGGCTACCGGGACGAATTTCTGACGGACACCAAGGGGACGGGAATCATGAATTCGCTGTTTGACGGCTACGGCGAGTACCGCGGCGACTTTCCGACCCGTTTTTCGGGCTCCCTCGTTTCGGACCGGCAGGGGCAGGCCGTGCCTTACGCCATCTTCAATCTGGAGCCGCGCGGACGGATGTTCGTGCAGCCCGGGGACGCCGTGTACGAGGGCATGATCATCGGCGAGCACAACCGGGATAACGATATCGATGTCAACCCCACCAAGGAAAAGAAGCTGACCAACCTCCGCGCCTCGGGCAAGGACGAGGCCATAATCCTGACGCCGGTCCTGCCCATGACCCTGGAAAAGGCGCTCAACTTCATCCGCGACGATGAAATGGTGGAAGTTACGCCCCTCAATATCCGGCTGCGCAAGGTCGAACTTTCGGCACAAAAACGCCACACCATGTCGGCGCGGAAGAAAAAAGCGGATGGAAAACAAGGATAAACGTTTTTTTCAAACAGCTGGCATGCCCTCTGCATATCTTTCTTGGCCGCGCCATTTCTGCCGGAATCAATTCCGCGGAAAGGGCACGGTCTGTTGCGGGGTGGCTTTTGCGGCGGTTTTCCGGACTCAACCCGGGCGGATGGCGGGTCCAGAGGGCCGAATTCCGGCCTGAGGCGAAGCCTCGGGTTTCGCGCAGCCCGCGTCCGCTCCAGCCAATTACCCGCGGGTGCGATCATGAAGCGAAATCACGATGTCATCATTGTCGGCGGAGGACCGGCCGGGCTGTTCGCGGCCTTTCATCTGGCGGAACATTCGGATCTGAAGGTTCTTCTGCTTGAAAAGGGACGCGGAACCGGAACCCGCAACTGTCCCCTGACCGGCGATCAGGACTGCGTACGCTGCAAGCCGTGTAACATTCTCTCCGGCATGGGCGGGGCCGGACTTTTCTCCGACGGCAAGCTCAATTTCATTCACAAGCTGGGCAAGACCGATCTGACCCAGTTCATGAGCGCCGGCCAGGCCATGGCCCTGATCGACGAAACCGAGGCCGTTTTCAATCGCTTCGGCATGGACGGGCAGGTCTACCCCACAGACATGGAAGCGGCCAGGGCCATCCGCAAGGACGCCCGCAAGTTCGGCATCGACCTGCTGGTCATCAGACAGAAGCATCTGGGCAGCGATAACCTGCCCGGCCACATCGCCGGCATGGTGGAGCATATCCGGTCCAGGGGCGTGACTGTGACCACGGGCGAGGAAGCTCTGGATATTCTGACTGAGAACGGCCGCGCGGCCGGGGTGGTCACAACCAGAGGCGAATACCGGGCGGACCGCGTCATCCTCGCTCCCGGCCGGGTGGGCGCGGAATGGATGGGGCAGCTGGCCCGCCGTCACGGTCTGGCCGTGACCCAGCGCGGCATCGAGGTGGGCGTGCGGGTGGAAGTGCACAACGAGATCATGCAGGATCTGTGTTCCATCATCTACGACCCGACCTTTTTCATCCGCACCGGCAAGTACGACGATCTGACGCGGACGTTCTGCACCAATTACGGCGGTTTCATCGCCCAGGAAAACTATCAGGATTTCGTCTGCGTGAACGGCCACGCCTACATGGACACGAAATCCATGAACACCAACTTCGCCTTTCTGTCCAAGGTGGTGCTGAACGATCCGGTCACGGACAACCAGTCTTACGGCGAATCCATCGGACGTCTGGCCACTCTCATCGGCGGGGGCAAGCCCATCCTGCAACGCTTCGGGGATCTGAAGCGCGGCCGCCGCTCCACCTGGAACCGCATCCGCAACAGCTACATCGAACCCACTCTCACAAAGGTGACCTGTGGAGACATCGCCATGGCTCTGCCGGAACGCATTCTGACCAATCTGGTGGACGGGCTGGAGAAGCTCAATCTGGTGGTGCCGGGCGTGGCCAATGATGAAACACTTTTGTACGCGCCGGAGATCAAATTTTTCGCCACCCAGGTGGAATGCGGGGAAAATCTGGAAACGGCCATCAGGGGGCTGTATGTGGCCGGAGACGGGCCGGGAGTTGCCGGAAACATTGTTTCGGCCGCCGCCACGGGGCTTATTCCGGCCAAAAGCATCGCGGCTGAGGTACGACCTGCTTAGCGCCTCATTTTGATGTTTCGGTATCGCGGTATTGACAAATGCCGCGGCAAGTCTTTGTGTGTGCCATACACAGTATGTAGGACTGATTCAGGGCCGCTTGAAAAGCGGCGCTGCTCCACCCGCACGGCGGAAAAGAGCGGCATTTTTACGGACCGGGGGCCGATGCCCGTAACGGTGCACATCGGCGGAAGACCGGTCATAGAAGGGAGTTCCCAATGATGATGGATGACGAAACCCTCCAGATGTATGTGGAGGAAGCCTCCGAGCACCTCGGGGATATCGAGAACGATCTGCTGGCCATCGAGCAGGCCGGCCGGGACATAGACGAAGAACTGGTCAACAAGGTCTTCCGGGCCGCGCATTCCATCAAGGGCGGCGCGGGTTTTCTGGGTCTGACCAGGATCAAGGATCTCGGGCACAAGATAGAGAACGTTCTGGACATGATCAGGAACCGGGAACTGGCCCCTGATCCGGAAGTGGTCAACGTGGTGCTGCTGGCCTTCGACAAGCTCAGGGACATGATCCAGAACGTGGCCGAAAGCAATGACGCGGACATCGGCGAACACCTGGCGGCTCTGACCGCCGCCGCCGAAGGCTCCGTCGTGCGAGCGTCCGCCGCACCTGAGCAAAAAACCGCCTCGCCGTCTTCGCCGCCGCCCGCACCGTCCGCTTCCGGCGAAATGCTGGAAATCAGAAACCGGGCCGGAGAGGTGGCGCTGTCCGTGGACAGGACGGAGCTGGAACAGACCCGCAAGGGCGGCAAGACCGTTTATCTGCTGGAACTCGACGAGGAACGTGATGTGCGCGGCAAGGGCAAGACTTTGGCCGGCATCCGTGATTCCCTCGACTCCACGGGCACGATTCTGGCCGCGAGCGTCGATCTTTCCGCGCCGCTGTCTCCGGGTCAGAATTTTTACCTGCTTTTCGTTTCCATCATCGAGGACGATATTCTGCCCGCGCTGCTGGATTTGCGCGCCGAGGCGGTCCTGACCATTCCGGCTCCTTCCGCCGCGCCAGCGGCTCCTGCGCCTTCCATTGTTCCGGAAGCCGCCGTAGCTCCCCCTGCGGTCTCCATGCCGGACGAATCCTCCGCGCCTGCAGCGGAAATGGCTGCGCCGCCCGCGCCGGAGCCTGCCGCCGTCAAGCCCGCGCCTGCCGCCCGGACAGAGGACGATGCCCGCGCCAAATCCACGCGTTCCGGCTCCCAGACAGAATCTTTGCGCGTGCATGTCAGTCTGCTCGAAGACCTCATGAATCTGGCGGGCGAGCTTGTCCTCAGCCGCAATCAGCTCATGCAGGCTATTTCCTCGAACGCTCCGCACCAGATCGAGGTCGCCGGGCAGCGTATCGATCTGGTCACTTCCGAGCTTCAGGAAACCATCATGCTCACGCGCATGCAGACCGTGGGCACCATCTTCAACAAGTTTCCGCGCGTGGTCCGCGATCTGGCCCGCAGTCTGGGCAAGGAGATCGACCTTCAGCTCGAAGGCACCGAGGTGGAACTGGACAAGACCATCATCGAAGGTCTTGGGGACCCGCTGACTCACCTGGTACGCAATTCCGCCGATCACGGCATCGAGCCGCCGGCCGAGCGCGCCGCGGCGGGCAAGCCGGCCACGGGCACCATTACGCTCAAGGCCTATCATGCGGCCGGGCAGGTCAACATTGAGATCGCCGATGACGGCCGCGGCCTGAATACCGAAAAAATACTGAACAAGGCCATGGAAAAGGGTCTGGTCACGCCGGAGCAGGCCAAATCCATGTCCGAGAAGGAAAAGGCCCAGCTCATTTTTCTGCCGGGCCTGTCCACGGCCGAGAAAGTGACCGACGTGTCCGGGCGCGGCGTGGGCATGGACGTGGTCAAGTCCAATCTGGACCAGCTCGGCGGACAGGTGGATATCGAGACCAGCCTGGGCATGGGCACCATCATCCGCATCAAACTGCCCCTGACCCTGGCCATCATTCCGAGCCTGCTCGTGTCGGTGGGCGAGGAGCGCTTCGCCATCCCTCAGGTCAATGTGGACGAGCTGCTGTCCGTACCCGCGGCCCAGATCGGCGAGCGCATCGAGATGGTCGGCGACGCCGAAGTGCTGCTGCTGCGCGGTGAGCTCATCCCGCTGCTTTATCTGTCCACGGTGCTCGATCTGAATACGGACGCCTGCCAAGCCGCCAAGGCGGTTCCGCGGCTGTTGGGCGGGAGTCCCGACAGCGGGGAAGAAGGCGCGGTGGAATGCCCGATGCGGGACATCAACCTTGTGGTGGTTTCGGCCGGACAGTTCCGGTACGGACTTGTGGTGGATCAGCTGCACGATTCCGTGGAGATCGTGGTCAAGCCTCTGGGCCGTCATTTCAAGGACTGCCAGGGCTACGCCGGTGCGACCATCATGGGCGACGGCCATGTGGCCCTGATTCTGGACGTGGCCGGACTGGGCCGGCTCGGAGAGCTGAACCTGAGCCTTGAGCGGACGGTGCAGACCAAGGAGGAGGAAGCCAGGGACGACCAGGAAAAGATTTCCCTTTTCACCTTCCGCAACGCGCCCCAGGAATACTGCGCCGTGCCGCTTGATCTGGTGGCGCGGGTGGAGCTCATCGACGCCTCGGAAATCGAGGAAGTGGGCGGCCGCCGCGTGATCAAGTACCGGGGCGGAACCCTGCCGGTCTTTTCTCTGGATCAGGCTACCAACGTGAGCATGCTGGGGCAGAGCGGCGAACTTGTGGTCATCGTTTTTCTCATGGCCGGACACGAAATCGGTCTTCTGGCCAAGGCTCCTGTGGACGCGGTGGAGGCCAGGGTGACCGTGGACACCTTCACCCTGAAACAGCCCGGCATCAGCGGTTCGGCCATCATCGGCGGGCATACGACCCTCATTGTGGACATTCACGAGTTGATCCAGACGGTCCAGCCGGACTGGTTCGCCGTGCGGGGCAGCATCGAAATCCCGGACGACGCCGGAGAGGTGGGCGTGCCGCATCTGCTGCTGGTGGAGGATTCGGACTTTTTCCGCAACCAGGTGAAAAAATTCATCGAGGATGACGGCTACACGGTGGAAACGGCGGCGGACGGCGCCATCGCCTGGTCCATGCTGACGGCCGAGCCGGAGAAATACGATCTGGTGGTCACGGACATCGAGATGCCGAATATGGACGGATTCGAACTGACCCGCCTCATCCGGGCCGACGAACGCTTTTCCATGATGCCCGTCATGGCTCTGACTTCCCTTGCCGGGGAAGAGGACGTGGCCCGGGGCAAGGCCCTCGGCGTGGACGACTATCTGGTCAAGCTGGACAAGGAGCGTCTGTTGCAGGCCATTTATGACTGCCTGAAGCGGTACGCCTCGTAATTTTTAGGTCTCCCGCAGGCGCCACGGCAAAAGATATGTGCGTGCATTTTTTTGCATATTCAAAAATGTACGGAATCGGCTGCGTCATATGGAACAGTCTGATGAAGTGCCGCTAAACATTTCCAGGAAATGGAGAATGGACATGTCAATTCGGATGAAGATTGTTTTATTCTTTCTTGCTGTCGTTATTTTTTCTGTTGTCGGACTTTTTATTCTCTTTTTCAATCAGCAGGAGATGTATTCAAAATATGTCGATGAATTGAAGAACGATATTCTTCATCAGATTGAAGGCAATGCGGAGAAGATAAATACATATTTTTCGTACAGTGAGAAGATAACTCTGGATCTGGCTTCTTCCGGAGAGCAGTTTCTGCGTGTAAATAAAAAATACAATGTCTCGGAAGAGGAAATCCAGAACTTCCTTGTCACTCTTGTCGGACGCCATCCTTCCATATCTGGAGGAGGCATATGGTTCGAACCATATGCTTTTTCTCCTGACAGAAAATATTACAGTGTCTTCTCCTATTGGGAAAATGGAAAGGTCAAGACGACTCTGGAGTACAATCTGCCCGAATTCGACTACCAGAATCAGGACTGGTATCTCACCGGCCTGCCGAAGAACTGGGACAGAAGCGTCAAACGGGAAAAGAACATTTACTGGTCCGCGCCATACAAGGACCCGGTCAGTGATGTTTCCATGTTTTCTTTCATCGGCATCATGACCGGTGATGACCAGAAGATCATCGGCGTCTCCACGGTGGATGTCAGCCTGCAATATCTCGGCGATATTGTATCGAAGATCACTCCCACGCCTTCCTCGAAGTCTTTTTCCGTGGACAGCGAGGGACATATTCTGGCCTATCCGGCGGAGCCGAAGCGCGTTCTGGGGCCGGTCCGGGATGTGGCCGGACTGGAAAGAGTCATGGATGTTGCGCCCGGAGAGTCCCGGATTTTTGAGGTAACGGAAAATGGCAGGGAATGGCTGATGTTTTATTCCCGTTCTGAAAATGGAGTGGGGCTTGGCGTCAGCGTGCCCTCGGACGAGCTGCTGGCGAGCGCCAGGAAAATGGAGAAGGCGAGTATCTGGGTTATGGCTGGACTGACCTCAGCTCTTCTTATTTTGTCCTTCATTGTTTTTTATATGCAGGAGAGGGTGGTCATCCGTCCGCTGAACAGGCTGGCCCATGCCGCCGCACAGGTGGCCGCGGGCCGTCTGGATATGCGGCTTACCGATTTCCAGCGCGATGAAATCGGAATGGTGGCCAAAGCCATCGATGACATGACCGTCAGTCTGAAGAGCATGATTACCGAAATCAGAACTGATGTGGAGCGGTTGACTTCTTCCTCGGAATCTCTGGCCGAAATCTCGGCGCAGGTGAGCAGCGGGGTCACGGTTGCTGCGGAGCGCACCGGTCAGGTGGCCGTCGCCTCCGAGAACATGAGTGCCGATCAGGCTTCCGTGGCGGCGGCCATGGAGGAGGCGTCCATCAATATGAATACTGTGGCCGCGGCTACCGAGGAAATGAGTGCCACCATCGGGGAGATTGCGGCCAATTCCAGCAAGGCCCGTGAAATTACGAGACATGCCGTGGATCAGGCCAGAAGTTCTTCGGTCCGGGTGCACGAGCTGGGCGTGGCGGCCAACGAAATCAACAAGGTCACCGAGGCCATCACGGCCATATCATCGCAGACCAACCTGCTGGCCTTGAACGCCACCATCGAGGCCGCCCGTGCCGGAGAGGCAGGACGCGGGTTCGCCGTGGTGGCCAACGAAATCAAGGAGCTGGCTCAGCAGACGGCCCGGTCCACGGAGGAAATCCAGAGCAAGATTCAGGATATCCAGCAGGCCACTCAGCTGGCCGTGGGTGAAATCGACCAGATTTCGGGCATTGTGACCGAAGTGGACGGCATTGTATCGACCATTGCCGCAGCGGTGGAGGAGCAGAGCGTGACCACGCGGGATATAGCGGGGAACGTGGGGCAGGCTTCTCTGGGACTGACCGAAGTCAATACCAATGTCAGCAGGAGTTCAGCCGCCGCCCGCGAAATCGCCGCTGATGTGGCCGATATCTCTGTGAAAGGTAACGAAATCCTCACGTCCAGCGAACAGGTGAAGCTGAGTGCCGAGGATCTGGCAGATACCGCCGAAAATCTTAAAGTTCTGGTCGCCCGGTTCAGGCTGGAAGCGTGATCCGGCAGATTGCGGATTCTCGTGAATTCCGGAAGATAAAGGAGATTCCATGACACAGCACGTTCAGGAGCGCAGCGGTTCGTTTCAGCTGGCCTGTTTTTATGTGGGGTCGGCCCTGTGCGGCATCGACATCAACGTGATTCAGGAAATGAACAGACAGATGGCCATGACCAGAGTGCCCCAGGCCGCACAGCATGTGCTGGGCATCATGAACCTGCGCGGCCGTATCGTGACCATCATCGATCTTGGCCGCAAGCTGGGCCTGGCCTCGTCAAAGCGGACGGACACAAGCCGGATCATCATCGTCAATTCCCGCGAGGAAAACATCGGTTTCCTGGTGGACCGCATCAGCGACGTGGTCACGGCCAAATGGGAGGAAGTGGAGCCCACGCCGTCCAACATCAAGGGCGTGAGGGGCGCGTATTTCCGGGGTGTGTGCAAGGCAGGCAAGGAACTGGTCGCGATCCTGGACGTGGAAAAGGTGCTGGCCGAGGAGGCATGAGCGCCAGGGAAGTCGCCGTATGATGAATATGAGGATGGGGGCATGAATCTGCGGGTTCTGGTTGTGGACGATACCATCATGTATCGCAAGGTGGTGGGGGACATTCTGGCGGAAATCCCCGGTGTGGAGGTCGTGGGCACGGCCAACAACGGCAAGGTGGCCTTGAGCCGCATCGCGGCTCTGGAGCCGGATCTCATCACCCTGGATGTGGAAATGCCTGTCATGGACGGCCTGGAGACGCTGCGGGAAATAGAGAAGAGCCATCCCGATCTGGGTGTGATCATGCTGTCCACCCTGACCAAGCGCGGCAGCGAGATCACCATGAAAGCCCTGGAGCTGGGCGCTTTCGACTTCATTGCCAAGCCCGACGCCGAGGCCCGCCAGGAAAACGTCCAGACGCTGAAAAACGCTCTGATACCGCGGGTGGCCGCCTTTGCCAGACGCCGGGAGCTTAAGGCTCTCCTGAAACAGAAACTGCGCCGGGGCGGAAGCGTTCCGCCTCCTCCATCGCCTGTCCCGGGTCCGGGTGCGCCCCGGCGCGTGGGCAAATCCAGGGCTGTGGCCATAGGCATTTCCACGGGTGGCCCCAACGCGCTGGCCCGCATGCTGCCCAAGTTGCCCAAACTCGGAGTGCCCATCTTTCTGGTGCAGCACATGCCTCCGCTTTTCACCAAATCTCTGGCCGAGAGTCTGGACAGCAAGTGCCAGTATGAGGTGCGTGAAGCCTCGGACAACGAGACGGTGCGTCCCGACGTGGTCTATATCGCGCCGGGCGGAAAGCAGATGCGGGTGGCCGCCGGACCGGGGGGAACCAAGATCATCCAGATCACCGACGATCCGCCTGAAAACAACTGCAAGCCGTCCGTGGACTACCTGTTTCGTTCCGTGGCCAAGGAATACGGGGCGCAGACCACCGGGGTGATCATGACCGGCATGGGCGGCGACGGCACTCTTGGACTCAAGGCCCTGAAGGGTTTTGGCGCGGTGACGGTGGGACAGGACGCGGAATCCTGCGTGGTTTACGGCATGCCCAAAACCGCCTTCGAAGCGGGGGTGGTGGATGTGGTGGCGCCTTTGGACGGGATTGCCCAGGAGATCGTCCGCACGGTGAAATAGCCATGCGGATTTCAAGGCGGCGGTTTTTGTTGACGGAACCAGGTGGACTGAAGCGTCTATGAGTATCACAGCGGACGAATTGCGGGCTCTGACCCACTATATCTATTCCATTTCCGGAGTGGCCCTGGACGCGAGCAAGGCCTATCTGGTCGAGACGCGCCTCAAGCCCATGATGCAGCAGTACGCCTGCGCGTCGTACATGGATCTCTACACCAGAGCCAAGGCTGACCGCAGCGGCGCCATGGAAAAGGAAATCATAAGCGCCATCACCACCAACGAGACCCTGTTTTTCCGTGACGCCTCGCCCTTTGAGGTATTCAAGCACAAAATCATCCCCGATCTGGTGGACGCGCGTTCAAAGAAAGGAGTGCGGCGCGTTCCCATCCGCATCTGGAGCGCGGCCTGTTCCACCGGCCAGGAAATCTACAGCATCGCCATCGCCCTGCGGGAAACGCTGGGGAATCTGGATAACTTCGACATTTCCCTGCTGGGCACGGACATTTCCGACGATGCCCTGGCCAAGGCCAGCCTCGGCCATTACAACAAGTTCGAGATCGAGCGCGGCCTGCCCCCGCAGACCCTGCACCGTTATTTCATCCCGCTGGAAAACGGATGGAAGATCCGTGATGAGATCAGGGGCATGGCCACGTTCAAAAAGTTCAATCTGATGAAGCCCTTTGCCGGATTGGGCAGGTTCGACGTGATTTTCTGCCGCAACGTGGCCATATACTTCACTCCGGCAGACAAGAAGGCCGTCTTTGAAAAAATCGCCGGAGCGCTGGAGCCGGACGGCGCGCTCATCATCGGGTCCACGGAATCCCTGACAGGCGTGACCGCCATGTACGAGCCCAGGCGCTATCTGCGTTCCGTATTCTATCAGCCTGCGGCCGGAGCCGTTTCCGCCGCGCCGACCAGGTCCGCTTCTGTCCCGCCCGCCCCGCCCGTTCAGCGGCCTGTTTCTCTGACGTCTCGTCCGGTCAGTGCCGCTTCCGCCCCGTCTCCGCGCCCATCTGCCGCTTCCGCTCCGCCTTTGCCCTCGCGTCCGGAGCCGCCCCTTCCGGCGGATACCCCGTCCATACCGCAACCTGCGGAACCCGCAGTGGAACATCCCGCTGTGGAGTCTCCCGTTTCGCCCCCTCCACCCCCGCGCCCCATCTTGCGCGCCGCTCCCCGTGTCGTGGGAGACAAATCCGCGCTGAAGCGGATGCTGCTGGAAAAAAAGCAGCGCCTGGGCAAGTAGCCCTCCCTGTCTCCATCTGATGGAATCTGCATCCGTGCGGATTCTTCCGGGCTCATATTGCACGTTGCCGAAAGGGCCGCGCGGGTTTTATTGCGTCCCCTGCGGTGCCTGGCCGTGAAAGAAATGGCCGGACGCCGCTATTCGCGTGCATCCGCATGCCTCAATTCCCATTTCTGCTGGAGCTTCTCATGCCGTTATTCTGGGTTCCCGCCATTTCCGGCCTGACGGAAGAGTTTTCGCCGGAATGTCTCGGCGCATCCGTTCTGCTGGGCACGGAGGACGGCTTTGGCGATGCTTCCTTCACGCACAACCTCCACCTGTGCGGCCCGTGTCCGTCGGTGCTGGACGTGGCCATGCATCTGGCCCGAAACGGACGTCTCGCTGTCTGGGATTCCGTATTGGCGGTATCGCAATGGGCCGGGCGCGGGCAGTTGCGGCGGTCCTGGATTTCCGAGCCGGGCAATCTTTTCGCGGCCTGGCGTCTGCCCGTACCTCCTCCGGCATGGGGAGGGCTTTTGTCCGTGCTTGCGGGCTGGGTTCTGTGCGCGGCCCTGCGGGAAGGGGGCGTGGCGGCGCAGGTCAAATGGCCCAACGATATTCTGGTGGCGGGCCGCAAGGTGGGCGGCATCCTTCTGGAAGAGCGGGAAGACATTCTGCTGGCCGGGGTGGGGCTGAATCTGGTTTCGCATCCGGAAGAGCGGGACCTGCGGAAAGACCGGGCCTGCCCGGCCGGGGCGCTGACGGATCTCTGGCCCGGAGAGCCGCTTTTCCGGCGTTGGTTGCGGCTTGTGAACTCCGCTCAACTTCGTTACCGTGCCGCACTTTCAGAATCGGCTCCCGCGGAATTTTCCCGCTCGATCGGGCCCATGCTGGCCTACCTCGGCACGGCGGTCCATGTCGGGGACCACCGGTCGCTGGTGCGCGGGCTGTACGCGGGCCTGAGTCCGGACGGAGGAATTGTTCTGCGCACGGACGAGGGTGAACGGGTGCTGCACTCCGGCTCCCTTGGCCCGGAGGAGTGACCGGGTGCGGCGGGCTGCTGAAAACAACTTTTTTCGGAGGCTGCTTAGAGGATCATACTGGCCGGGACGGAAAAATTCAGAACCGATGCGTGACCAGGAGGATGCGGGATGCTGGATTTTTCCGAACAGTACGGCCGGGAGATCCGAGCAAGCCTCATAACGTCCAGGAGAGACACATGTCGCTTGTTCCCCGCAGTTTCGAGGAAGTGGCCCGGGAAATCCGGGGCAGGAAAATTCTTGTGGCCAACCGGGGCATTCCCGCCAGGCGCATCGTCCGTTCCATCAAGGAGGTTTTTCAGGCTATCCCCCTGATCACGGCCACGGACGTGGACAAGACCGCTCCTTTCACCTCCGGCGCTCAGGAGCTGCTGCACCTCGGGGAAAATCCGCGGGCCTATCTGGATATCGACAAGATCATCTCCATGGCCAAGTCCCGGGGTGTGGCGGCCATCCATCCCGGCTGGGGCTTCGCCTCCGAGGACGACAGTTTTCCGTCCAAATGCGCCGAAGCGGGCATACTTTTCATCGGGCCGACATCCGAGGCCATGCGCCTTCTGGGCAACAAGGTGCAGGTCCGGGCCCTGGCCCAGAAGCTGGGCATCCCCGTGGTGCCGGGCTCCGAAGGGGCGGTTTCCGTGGAGGAGGCCAAAAAGGTGGCCCGGGAAATCGGCCTGCCGGTCATGCTCAAGGCCGAAGGCGGCGGGGGCGGCCGCGGCATCTACGAGGTATTCAGCGAGGACCAGCTGGCCGACGCCTTTGTGAAGGCTTCCACTCTGGCCCAGGCTTCCTTCGGCAATCCGCGTCTCTATGTGGAACGCCTGCTGACTTCGGTCCGGCACATCGAAATCCAGGTCATCACGGACAAGTACGGCAATGTCTTCGCCTTTGACGAGCGGGACTGCACGGTACAGCGCAACCACCAGAAGCTGGTGGAGATAACGCCTTCGCCGTGGCTGGGCATGACGGAAGAGTTGCGCGAGCGCCTGAAGGGCTACGCCCGGCAGCTGGTCAGCGCCGTGAACTACTATTCCCTGTGCACGGTGGAGTTTCTGGTGGACGGTCAGGGCCGGCCGTATCTGATCGAGGTCAACACCAGGTTACAGGTGGAGCACGGCATCACCGAATGCCGCTACGGCATCGACCTGGTGGAAGAGCAGATCGCCGTGGCCTTCGGAGCGAAGCTGCGTCTGTGCGAGGAAAATTGCGGGCCCCAGCGGCACGCCCTGCAGGTGCGCATCAACTGCGAGGACCCGCAGCACGGTTTCGCGCCCAACGCGGGCCGCATCACCCGGTACATGTCTCCGGGCGGTCCGGGCGTGCGCGTGGACTCCTGTGTGTGCGGCGGCTACGAATTTCCGCCCCAGTACGATTCGGCGGCTTCCCTGCTCATCGCTTACGGCACGCAGTGGGACAAGGTGCTCGGCATCATGGACCGGGCCCTTGGCGAATACATTGTCGGCGGCATCAAGACCACCATTCCCTTCCATCGCCAGATCATCCGGCATCCGCGTTTCCGCTCGGGTGACTACGACACCAAGTTCGTGGCCAACACGCCCGAGCTGCTGGTGTACATGGACAAGGAGTCCGAGGCCGTGCGCCTGTCCCGGCTGGTGGCCGAGATTTCCGCCCACGGGTACAACCCCTATATTAAACTTGGGGAATACCGGACCAGGGAAGGCAAGCGCATGGACCCCTTCAGGCCGTCGCTGCCCTCCATCGAGCCGGAATATTACGACTACCCCTATCCGCGCGGCGACCGGGACGCCATTTTGGATTTTGTCCGCGATTCGGGGACCGTGCATTTCTCCGACACCACCACCCGTGACATCACGCAGTCCAACTCCGGCAACCGCTTCCGCCTGGCCGAGGACCGGATCATCGGCCCCTATCTGGACAACTGCGGCTTCTTCTCTCTGGAAAACGGCGGCGGCGCGCACTTCCACGTGGCCATGCTGGCCAACATGACCTACCCCTTTTCCGAGGCGCGGGAATGGAACGAATTCGCGCCCAAGACGTTGAAGCAGCTGCTTATCCGCTCCACCAACGTGCTGGGCTACAAGCCCGTGCCGGGGAATGTCATGCGCCGCACGGGAGAGATGATCTGCGAGCATTACGACGTCATCCGCTGCTTCGATTTCCTGAACCACATCGAAAACATGCGCCCCTTCGCCGAAGTGGCTCTGAATTCCCGCAGAAACATCTGGGAACCGGCCATCTCCCTGTCCTGGGCAGACGGATTCACGGTGGAGCACTATCTGGGCGTGGTGCAGGAGATCGTGGACATGAACGCCCGGATTCTGGGCTGTTCCGCAAAGGAAGCGGAGAAAAAGTTCATCCTCGGTCTGAAGGATATGGCCGGAGTCTGCCCGCCGGTCTTCATGACGGAGCTGATTTCCGCCATCCGCAAGGCCCATCCCGGTCTGGTTCTGCATTACCACCGCCATTACACCGACGGCCTTTTCGTGCCGGCCGTGGCCGCCGCGGCCAAAGCCGGAGCGCACATCCTCGACACAGCCATCGGCGCGTCCGTGCGCTGGTACGGTCAGGGCGAGGTGCTGTCCACGGCGGCGTACATCGAGGAACTGGGCCTTAAAACCAGTCTCAACAAGGAAATGATCCGCAGCGCGGGCTTCGTCCTGAAGCAGATCATGCCCTATTATGACCGCTATACGGCCCCGTATTTTCAGGGCATCGACTACGACGCCATCGAGCACGGCATGCCCGGGGGGGCCACTTCTTCCTCCCAGGAAGGCGCCCTGAAACAGGGGTACATCCATCTTCTGCCCTACATGCTCAAGTTTCTGGCGGGCATCCGCAAGATCGTGCGTTACCACGACGTCACGCCGGGCTCCCAGATTACCTGGAACACGGCTTTTCTGGCCATCACCGGGGCGTACAAGCGGGGCGGCCGCAGGGGTGTGCGCAGGCTTCTGGCCGTGCTGGAACAGGTCATATCGAAGCCCGAAGAAGCGCTCAGCGCCGCCGTCAGGACCGAGCGGCTCAAAATCTATCAGGACGCCAACGACGCGTTCCGCGATCTGCTGCTGGGCAAGTTCGGCCGCCTGCCCTTGGGTTTTCCGCCGGACTGGGTGTACGAGTCGGCTTTCGGTCCGGATTATGAGGAGGCCATTGCCCGGCGGACGGAGGAATCGCCTCTCGCGCAGCTTCAGGACGTCGATGTGGACAAGGAGCTGGCGGATCTGGAGGAGCATATCGGCCGGACTCCCACGGAAGAGGAACTGCTCATGTATCTGAGCCAGCCCGGCGATGCCCTGAACACCATCCGCTTCGTGGGCAGATACGGAGACTGCAACCGCCTGCCGCTGCACGTCTGGTTCGAGGGGCTGAAGAGCGGCGACGAGATCATGTTCAAGGACAGCCAGGGCCGGCACCATGTGCTTTCCGTCAAGCATGTGTCCCGTCCGGACGATCACGGCATGAGCCTTGTCTCCTATACGCTCGATTCGGAGTCCTTTTCCATCCAGGTCAAGGTGGCCGAGGCTCTGGGCCGGGACGACGCCGGAACGGAAATGGCCGATCCGGGGAATCCCTATCAGGTGGGTTCGCCTTCCGGCGGCGACCTGTGGGTCATGCACGTCAAGCCCGGGGACATGGTCCGAAAGGGCGAGGAGCTCTTCAACATTTCCATCATGAAGCAGGAAAAGTCCGTCGTGTCCCCGGTGGAGGGCATGGTCGAGCGGGTGCTCAAGTTCGCGGACTATCAGGAAGACAGGAAGATGGTTCCGGTCAAGGAAGGGGAACTGCTGGTTCAGCTTATGCCCGCGCCCCGGAAATGTCCGACCTGCCAGACTCCGGTCACCCGGGAAGAATACAGGTTCTGCCCGGCCTGCGGCCAGAAAGTGTAGGAGGCGGTTTCGGTTTTCGTGTTGTCAACCATTGTGGCCCGGCACTTTTTCGTGTCATAAGAGAAACGCGATGTTGATTGGGAGATCGCGTCCGATTTCCCGGAATGATCCATCTGGATTCCGATATGCGCACGACAGAGGAGGAAAAAATGTCCGAAAGCGACAAGAAGAGTTCCAGAAAGAAGTCCGAAAAAACGGCGGAAGCTCCCGCGACTCCCGAGCGGATCGAGGAAATCCAGAAACAGCTCGTGCTGACGGGCAAGGATATCGTGACCATCGGGGAGGACGCGGAACTGCTGGTGGGCGGAAAGAACTACAACACGGCCATCATCAGCACCATAGAGGGCGTGCGCGCTCCGCAGTTCAGAGCCGTCTCCTCCATCGCCTTCCACAAGCTTCTGGACGAGACCAGAGTCAATGCCGCCCTGGTCCGCTCCACGGTGGACAAAGCCTACGACTCCACGGACTGGGCCGACCCGGAAATCAACAAGGATTCGGAGTTCCTGCAGAAATTCGTGCGCAAGATCGCTCAGGACGTGAAGGACCTGGCGCGCAAGCAGGAAGGCACGCTCATTCGTCTGCGCACCTTCATCAACAACGTGGTGGAGGGTTTCGCCGTTTCTCCCGAAGGCATCGACCAGCTGCGCAAGCGTTCCGTTCTGGTGCAGGCGGCCATTTTGTCCGTGGATCTGCCCAGGGATGTGGCCGACGCCGTGCGCGGGGCATACCTGGAAATCTGCAAGGAAGCCGGCCTGGAAAACGAACCCGTGGCCGTGCGGTCCTCGGCCGCCGGCGAGGACAGCCGCAAGAAGGCCTTCGCCGGGCTTCAGGACACCTATCTGAATATCGTGGGCGAGAACTACGTGGTGCAGGCCTATCACTGGGACTGCGCCTCGGCCTATAACCTGCGGTCCATGACTTACCGCCGCGAGGCCATTCTCGACGCCGTGGCCAAGGCCGAGCAGACCGGCGACGACGAGATCGCCGTGAGGGCCAAGCAGGAATGGGCCATCGAAAACACGTCGCTGTCCGTGTGCATCATGCGTATGATCAATCCGGTCATCTCCGGTACGGCCTTCTCCGCCGACACCTCCACGGGCTGCCGGGGCACGGTGCGTAAGGATCTGGTCTCCATCGACGCCAGCTACGGCCTGGGTGAGGCGGTGGTCAGCGGCCTGGTCACACCGGACAAATTCTACGTGTTCCAGCGCGAGGACGGCCAGGAAGTGGTCATCCGCTACATGGGCTGCAAGGACAAGCGTATCGTCTACAAGGAATCCGGGCGCGGCACCAAGGTCGAGACTGTGGAAGACGAGATGGCGTACCGCTGGTCCCTGTCGCTGGCCCAGGCCGAATCCGTGGCCAGGGGAGTGCGGCTCATCAGCAAGGGCTACGGCGGCATGATCATGGACTCGGAGTTCTGCATCGACCAGTGGGACCGCCTGTGGTTCGTGCAGGCCCGGCCCGAGACCCGCTGGAACGAGGAGCTGGAAACGCATCCGCACACCATTTTCATGCGCCGCAAGGAAGTGGTGGAGAGCGCGGCCAAGGAAGCCGAGGTGCTGCTGGAGGGCAATGGCGCTTCCCGCGGCGCGGGGCAGGGGCAGGTGCGCTACCTGCGTTCGGCTCTGGAACTGAACAAAATCAGCAAGGGGCACGTGCTGGCCGCCGAACGCACGGACCCGGACATGGTGCCGGGCATGCGTATCGCCTCGGCCATCATGGCCGATGCCGGCGGAGACACCAGCCACGCGGCCATCACTTCGCGTGAACTGGGCATTCCGGCGGTCATCGGCATCAAGCGTCTGGAGAAACTGCGCACCCTGGACGGCCAGGATGTGACCGTGGACGGCTCCAGAGGCAAGGTCTACCGCGGCCTGCTGCCTCTGGTGGAGGTGGGCGGCGAGATCGACGTCAGCCAGCTGCCCGCGACCAAGACCAAGATCGGTCTTATTCTGGCCGACGTGGGGCAGTCCCTGTTTCTGTCCCGCCTGCGCGATGTGCCGGATTTCGAGGTGGGACTTCTGCGCGCCGAGTTCATGCTGGGCAATATCGGCGTTCACCCGCTGGCTCTGGAAGCCTACGATCTGGGCGGGCTCGACGCCGTGGTCAGCGCCAAGCTGACCGCGCTGGAAGACGATCTGACCAAGATCGTATCCGAGCAGATGGCGGCGGGCACCATCAGCCTGGACATCAAACTGCGCAGCTATGTGGGCATCATCACGGGGCTGGCCCGCAAGATGGAGGAGCTGACAGAGCGCGAGGGCGCCAAGGGCACCGACGAGGTCCTGGCCATCCACCGCCAGCTGCGGGAACTGGACAAGAAACTGGACGAGCATCTGGAATTCGCCACCCAGCGCTTCGAAGTACTGAAGACTTCGCATTCCCTGAAGGACCACGTGGCCGTGGTCATGGGATACGCCGACGAGCTGGAGACTCTGGGCAACGATCCCCAGTCCCAGCGCCGCCGGCTGGAAATCCAGGATGCCATTGCCCGGGACGTGGCCCGTATCGAACGGGACCCGGTCATTGTCGAGACGCTGGAGAAGATTTCCGCCCTGCGCGAGGATGTGGCCAAGAAGGTCGGCCTGCAGCACGAAATGGACACGGTGCGGACCCTGCCCCAGCGCATTCAGGACATACTGAAGTCCAGGGGCTACCGCAGCGGAAAGGAACTCTACATTCAGAGTCTGGCTCAGGGGCTGGCGCTTTTTTCCATGGCTTTTCACGGCAAGACCGTGGTCTACCGCACCACGGACTATAAAACCAACGAATACCGGAATCTGCTGGGCGGACTTCTGTTCGAGGGACATGAAGACAATCCCATGCTGGGTTACCGGGGCGTGTCCCGGAACATCCACGACTGGGAGCTGGAAGCTTTCAAGCTGGCCCGCGGCGCGTTCGGCGGCGTCAATCTGCATCTGATGCTGCCCTTCGTGCGGACGCTGGAGGAAGCCCGGTCCATGAAGCGCTATCTGGAGCAGGTGCATCACATCCATTCCGGCGACAACGGGCTGAAGATCATCCTCATGTCCGAAATTCCGAGCAACGCCGTGCTGGCCAAGGAGTTTCTGCGCGAGTTCGACGGCTTCTCCATCGGCTCCAACGACATGACCCAGCTGGTGCTGGGCACGGACCGCGACAACGCGAGATTGCGCCGCATCTACGACGAAGAGGATCCGGCCGTGGTCTGGGCCATTTTGACGACCATATTCACCGGTCAGAAGTTCGGCAAAAAGGTCGGATTCTGCGGCCAGGGCGTGTCCAACTCCCGGGTCATCCGCGGTCTGGTGTGCATCGCCGGCATTGTTTCGGCGTCCGTTGTGCCGGATACTTACCAGCAGACCAAGCTGGACATGGCCGAAGTGGAGGCCGAGAATATCTCCGTGTCGGGTCTGGGCGCATGGCTTTCGGAACAGCATCTGGAGCGGCTGCATATGCTCATGGCTGAAAACCGCTACGAGCATATCCTGAAGAAGAGCACTTCGGGGCCCGATCTGCTGGAATGGTACGAAGGCGAGCTGGCCAGACTGCACGAACAGCTTCAGAGCAATCTGGGCAGTATGAAGGAAGAGTTCTACCGTCAGGAACTGGCCTCCTTCCGGGATATCTTCCACAAGCAGGTCATCTACGCCACCTGGGACTGGGAAACCACGGTTCTGGACGCCCTGCATCAGGGGGGCTTCGCCACGTTCGAGGAACAGGCCCAGGCTCTGGAGGCCCAGCGGGCCAAAACCTGGTAGAAACGGTGCTGTGCGCGGGAATGGACATGTTCCGCCCGCGCCGTATTTCTTTTCAGGCGGCTTCGGCCGCCTTTTTGGTATGCTTTACTGGAAAGATCTCCCTGTCACTGTCGTCCGGAATCCGCGGGCACGCAGAGTCTGGCTGAAAATGCGCTCCTGCCGGGGGCTCGAAGTGGTGCTGCCCTTTGACGTATCATTAAGAGACCTTCCGGCCATTCTGGACCGTCATGCCGGATGGATCGAGAAACGGCGGGCCGTCCTGGAATCCCGGGGCGAAGGCCCGGGCCAGCCGTTTTTGCCGGACTCCGTGCGGCTGGTCTTTGTGGGGCGCGACTATGCCGTGAACTACGTCCATGGTCCCAGAGCCGGACTGACGGCGCGGAAAGAGGAGCTGGCCGTGACCTGTCCGCCGGGCCGGGAGATTCTGGCCGCGAGGCTGCTGCAACGCTTTCTGGTACAGGAGGGCAAGCGCCATCTTGTTCCGGCCTGCCGTGGGCTGGCGGATGCCTGCGGCGTCACCGTGAGTGCCGTTTCCGTGCGCAACCAGAAAACCCTGTGGGGGAGCTGTTCCGCGCGGGGCGGAATCAGTCTGAACGCCCGGCTTCTGTTGCTGCCGCAGGAACTGGCGCGCCATGTCATGCTGCACGAGTTCTGCCATGTGTTTCACCGCAATCACGGGTGTGGCTTTCGGGAACGGCTGCGCGCCCTTGACCCCATGACTTCTGTGCACGAAAAAGCCTTGCGCCGCGCCTGGGAAGAGCTTCCGGCGTGGACCAAACAATGAGTGGGCTTGCCGCCCGCAAGGAGGATTTATGCGTTATGTGATGGCATTCTTGGCCGTGGCCATGCTGTGCGGATGCACGCAGGAAGCCCAGAATCAGCTGGGCCGGAAAATCCAGAACTGGACCGGGACCGACGGTGTGATGGAAATTTATGCCGGGGAGCAACTGGTACGGCGTTTCATCAAGGTGGACAAGTTGTCCACGGCCTATGGCACCTCCGACAGCCAGGCCAGAGGATACCGTTTCGGGTACGGCGTGCTGGACGTGAATCTGAATGGGCAGGTCGATAAGGGCGAAAAGAAAATTTACTTCGAGGTTTCGGAATTCTCCACCTATGTGTTTTACGAGCAGCCCTGACCTGTAAGGAAGCTGCTCCGCGCCTGGCTTCTCCCGGGTCGAAAGCCGGGCCGGACATTGTCATTTCTTTTTGATGCCGGTATGTTTCGACGCGTTTCCACCATGCCAACCCATCACGCACGACGCGAGGAGGCCATATGAAATTTCTCGATGAACTGGCTCTGGACGGAAAAAGAGTACTGATCCGGGTCGACTACAATGTGCCTCTGAAGGGAGAAACCATTGTGGACGACAACCGCATCAGGCAGAGCCTGCCCACTCTGCAGCTGGCGCTGGATCGGGGCGCGTCTTTGGTGGTGTGTTCGCATCTGGGCCGTCCCAAGGGTTCGCCCATGCCCGAATTTTCCCTGAAACCCGTGGCGCGTCGTCTGTCAGAACTTTTGGGCCGGGACGTGCTCATGGCTCCGGACTGCATCGGGCCGGAGGTCCGGTCCATGGCCGGATCCCTGAAACCGGGACAGGTGCTGCTGCTGGAAAATCTGCGCTTCCATCCCGGCGAAACCAAGAACGATCCGGAATTCAGCAAGGAACTGGCCGCCTTGGGGCAGGTCTATGTCAACGACGCATTTGGCGCGTCTCACCGGGCGCACGCTTCGGTGGTGGGTGTGACGGAGTTCATGGACGAGTGCTGCGGCGGTCTGCTGCTGAAAAAGGAATGGCAGTATCTGGGTGAGGCCCTGAAAGATCCCGCGCGTCCGTTCGTGGCCATCATCGGCGGCGCCAAGGTTTCCTCCAAGCTGGGCATTCTGAAAGCCCTGATGGAGAAGGTCGATTCCATGATCGTGGGCGGGGCCATGGCCAACACTTTCCGCAAGGCTCAGGGCCTGGAAGTGGGAACCTCGCTGGTGGAGGACGACCTGCTCGAAGAGGCCGTGGGCATCATGGTCGCGGCGCGGGAAAAGGGCGTCAAATTCTATCTGCCCGTGGATTTCATTCTGGGTACGTCGCCCACCGGTCCTGTGGGCGCGGGCGTGCGCACTTATCAGGACATTCCGGCCGACGCCATGATTCTGGACACGGGGCCGGCCTCGCACACGCTTTTCTCCGAGGTCATCAAGGACGCCAAAACCGTGATCTGGAACGGCCCCATGGGTGCGTTCGAGAATCCGGCCTTTGCCCAGGGCTCCATCAACCTGTGCCGGGCGGTGGCGGCTGTGTCGGGCATGACCATACTTGGCGGCGGCGACACCAACGTCATTGTGGAACAGACCGGCCTCACGGACAAGTTTTCCTTTATTTCAACGGGCGGCGGTTCTTTTCTGGAATTTCTGGAAGGCAGGGAACTGCCGGCGTTCACCGCTCTGGAGAAGAAATCATGAAAAAACTCATGGCCGCCAACTGGAAGATGTACAAGACGGTGGAGGAAGGTGCGGCCACGGCTGCGGAGTTGTGCAAACTGCTCGGCGGCCTGCCCGCCGACCGGGAGGTGCTTGTCTGTCCGCCTTTCACCATGCTTGGCGAGGTGGGCCGGGCTCTTGAGACCACGCCGGGCTGCTTTCTGGGCGCGCAGAATTTCTATCCGGCAAGACAGGGTGCCTTTACCGGAGAAATCGCCCCGGAACAGCTGCTGGCTCTGGGATGCACCTACGCTCTGGCCGGGCATTCCGAACGGCGGCATGTGCTCGGGGAAACGGACGAGTTTGTCGGCCGCAAGGTGGCCGCCGGGCTGTCCGCTGGACTGACCATGATTCTGTGCGTCGGGGAAACCATCGAGGAGCGCCGGGAGGGCCGGGTGAGCGAGGTGCTGGCCCGCCAGCTGCGCACGGGGCTGGAGACGGCGCGGTGCGCGGCTTCGGCCGATCGCCTGTGTGTGGCCTATGAGCCGGTATGGGCCATCGGCACCGGTGAGGTGGCCGGACCCGAAGAAATTGTCGAGGCTCATGCCGTTGTCCGCGAGACGCTCATGTCCCTGCTGCCGGAAACAGGAACCGAAGTCCGCATTCTTTACGGCGGGTCCGTCAAACCCGAGAATGCCGCCGGTATTCTCCGCCTTGACAATGTGAATGGCGTGCTGGTAGGGGGCGCGAGCTTGAAAGCTGACAGTTTCAGCCGGATCGTTCTGGCTCAATGAGGAGGTAGCGTCTTGGATTCCCTGATTATAACCATTCACATCATTGCCTGCGTCACCCTTGTGGTGCTGGTGCTGTTGCAGTCCGGCAAAGAAGGAATGGGCGTCATTTTCGGCGGCGGCGGCGGGAGTCTGTTCGGCTCCACCGGGGCGGGCGGCCTGCTCAGCAAGCTGACCGCTGGCGCGGCCACCATATTTTTCATTACTTCCATGGTGTTCACCTACAGGAGCACTCAGCAGCACACCATCCCCAGGGAGTCCATTGTGCTCGACATGCCTGCCCCCGTGACCCCGGAAATCCCGGTTGTTCCCACGGAGCCGGCGGTTCCTCAGCCCGAACAGCCGCAGCAATAAAAGACTGGACAAAGACCGGAGGCCCGCCTAAATAATGGACCGCATTCCGGATGGCGGAAAAATATCTGGAAAATTGATACCTTGTCGAAGTGGTGGAACTGGTAGACACGCTATCTTGAGGGGGTAGTGGGGTATCCCGTGGGGGTTCGAGTCCCCCCTTCGACACCAGCTGATTCAGGCGTTGCGGTTTCTCAGGCGCAACGCCTTTTTATTTGCCTTCATGCATTCCCTTCTTATTATATCCCATCAGGGAAAAAGACATCCCCGGTTCATCCCTGAAGCAGACTTGAGAGTTGCACAGACCAGATGCGGAAGAATATTTGGTCCCAGCCGGAAAGCAGGTGCGGGACCAAAGCTGCATCGAATTTTTCAAGGAGGCTTTATGTTTCGTTATTCCATATTCATTTCCATGATATTCATTTTCTGCGCCATTCTGATTTCCTGCGGTGGCGCGGCCCAGAAAGAATCCAAAGGGGGAGCCATGCGCACTCTGACCGAACAGGAAGCCCGTGTCATCGTACATAAAGGCACCGAGGCTCCATTCACCGGCGAGTATCTGCACAACAAGCGGCAGGGGACATATGTCTGCCGTCAGTGTGGAACGCCGCTTTACCGTTCCTCGGACAAGTTCGACTCCGGCTGCGGATGGCCGAGCTTTGACGACGCCCTGCCCGGAGCCGTACGCCGCTCTCCGGATCCTGATGGGCACCGGGTGGAGATCACATGCGAGAACTGCGGCGGACATCTGGGACATGTCTTCGAAGGTGAACAGTTTACGGCCAAGAACACGCGCCACTGCGTCAATTCCATCTCCATGATTTTCGTCCCGGAAGAGAAAGCCTATTTCGCCGGAGGCTGCTTCTGGGGCGTGGAAGACGCTTTCAGCCATGTGGAGGGAGTGCTGGATGTCGCTTCCGGCTATATGGGCGGGCACACGGAGAACCCCACTTACGAGCAGGTTTCCAGAGGGCACACGGGGCATGCCGAGACCGTGTGCGTGACTTACAACCCGGAAGTAGTCGATTTTAAGACGCTGGCCCGGCTTTTTTTTGAAATCCACGATCCCACGCAAAAAGACCGTCAGGGGCCCGATGTGGGCACGCAGTACCGCAGCGCCGTCTTCTACGGCAGCGAGGAACAGAAAACCGTGACCAAAGCCTTGGTGGAGGAACTGCGTGGCAAGGGCTGGGATGTGGTCACCCAGATTGCTCCGGCCGGAACATTCACCATGGCCGAGGACTATCATCAGGATTTCACCCGGCGTACGGGCCGGGGCGCATGCCACATTCGTGTTCCCCGCTTCGACCAGGGGCCACGCTGAAAAAAGAGGTGCATATGTCTGTCGCCGATTCCATGCTGGAACTGGTGGGCAATACGCCCCTGGTTCGTCTGAGCCGTCTGGGGCGGGACTGCCCGGCGGAGGTGGTGGTCAAGCTTGAATCCGCCAATCCGCTGTCCTCCATCAAGGACCGTATCGCCCTGAACATGATCCTCGAGGCCGAAAGCTCCGGGAGGCTGAAGCCGGGCATGACCGTGGTGGAGCCCACCAGCGGCAATACCGGAATAGGTCTGGCCTTTGTCTGCGCCGTACGCGGCTACCGGCTTGTCCTGACCATGCCGGAATCCATGAGCGTGGAGCGGCGTACCCTGCTCGCGGCTCTGGGCGCGGAACTGGTGCTCACTCCGGCTGCCGCCGGAATGGCCGGAGCCGTGGCCGAGGCGGAGAAAATTCTGGCGGCCACGTCTTCGGCTTTTATGCCGGACCAGTTCGCCAATCCGGACAATCCGGCCATGCATGAGAAAACCACGGCCCAGGAATTGTGGCGGGATGCGGAAGGACGCCTGGATGCCTTTGTGGCGGGCGTGGGCACGGGCGGCACCCTGACCGGCGTAACCCGGGCCCTGAAGAAATATAATCCCGATCTGTTGGCGGTGGCCGTGGAGCCCGCCGCCTCACCTCTTTTGAGCGGCGGGGCGGCCGGGCCGCACAAGATTCAGGGTATCGGGGCCAATTTCATTCCCAAAACCCTGGACCTCACTCTGGTGGACCGGATCATCCCCGTGGATGCCGAAGAGGCCATGCGCACGGCCCGTCTTTTGGCCAGGGAAGAGGGCATTTTGTGTGGTATCTCGTCCGGAGCCAACGTATGGGCGGCCCTCAGCCTGGCCAAGGAGCCGGAAATGCACGGCAGGCGCATTGCCACGATTATCTGCGACACAGGCGAGCGTTATCTGTCCACTGAACTTTTCACCCCGGAACCAAGATGAAAAATTCCCAGAGCGACATCATTCTGAACGATGTGGTAGAGCACCTGTGTCGGCCCGAATCTTACGCTGGCGTGTATCACCTGCCGTCTCTGGGCTCTCCCATGCCTTCGGCCGAAGCCCTGTCGGAAATGGTGGAAAGGCTGCGATCCGTGCTGTTTCCCGGTTTTTTTCAGGAATCTTACGTCACCCCCCAGAACATGGCCTATTTTACGGGCTCCAAACTGGAGCAGGTGCGGCGTGAGCTGATCCGGCAGGTGGAACGCGGCTTCTGCTTCTTCTGCACCAAGGATGAGGACGCCTGTTCCCGGGAGTGTACGGAGCGGGCCGAGCGCATTGCCGGGGAATTCCTGAAGACCCTGCCGCACATCCGACACATGCTGGCCACGGACGTACAGGCGGCCTTCGCCGGGGACCCGGCGGCCAAGAATCCCGGAGAAACCATCTTCTGTTACCCGTCCATTCGGGCCGTGACCAACTACCGCATCGCCCATGAACTGCATCTGCTCGGGGTGCAGCTCATTCCACGCATCATCACCGAACTGGCCCATTCGGCCACGGGTATCGATATCCATCCCGGCGCGACCATCGGCGAATCGTTTTTCATCGATCACGGCACGGGTACGGTCATCGGCGAAACGTGCATCATTGGCCGGAACGTACGCCTGTACCAAGGTGTGACCCTGGGAGCCAAAAGTTTCCCGGCGGAGGAAAACGGCCATCTGGTCAAGGGCATCGCCCGGCACCCCATCGTCGAGGATAATGTGATCATCTACTCCGGGGCCACGATTCTGGGCCGGATCACCATTGGCGCAGGGGCCGTCATTGGCGGCAACATGTGGGTGGTGGAGGATGTGCCTCCGGGAAAGAAGCTGTATCGCGGCAATTGAAAATACTGTCCGGTCCGTTGATTAAAGTCGTGCTTTTGGAAATCTTCCGTTAGATTGTAATTTTTGCATCTTCTCACCGCATATTTTCGGACAATATGGGCAATATGGTACTGAAGCAATCTGTACCCATCTTGATACGATGGATGCCTTTCCAGAGAGTCCTTTCATGAACTGACTTCTGGTTTGAGGCGATATTGCCTCCGTAGCTCCAGCCCCCCGGTGAATTGGGGCCGATGTTGACAGCATGGGCCGCTTGTTCAAGGATTCGGACATTGCCGGAGTCCATGGGCCGGTCAATATGCGCGGGACGCTTTCTCGTTCCGGTTCCTTCAATGGGAGTGCGGAATTCCGATGTACGAATACGGAGACATTTTTCTCAGCGGCTATGCGGTGCTGTGGACGCTGTTTCTCATCCTCATGCTGGCGGTGAACATTCATCTGCGGCAGAAAGCGGAGGAACGCCTGGCTCTGGCCATCGCCGGCACCAACGAGGGCGTTTGGGACTGGAACAGAGTCACGGACAAGGTTTTTTATTCCCCCCGGTGGAAGGAAATCATCGGATATCGGGACGAGGAACTGCCCAACAAGCTGGAAGAATGGAAAAAGCGCATCCACCCCGACGATCTGGGACGTGTCCTTGGAGTCAACGACCTCATGTACAGCGATCTGGAGGCGGTTCACTTCGAGGTCGAATACCGGCTTCTCCACAAGGATGGCTCCTATCGCTGGATTCTCGGCCGGGGCACCTGCCTGCGGGACAAGGACGGGAAGCCTTACCGCATGGTCGGAGCCCACGCGGACATCACCGAACGAAAGCTCATGGAAGAAGAGCTGATCATGGCCCGCGACGAGGCCCTTGGCGCAAGCACGGCCAAAAGCGAGTTTCTGGCCAACATGAGCCATGAAATCCGCACACCTCTCAATGGCATGCTGGGCATGCTGCAACTTCTGGAAGCTTCGAGGCTGACGGAGGAACAGATCTCCTATGTGCGTATGGCGGCGGATTCGGGCCGCAGGCTGACCGGCCTGTTGACGGACATCCTGGAACTGTCCCGGCTCGAGGCGGGCAAGCTGGACAAGGAAGAACGGGTTTTCGGCCTTGCGGAAGTCCGCGAAGCCACGCTGGGACTTTTTTCCAGAGATGTCCGGAACAAGGGGCTGGAGCTGGAATTCATGCTCGATCCGGCATTGCCTGGGAATCTGCTGGGAAACGAGTCCCGGTTGCGGCAGATCCTGTTCAATCTGGTGGGTAATGCCGTCAAGTTCACGACTGAAGGCGGCGTGCGGGTCAGCGCCCGGCTGCTGACCAGCGGTGGTCAGGCCCTGCGGGTGCTTTTCAGCGTGGAGGACGACGGCCCGGGAATTCCCGACGATCTGCTCGGCCGGATTTTCGAGCCCTTCGTGCAGGGGGAAACATCCTATGTCCGCAATCATCAGGGTGCCGGACTTGGTTTGCCCATCGTCAAGCGGCTGGTGCGGATGATGGGCGGCACTCTGGCCGTCGACAATGGCGGACGGGGGCTGAGCGTGTGTTTCATGCTGCCTTTCCGGCGAGTGGAGGTCGTGGGCCCGGAGCGGGAGGAGGGAACATGTCCTTGTCTGACCGGGCTGCGGATTCTGCTGGCCGAGGACGATCCGGTGAGTATGCTGGCCGTAAGCCGCATGCTGGAGAGGGCCGGGCACTGCATCCATACAGCGGTGGACGGGTTGCGGGCTCTGGAGCGTGCCCGGGCGGAAGAATTCGACGTGGTGCTCATGGATGTGCAGATGCCGGTCATGGACGGCATGGAAGCCACCCGGCGTCTGCGGGCGGACGAGGCATTGGCGGGCCGGATCAGGGTCCCCGTCATCGCCATGACGGCTTATGCCATGGAAGGTGACCGGGAGCGGATTCTGGCCGCGGGAATGACCGATTATGTACCCAAGCCCGTGAACTGGAAAGCGCTTAACGCGGCTATCGTGCGATGCGTGCAGGGCTCCGGCAAGGGGCGTGAAAACGGCAGCGCGGGCGCATGAACGGCTGTGATCCGTCCGGGGACGCGGCGCTGCGGCAGGAGCTGGAGCATCTGCGCGCCCGGCTTCAGGTTCTGGTGGACGGCTCGCCCCTGGGAATTTTCTTCGATGACGCGGAAGACCGCTGCGTCTACGTGAACCGGACCTTTTGCGGCATGATGGAACTGACCTTTCAAGAAGCTCTGGGAGACGGCTGGGCCCGGACCGTACACCCGGACGATCTGCCCGGGCTCATGCGCGAGCGTGCTTTGGCCGTGCGGGGTCGGGCCGAGGTGTTCCGGGCCGAATACCGCTATGTCTGTTCCGGCGGACGGACCGGCTGGGTTGAGGAGCAGACCCGCCCTGTTCTCGGCCCGGCCGGGGAACTTCTGGGATACGCGGGCACTCTGGCGGAAATTACCTGGCGCAAGGAAGCGCAGCGGGAGCAGGAGCGGCGTACGGAAGAGCTGGAGGGCCGTGTGCGGGAGCGCACGGCGGAACTGCGGGAACAGACGGAACGCCTGTCTGAAATGAATGCAGCCCTGAAGGTGCTGCTGCGCCAGCGGGAGGAGGATCGGGCGGAACTGGAGCGGACCGTGCTGGCCAATGTGCGGAGCAGAATCAAGCCTGCTCTGGATCTGCTGGCCGCACTGGGCGGAGAACCGCGCGCTCTCGATCTGCTGGAGGAGGTGCGCCGGGGGCTCGGGGAATTGACCGAGCCCTTCTGCCGTCGTCTTTCCGCCGCCAGCGGGCATCTGACGCCCTCAGAAATCCGGGTGGCGGACCTGATCCGGCAGGGCCTGACCTCCAAGGAAATCGCCCGCCGTCTGGGAGTGGGCGTTTCCACTGTGGATTCCCACCGCAATCATATCAGGGCCAAGCTGGGTCTGCATGGCAGACGGCCCGGCCTGCGAGCGTATCTTCTGTCTCTGCAAGAAGATTGAGATCTTATCGTAATAAAATAAATAGGTTGGCTCGGGATTTGTCCGGAGTGCGGAACTGAAACGTTTTTTGTGAGCCTGCGTGCAGCTTATGCGGCGCGATGGAAGAGATTTGCGGAGGAACACATGGAGTGCATGCTGGCATATGTGACGGTCCCGGACATGGAAACAGCCCGCCGAATCGGACGTGCCGTGGTGGAGCGGCGTCTGGCCGCGTGCGTGAACATTCTGCCTGGCATGGAATCCATGTACTGGTGGAACGCGGAGGTGCAAAGCGGCAGCGAAGTGGTTCTCCTGGCCAAGACCACGCGGGCGTCTTTCGCGGCATTGACGGAATGCGTGGCCGGACTGCACCCGTACGAGGTGCCGTGCGTTGTGGGCGTGCCTCTTGTGGACGGACATGAACCGTTTCTGCGCTGGATCCGCGAGGAAACGTCGCCGGAAAAAAGTTGACGGCGCGGAACAAAGATTCATAGCAGAGGCGCGGGTGCCCGCCGCTCGTGATGGCTTTCGGGAGCCGCCGGGCCGTGGGGCAGAGGAGCTCTTCCCGCGAATATCAGACCGGAGACCTGCTGGACGTGCGCTTTCATGTATTGACTTTCGGGTGCCAGATGAATGTTGCGGACTCGGACTGGCTGACCCGTTCCCTGGTGGCCCGCGGATGGACGCCGGCCGCCGAGGAAGAGGCGCAGGTTTTCGTGGTGACCACATGCAGCGTCCGTGAAAAGCCCGAGCAGAAAGTGTACTCCCTGCTTGGGCGACTCAAGGAGTACGCGGACAGGAACCCGGAAGTCTTCGCGGCCGTGGGCGGCTGTGTGGCCCAGCAAGTGGGCGAGGAATTCTGGCGGCGGTTTCCCTTCGTACGACTGATCTTCGGCACCGACGGCACGGGCATGGTGCCCCAGACTCTGGAGCGTCTGGCGCTGGACGCCGGATTGCGGGTCAGCCTGCTGGACTTTCTGGATCACTATCCGGAGCGGGAGCCGGCCGGGTCCGGAAATGTCGGTGCTCAGGCTTTCGTGAACATCATGCAGGGGTGCGACAATTTCTGCGCCTACTGCATTGTGCCGTTTACCCGCGGACGGCAGAAATCCCGCGCCGCCGATGCCGTGGTGGCCGAATGTGAGTCCCTGGTGCACCGGGGAGCCCGCGAACTGACCCTGCTCGGCCAGAACGTGAACAGCTACGGTCAGGACCGGCGCGGCGACGGCACCACCTTTGCCGGACTGCTCCATCGCGTTGCGGCTGTTCCCGGCCTGCTGCGCCTGAAGTTCACCACGTCGCATCCCAAAGATATCGCTCCGGAAGTGATCGAGGCGTTCCGCACCCTGCCCAACCTGAGCCCGCAGCTGCATCTGCCCGCACAGTCCGGCGCCGACTCCGTACTGGCGGCCATGGGCCGCAAATATACCCGCGAGCGCTACATGGGTATTGTACGGGATTTGCGCGCGGCCTGTCCGCATATTGCGCTCAGCACAGATATCATCGTGGGCTTTCCCGGCGAGACCGTACGGGATTTCGAGGAAACCCTGTCGCTGCTGGAGGAAGTGCGTTTCGTCTCGGCCTTTTCCTTCAAATATTCGGATCGGCCGGGTGTGCGCGCCGAAAAGATGGATTTCAAGGTGCCGGAAGAAGAAAAGGCCAGACGTCTGGAAGTGCTCCAGGAGGTGCAAAACCGCATCACGGCGGAAGATCTGCTGGCCCAGGTGGGCCGCCGGGCGCTGGTGCTGGTGGAAGGTCCGAGCAGAATGCAGGATGGCCGCGGCACGTTCTGGCGCGGCCGGGACGAGGGCGGACGGATCGTCAATTTTCCGCACCCGGGAACCGGGCTGACCGGGAAAATGGCTGAAGTGGCCATTCTGGAGGCGAAGAAACACTCGCTGACGGGCGAGATGCGAGGTGCCGCATGGTAGAGATGATTGTTTTCGGGCTGGCCCTGGACGAGGACTCCCAGATGCCCATTCTCATCCTCAAGGACAAGGCGGAGGATGTGATTTTTCCCATCTGGATCGGCGCGCTGGAGGCCATGTCCATTTCCATAACCCTGAACAAGGTCGCCGTGCCCAGGCCCATGACTCACGACCTGATGCTCAACGTCCTGGAGAAACTGTCCGCCAGGCTGGAGGCGGTGGAGATCGTGTCCATCCACGAAGGCACCTACTATGCGGAACTGGTGCTCTCTGTCGGCGGGGAAGAGCGTCGGGTGGACTGCCGCCCTTCGGATTCCATCGCCCTGGCCCTGCGTGCGGAAGCCCCCATCCGGGTGGCGGAGGAGGTCATCGCCCTGAACAAAACCCTGCAAAAGGGCGGATTCCAGGAGGAACTGAAGGGCGAGGACAGTGAAAAATGGACGGAAATTCTGTCCCGGTACAGTCTCGACGACATCAAATATAAAATGTGATGATTGACCTGCACACGCATACCATATTCAGCGACGGCGAACTGCTTCCGGCGGAGCTGGCCCGGCGGGCCAAGGTCGCCGGGTATCGGGCCATCGCCATTACCGACCACGCGGACGCTTCCAATCTGGAGCTGATAATGCCGAGGATATCCGCCATGGCGCGCGAGTACTCGGCGTACATGGATCTGACCATCATCGCCGGAGTGGAACTGACCCACGTGCCGCCGGGCCTTGTGGAACAGGAGACGCGCCGGGCCAGGGAGCTTGGTGCGCAGGTCGTGGTCGTCCACGGGGAAACCATTGTGGAACCGGTGGAACGCGGCACGAATCTGGCGGCCATCGAGGCCGGGGTGGACGTGCTGGCCCATCCGGGTCTGATCACGGAAGAGGAAGTCCGTCTGGCGGCGGAAAAAAACGTCCTGCTCGAAATCACCACCCGTTCCGGGCACGGCTACACCAACGGCCATGTGCTGACTCTGGCCCGCAGGCATGGGGCGGCCTTGGTGGTCAATAACGACGCTCACGCTCCCCGCGACCTGACGGACAGGGATTTGCGGCGCAAAATCGCTCTGGGATGCGGCATGACTCCCGAAGAGTACCGCATGGCGGACGAGCGCGCCTGGAATCTTGTGTCCCGCTGTCTTTCCCTGTAGGGGTGCGATCTCCATTTCCCATCAAATCAAGCGGAAGGTGAATATATCATGGAAACAGTGCCACAGATCGGCGATGTGCAGCAGATGAATCTTACGCAGCCCGATGTCGCCCAACAGCTCGGCGCGGGGACACAACTGGGCGGAATGCAGTCCCTGGGCCTCTGGGATATGATCTCCAACGCCACGCTGGTCGTACAGGGCGTGATGGGGCTTTTGCTGCTCATGTCGCTCATCAGCTGGTCCATCATTTTCTTCAAGATTGCCCAGATTCATTTCGGACGCCGGAAGGCCATTCACGAACGGACTCTTTTCCGGAACGCGACCAATCTGGCCGATGGTGTGCAGATCCTGCGGGAAGAAAGATCGTCCATCCTGTACCCCGTGGCCAAGAAAGGGCTGACGGAATTCCGCCGTCTGGAGCAGTCCGTCATCCATCCCAACCTCAAATTCCGTGTGGCCGGAGACAATTTGCGGCGGGTGCTGGAAGAGGGTGTGCGCGAAAGTCTGGGCAGCATGTCCGCGTCTCTCGCCTTTCTGGCTACCTGCGCCAATTCCGCACCGTTCATCGGCCTGTTCGGGACGGTGTGGGGTATCATGAACTCCTTTCACGCCATCGGGCAGATGAAGACGGCCGCACTGGCCGCCGTGGCGCCGGGAATTTCCGAGGCTCTGGTGGCCACCGCCATCGGTCTGGCCGTGGCCATTCCGGCCACCATAGCCTACAACACCTTTCTGGGCATGATCAACACGGTGCAGACGGAGATGGAATGCTTTGCCAGCGAATTTTTGAATCGCGCCCAGCTCGAGCTGCCGTGGATGAACAAGCGGGGTGAATAACCATGCAGCTGAACGGAAAGGGTTTTTTGGCGGAAATCAACGTCACGCCTTTCGTGGACGTGATGCTGGTGCTGCTTATCATCTTCATGGTCACCGCTCCCATGCTGACTCAGGGCGTGGAAGTGGACCTGCCGGAAACCAAGACGGTGGAAACACTCCCGGAAGACAGTGAGACCGTGGTGCTGAAGATTCTGAAGGACGGCACCATCAAGCTGGACAAATACGAGGTCAAACTGGATGAGCTGGGCAATTATCTGAAGCGGATGGAGCTGGAGAAAGGCAATCTGCTCTATCTCCAGGCCGACAAGGACGTGGCCTACGGAACCGTGGTCAAGGTCATGGCGGAGGTCCGGGCCGCCGGTGTGCAGAAGCTGGGAGTGGTGGCGGAACCCGAGGACGAAAAATAGCGTCTGGCCTGCGCGGGCGGCGTTCTTTTTTCACTGCGAGTCCGGTCAACGCCGGTTCCGCGTTCCGCTGAATTTACCCTAACATCGAACTGTCCGCGCAACGCCAGACGGCGTGCGGCGGATGGCTTTCGCGATAAAGGCAAGATGTCGAGTCCGTTGCGTCATGTAAGCTGGGTTCTTTCCCTTGTGTTCCACATCCTGGTGATTGTGGGGGGGGCGTATTTTGCCGCCGGAACCCATGTGAAGATCAATCTGGACAGGAAAATGTACGAGGTCAGTCTGGTCGGGGCGCCGAACAAGGGCAAGCCCGGAGCCAAAAGCGCGCTCCGGCCCTCGGCACGGCAGGCGGACGCGCGCAAGAAACCTCCGTCCAAGGCCGCTCCTGAAGCCAAACCTCTGCCTGAACAGAAAAAACCCGAGAAGAAGACTGCGCCTCCCGATACGGCCAAGGCCATCCCGCAGGAAACGGTGAATGCGACCAAGACGGCCGAGGTCAAAGAAAAAGAAAAGACCGAAACAAAAAAGGAAGACCCGAAAGCCGCCGAGGCCAAAAAGGACGCCGCCGCGAAGAATGCCACAGCCAAGAAGACGGAAAAACCGCAGAGCAAGGAAGATATTCTGGCCCAGGCTTTGAGCGAGGCCAGCAAAACGGCGAAGAGCACCAAGGGAAAATCCGGCGGGCCAGCCAAAAGCTCCAAGGGCGGTTCCAAGGACGCCCTGAAAGACGCGCTGGCCGATCTGGGCAAGGAAGTGGCCGGACGGGGACGCCAAGGTGACGGAACCGCCGAGGACGGAGACGGAACGGGCGAATCCTCCGGCACCATCGAGGAATGGTACGCAACGCAGGTGGTCCGGGCCGTCCGGCAGAACTGGCGTTTTCCCCGGCTTTCCAACGTGGTGCTGGCCACCAGACTGGAGCTGCGCCTGAACAGGGCCGGAGAAATTCTGTCCTACCGCCAGCTCAGCGGGTCGGGCCGGGCGGATTTCGATTCTTCGGTGCAACGCGCCGTGGAAGACACCAAACGGCTGCCCCGGGTGCCCGAAAGCGTGGGCACGACCATCGTCATAACTTTCTATAACACGGACAACGAGTAGGAGGCTGTTTTGATCAGAACCGTTCTCGTTTTTATTGCGCTGTGCGCTTCCATTGTTTCCGCTTCGATTGCGGGAGCGCTGAATATCGATATTTACGGCCCGGGTCAGTCCAGGGTCAATCTGTTCATCGCGGAGGCTCTTTCCAAGGATGGTGCCGGGGCCCTGAGCGCCATACCGGGCAACGCGCCGGCGGACCTGCAGCAGCGCATTCACGCGAATTGCGCATTTCTGCCTTTCTTCACCATGCTTTCCGGCCGTGATATTGTCGGCGGTCCCAATCCCGGCGGATATGCCGGGCAGAACATCGACTTCAACAAGTTCAAGCTTTCCCGTGCGGATGTGCTGGTCACTGCGGCCTGGGCTCCGCGCCCCGGCGGGGTGGGCGAAGTGGAACTGCGCGCGTACGAGGTATACACTGGGCGGCTTATCGTGGGCAAAGGCTACAGCGTGGACACGAGCCAGCAGGTGCCCGAAGCGGCCGCCAGATTCTGCGCGGACCTGATGGAAGCTCTCACCGGCAACGGCGATTTCTTCCGGTCCAATCTGGCATTTGTCAAAAAGGAGGGCAACCGCAAGCAGATCTACATGTGCACGGCCCAGGGGCTCAATTTGCAGAAAGTGACCAACCTCGACGGCATCTGTGTCAGTCCGGCCTGGTCTCATGACGGCCAGAAGCTGGCCTTTGTTTTTCTGGACAACAAGTTTCACAACCTCTGCATCTGGGACAGAAGAGCCAGATCGCTGCAGAAGGTCCGGCTGCCGGGAAATACCCTGATCGCTCCGGCGTTCACCAATGCGGGAACAGTGGCCATCAGCCTCGATATGCGCGGTAATCCGGACATTTACGAGCTCAGGCCGCAGCTTTCCGTGGGACGTGTCCTGGAAGAGAACTGGGGCATAGATATCGGCGCGGATTTTGACCGTTCCGGGCAGAAAATGGTGTTCGTCTCCAACAGGCTTGGAAATCCCCACATCTTTCTGAAAAATCTCGCGTCCGGCGAAGTCCGGCGTGTGTCCATGAACGGAAAATACAACACCGGGCCAAGCATCAGCCCGGATGGCTCCCAGGTTGTTTTCGCCCGGATGGTCAACGGACATCACAAGCTTTTTCTGGTGGATATCGCCTCCGGGCGGGAACGCCAGTTGACTTTCGGGCCGAATAGTGATGAGGACCCCACATGGTCTCCTGACGGCTATTTCATAGCTTTTTCGTCCAACAGATCAGGGAAGAAACAGTTGTATCTGACCACGAAGCATGGAGACGAACCAATTCTGATTCCAACCGGTCCCGGAGATGCGGAGGCGCCGGCCTGGGGGAAACTGTAATAGTGGCAAGGATTTGAATTTTTGCGTTAACGGAGGAAGTTATGAGGAAGTTGAATGTTTTCGGATTGATTGTGTTGGTGTTCTGCCTGGCTCTGGCCGGAGGCTGCTCCAAGAAAGTAAGCTCCACTCCTGCGGGCGGCATGGGTGCCGGTTCCGATTCCATGTCCGGGCAGGGCGGCATGGGTGCCGGGGATATGGAATCACAGCGCCTCATGGAAATGCAGCGTCAGGCCATTGAAAAAATCAGCGCGAACAGAATTTATTTCGCCTTCGACTCCAACGAGCTGAGTCAGGAAGCCCGCCAGATTCTGACCGAGAAGGTTGAGCTACTGAAGGCCAATCCGTCTTTGAATCTGCTCATTGAGGGCCACTGCGACGAGCGCGGCACCAACGAGTACAACTTGGCCCTGGGTGAACGCAGAGCTCGCGCGGCCTACGAATTTCTGGTGCTGATGGGCATCAGTTCCTCCAGACTGTCCATCATCAGCTACGGTGAAGAGTATCCCGCCGTTCAGGGTGGTAACGAAGCCGCCTGGGCCAAGAACAGACGTGACGAGTTCAAGGCCAGCGCCAACTAAAAGCCACTTGGACGAACATCCTGAATCCCAATGGGGATGGAAGAAACCCTGCCTTTCGGCGGGGTTTTTTCATGGCGTATCGCCAGAAACGGGAGAATCGCCGGGCACCGCGCCTTGTCGTCTGATCTTGTGACCCGGAGAACTCCCGTTTCTGTATCCTGTCCTCGCGGCTTCGCCTCCGGGGATACGATGAGGATATTTCTGTGCATGCTTTTTGCTTTGAGGTTCACCATGTCCCGCCCATTTCATTTTTCTCTGGAAAAGGTTCTCGAATACCGCAAGCAGGTCGAAGATCAGGCCCGTCTGGCCTTTAGCCGGGCGCAGGCCTCGGAGCGGGAGCAACGCCGGATGTTGGAGCGCTTGCAGGAGGATCTCGAAAAATGTCTGGAGGAAATGCCCCGGTCCGGGCGGACGAATCCGCAGGAGTTGTGGCTGTGGGCGGAATGGCGGCGGCATCTGGAAGTGGATACGAAAGAGGCCAAGGCGGAGCTTGGCAGGCGGGAGGAGCTGCTCGATTCCTGCCGCCGGGAACTGGTGGCGCGGGCCACGGAACGCAGACTTCTGGAGAAACTCCGTCACAGACAGGCGCACAGACATGCCCTGAAAGAACAGCAGAGGGAACAGAATGAATTCGACGAATCCGCAACGCTGCGTTTCGGCCGTGCGTCCAGCTAGATTGGCGCAGGCCGTGATGGCTCTGACCCTGGTCAAGCTGGCTGCGGTGATTTTCCTGTGGATGCCCGGACAAAAGACCCAGGATATGGTTTTGCCTTCCATTGTGCCCCAGGCCCTGGCCGCAAGTCCGGCTCCGGATGGAAACAGTTCCACGCAGACACCGGAAAAACCCGAGGTTTCATCTGCCCCTGCGGCTTCTACGAGGGATATTTCAGCCAGAGAGCTGGAAGTGCGCAAGCGTGAGGCGGAGTTGAAAACCATGGAGGCGGAGCTGGAGGCTAAGCTCGAAAATTTGCGAGCCATGGAAGTGAAGATGCAGAATCTAATCAAATCCGCCGGAGATATGCAGGATGAAAAGATGCAGCATCTGGTGGATGTCTATTCCAACATGAAGCCCAAGCAGGCCGCCCAGGTGCTGGAAAATCTGGAGGAATCCATTGCCGTCAAAATTCTGGCTGGTATGAGCGGGCGAAAGGCCGGAGAGGTTCTGTCTTCGGTCCGGGCTGACCGCGCGGCCAAGCTTTCGGAGGCCCTGACCCGCTTGCAGACCGGCGGCAACTGAGCATGGCGCGCATTCGTCTGACTGTGGCCTATGTGGGCACCCGCTACCACGGCTGGCAGATTCAGAAAAACGGTCCGAGTATTCAGGAAGCATTGGAGACGCGGATTTCACGCATCTGCGGCGTGCCCGTACGCGTGCACGGATCCGGCCGGACCGACGCCGGGGTCCACGCCACGGGGCAGGTGGCGCACTTCGACGCCCCGGATGGCACTGCCATCCCTTGGCAAAAGGCGCTCAATTCCATGCTTCCCGAAGATATCGCCATTGTCGATGCGCGGGCTGCCGGGGCTGAGTTCCACGCCCGGTTTTCCGCAGTATCCAAACGCTACGCCTACACACTGTGGACCGACTCCCGGTTCGTCCTGCCCCAGCGGGCCCCTTTCATCTGGTCTGTGCGCGGCCTGAATCTGGAAGCGATGGATCGTGCCGCCGCGCTTCTGGCCGGAACGCACGACTTTGCCTCCTTTCAGAACGCGGGAACGGAACTTAAGACCACCATCCGCACGTTGGAACCGATCATTCGTGTCCCGGGCCTCTGTTCGGGAGAATGGGTGCTGCGTTTTCAGGCTGACGGTTTTTTGAAGCAGATGGTCCGGAATCTGACCGCATTTCTGGTGGAGGTAGGACGTGGCAGGCTCTGCCCTGAAGACGGACCACGCCTTCTTCAGACCCGCGACCGCAGGCTGGCTCCGGCCACGGCTCCGCCGCAGGGGCTGTGTCTGGAGGAAGTTTTTTACGGAGAGCAGCCAGTCTGACCACACTGGAAAAGGTCGCTGGGGAATATTACGGCAGGAGAACTGAATACCCGCGCCAGTAAACTCCTTCCATGGCCGGGCATCCCGGTATGGAAGCGTTCCGGGTGGCCGGGCGGGGCTTTCGCCCCGTCCGGATTTTCCGGGATCAGGGCAGTTCCACCGCCCACGTGTCCAAAGGTGGGACACTCTTTACGATGCCTTCCTTCTTCAGGAATTCGGCGAAGCGGGTGTAGCGGTTTTTGTCCAGCGCTCCGGGGCGCAGGGCGAAGCGCGGCAGAGTGTCCTTCCAGGCCCGGCGGTTCAGCTCGTCATCCAGGTTTTCCCGGCCGTTACTCACGAAAAGCTTCCATGACTCTTCCGGGTGATTAACCAGATACTGCACGCCTTCTTCCAGAGCATCCACAAATTTGCGCAGCTTTGGGTCCCTCATCTTTTGGGAGCTGGCCACCAGAATCAGCTCGTCATAGGCCGGAACGCCGTGCTCCTCCACGAAAAAGGCCCTCCCCGGCCGCTTCTCGATATCCATCTGATTCAGCTCGAAATTGCGGAATGCGCCGATGACCGCATTCGTCTGGCCGGTGAAAAGGGACGGCGACAGAGAAAAATTGACGTTGACCAGTTTCACGTCATCCAGCCCGAGCCCTTCCTGGGCCAGCATCACCTTGAGCAGAGCGGTTTCAAAGCCGCCCACAGAGTAGCCGATGGTCTTGCCCTTCAGGTCGGCGATGGATTTGACCGGGCCATCCGCCAGCACCACCAGAGAGTTGAGCGGTGTGGCTATCAGCGTGGCGATGCGGGTCAGGGGAAGCCCCTCGGCCACCTGCATCTGATGCTGATGCTGGTAGGATACGGCCAGATCGGCCTTGCCTGCGGCCACAAGCTTCGGCGGGTCGTTGGGATTGGAAGGGGCGACAAACTCCACGTCCAGTCCTCTGGCCTTGAAGAAGCCTTTTTCCTGGGCCACAAAAAGGGGGGCATGGTCCGGGTTGATGAACCAGTCCAGAAGAACGGTCATTTTTTCGGCTTGGGCCGAGGAGGAGAAAAAAATCAGAGCGGACAAAAGCAGAAATTTTTTCATGAAAGCCTCGTCGGTTGGGTGATAAAAAAGGTTACAGTCTGAAAATGTTCCGGCAGCATTTGTTGTTTCCCCAGAGTCAGGAGGTTTCCTCGATCGGAGTTTACCCGAGCGTGTTCCTGTTGATGACGCGCAGATAGCCGATGCGCTGGACAAAGAAGCGGAGTTTCGCGGCAAGTCCCATATTGATGTACATGGTGCCACCCTCTCCGAAACCGCTTTGCACGCGGTCACAGAAGGATTCCACAAATTTGAGCCATGCACGCTGGTCCTTGAGCAGCAGTTCCGCCAGGTGCGGGTCTCTGTTTTTCAGGTTGCGCATGGTTTCCCTGTAGGCCGCGTTCAGGAGCACATCGATCTCGGCCAGGCCATTTTCCAGCACCTCCATTGCGCCCACGCGTCCCATGGATATTTTGGCTTCTTCGCTGGCTTTGAAAGTGTCTTCCATGAGGGCGACGGCTTTTTTCTCCATTTCGGAAAGAGAATGGCGTTCTTCAGCAAAAGCCGTGGATGAAAAGAGCAGCAGTAAAAGCAACACGGTGGGATGCACGCGCATAATGACTCTCCTTGACGGCCTGTGCGGTGGAAGCTGACGGCTCGAATCGGGGCTGCCTGAGGCAGGATACTTAGCGGCGGCTACACTGAAAATCCAGGTCAATTTTAGGCTGCCTGTGTCCCGGCCATTGACAGGATCGGCAAAGTAAGATTAGTCAAAGTTTAATTATTAGCTTTGGCTAACTATTTTTCTAAAAATCATCCTATAATTTTCTATTGTTATATAATTTTATTGAAAATAATCATAAAATTGAAAGTTTCTGGAGGTAGCCATGTTTAAACTGGATAACGGGTCTGAGCTGTTTTCGTCACAGGTCATGCAGCGGTTGCGCAAGGCGGCCGGTGGAGTCATGGGTTCTCGTCCGTGGGTGGAAGGTTCCGGTGGCGAGGCAGCCCATGCTTCGGGCTGTTCCGGGGACGGAGCGTGTTCCTGTAAGGTCAAATGCGCCCGCTGCCGTTGCGCCATGCGGGCCGCCGGAAAGAATGAGGAGGCCGGGGAGGTGACGCATGGATCGTCCGGGGAATGAATCCCTGCGGATTGAGCTCTCCGCCGCGACCCTGACCCGGCTTCTGGCCGCCGGGCATCTGGGCGCGGCCGAGTTGCGCTGCCTGGACTGCGCATCGAAAGCGTGTCTGCGCCGGTTGTGTCTGGCCAGTTGCGTCCGGCCGTTTTCCGGATGCACGGGGTGCCCGTACAGCGCCGGAAAGAAGGACGCGTAGCGCGCGGGCGGTTTCATGCGGCGGGCCGTATCTCCCAAAGAGGAGGTGCGGCCCGTTTGATTTTCAATACAGATAGGGACTGGCTGGCGGGTCCACGTTTGTCATCCGGGTCACCCGGATCAGCGGAACGGTCTTGTCTTCATGGGGCAGCAGTTCAAAGGTGCCTTCGACCCGCACCCACTGTTCCGGCGGCAGCTCCGGAGTTTCCTTCATATCCAGAGCCACGGTCAGGGGCATGGCGTCCGCCGCGCAGCAGGTGATCAGAAAGCGGTACAGAGCCACGGTGCGGCCGGTCCCGAAATAGCGTTCCAGATCGGGATTGCGGTACAACAGGCCGAGCAGGGTCACTTCCTTGCCCGCGTATTCCCCCGGTGAACGCAGCAGGTCGAGGGCCGTAAGCGGTTCATCCGGATTGGGGAGCGGCTCCAGACCCGCATTGGCGAAGGCTTCGCTGATGGCCCGGTCCGATACCGCATCGGGCGTGTGCGTGGAAGAATCCGGGAAGGATTGTCCGCTGAAGCCTTCCTCCGTGCCGACATCCACACCCAGAAACCGGTTGGCGAAGACATCTTCTCCCAGAATGGAATCCGTCACGGCCATGTGCAGCAGGGGCAGCAGCAGAATCATGGCGCGCAGAAAGGGCACGGGCGCGGGACGTCTGATGCCGGTGAACATGAAGGCCAGGGCGATGGCCGCTCCCATGCCCAGCAGCCAGGAGAATTCGGGGCGCAGAAACAGCCGGATGCGGCTTGTGCCAAGAATCATGACCAGGGCCACACTCCAGGCTGTGAAGACAAAACCGGCCGTGAGTCTTCCGCTTATGCATGCGTTTTTGAGTCGTGCAAGGGGCGTCACGACCAGCCCTCCAGCATCAGAAGGCTCATGGACGCGCCCACCGTCAGCAGAAGAACCAGTCCCGCCAGGGCCACAATGACCCGTCTGCGGAAAACAGCCTGATACATGAGCAGCAGCTTCAGGTCGAACATGGGGCCCGTGAGCATGAAGGCCATTTGCGCGGCCAAAGGCATGAGTCCGGAAAAGGACGCGGCGATGAAGGCGTCGGATTCAGAGCAAAGATTCAGGGCCACGGCCAGCGCCGTCATGGCCAGAATGGACAGGGCGGGCAGGGACGCCAGCCCGAGCAGCAGGGATCTGTCCACAAAGGTCTGGGCCACGGCGGCCACGAATGCGCCGACGATCAGGTATTGAGCCACGCCCAGAAAGTCGGCGGCACCGTGGCGCAGCGCCTGTCCCAGCCGGGAGGTGAAGGACGGCCGGACCACGGCGTTCGTGACCTGCGGGAAGTGCGGCAAGGGGACCTCGCATCCGCAGGAGCAGGGCTGGGGCGCGATGTGCTCCAGTCCGCCGTGCAGAGCACTTTTGTCCGGAAACAGGCGATTCAGCACAAGAGCCGCGGTCACGGCGACGGCATAGCCCAGACCCAGGCGTATCGCCATGACTTTCCATTCAAAACCGTAAGCCAGAGCCGTGGATGCGGCGACGATGGGGTTCACGATGGGGCCGGCCAGCAGATAGGCGATGCCGGCCCCGAAGGGTAGTCCTTTGCCGAGAAGCCTGCGTACGACCGGCACCACTGCGCATTCGCAGACCGGAAAGACGACACCGAGCCCGGCGGCGACGCAGATGGCGGTCAGCCCCCGTCTGGGCAGCAGGGCGGCCATGCGTTCCCGGCTGACGAAGGCTTCGATGAGCCCCCCCGCCAGAGCGCCGAGCAGCATGAAGGGCAGGGCCTCCAGCACGATGCTGGTGAACATGATGGACAGGGTGCGGTATGGCCCGGAGGCCGCTCCCACGGGCAGGACCAGAAGCCCGGCAAAGATGAAGATCACTGCGGCCACGGCGCGGAAAGTGCCGCCAGCCGGGGTGCCCGCATGAGATATTGTCGAAGTGGCATGTGACATGGGCGGCTGCTTGGCACGCCCGTTTCCGGGGGTCAAGCCGGAGGCGGGCCGCTTTGAAGCCTTTGGGGCGGAAAAAACTTTTCTTGGCGGGCAAGATGGTCTAAAGAAATGCGGATTTTGCGGTGCCGCGAAGCCCTCTCACCACAGACAAGGATTACGCATGGTTAACATCCTCATCCAGACTCTCGGCGGCCTCGGTCTTTTTGTGCTGGGCATGAAACTCATGACCGAAGGCTTGCAGATGGCCGCGGGCAACCGCATCCGCAACATTCTGAAAGCCGTCTCCGACAACCGTCTGGTGGGGTTCGCCACGGGCGCGGCGGTCACGGCCATGGTCCAGTCCTCCTCGGCCACCACGGTCATGCTGATCAGCTTTGTCAGCGCCGGGCTCATGACCCTGACCCAGGCCGTCGGCGTCATTCTGGGGTGCAACGTGGGCACGACCATGACGGCCCAGCTCATCGCCTTCAAACTTTCTGATCTGGCCCTGCCGGCCATCGCCATCGGGGTGCCGCTCAATTATTTCGGCACGCGCAAGAAATATCGCTACCTTGGTGAAATCATTCTCGGATTCGGTCTGCTTTTCTTCGGAATGACCGTCATGGGCGACGGCCTCAAGCCCCTGCGCTCCGATCCGGCCTTCATCTCGTTCTTCACCAGATTCGATGCCTCCACTGTGGGCGGCCTGCTGCTGTGTGTGGCCACGGGCGCCGGCCTGACCATCGTGGTGCAGTCGTCTTCGGCCACCATCGGCCTGACCATGGCCTTCGCCACCCAGGGGCTGATAGGATTCCCGGCGGCCATGGCCCTCATCCTGGGAGAAAACATCGGCACCACCATCACCGCCGAGCTTGCCACCATCGGTTCCGCCAATATCAGCGCCTACCGTGCGGCCAGGGCGCACACCATGTTCAACGTGTTCGGCGTGTGCATGATGCTGCTCATTTTTCCATGGTTCCTGCGGAGCATCGAGTGGGTCACCCTCATGATGACCGGAGGACATGCCTGGGATGTGCAGGCCGGTGGGGAGTATCCGTACATAGCCCGCTATCTGGCCAACGGGCATACGCTGTTCAACCTTGTGAACGCCCTGATTTTCCTTGTTTTTCTCCCCTTTCTGATCAGGGTCGCGATTCTTTTGTCTCCCAGAGACAGAAACGAGGGAGATGAGCTGTTCCGCCTGCCGGTTTTCGAGCCCAATGCGGAGGACAACAGCGTGGCGGCCCTGGCCCGGACCAGGGGCGAGCTGCAACGCATGTCCCGGATTGTGCACGAGGCTTATCTGAATGCTCTGGAATGTCTGGAAAAGCGCGATCAGCAGACCATCCGCAGACGGCAGCGTTTTGAAAATCATATCGACGAGATGCATAAGCTCATCACCACTTTTCTGGCCAAAATCATGCAGACCGGGCTCAATGAAGAGGATTCGGCGGAAATCTCGGCGCAGATGCGGCTGGCCAATACTCTGGAGCGCATCGGCGACGCGGTGGAGGTGCTGGGCCTCCTGTGCGAGGAGATTGTGGAGAAGGAGCTCAATTTTTCAGAAGATGCCTGGATCGATTTTTACAATATTTCGGCCAGGGTGGATGAATTTCTGAAAATGACCATGGACGGCCTCGAGAATGAACCCGAGAATCTGCTGGAAGAGGCGGGCAAGGCCGAGGAGGTCATCGACGCCATGCGGGAGAGAATGCGCGACGCGCATATCGAACGGCTCAAGGTCGGCAAATGCGGCATCGAGGGCGGGCTTGCCTTCATCAATCTGCTGGCCCGGCTGGAGAAGATCGGCGACCATTGCTACACCATCGCCAGAACCGTGACCAGAAACCGCTGAGGTACAGGCCGCGCGGCATATCGCCCCACCCCGGCATATTCCGGGGCGGGGCTTTTTTGCGCCGTTTTCCGGGTGAGCCCGATCCCGCGGGCGGCGCGGCACTGTGCCGGAGTCTTTGAGCCAAGGCCCTTGCATCCGCGCGGCAGGACGGGTATTTTCCTTCGGAACCTCTCCCTGACTTCAGTTTCATGGCCGGGTTGTGTTTCTCCATATTTACGGCCGGGAAGCCATCCGAACCGGAGAGGGAGGGCTTGTGATTCTGCCGTTTTTTTCCTCCATCCGCCGCAATCTGGCCCTGCTGGTCCTCGTGTCCATGGCGCCGGCTCTGGTCATTGTGCTTTTCACCGGACGCGCTCTGCATGAGGCCATGGTCCGCAGCGCCGAAAACGCCGCTCTGCGCCAGATCCAGGCCATGTCCGCACACCACGAGCATGTGGTGGACAGCGCCCGGCTGCTGCTGGCCACCCTGGCCAAATCACGGGAGGTGCGGCTGGGCTCCCCGCGTGAAGCGCAGCAGCTGCTCGAAGAAATACTTGCCCGCAACGGGGCCTACTGCGCTCTGGCTCTGGCCGACGCCGCGGGCCGTATCGTGGCCGTCTCGCCGCCGGGCTCTCTCTCCAGCATCGAAAATGAAGGCTATTTTCAGGAATCCGTGGCCGGAATGCGTTTTACCATGGGCGCGTATCATCTGGCTCCCGGTCCTTCCCGCCGCGTGGTCATCGAATTCGCACAGCCCGTGTCCGCTCCGGATGGTTCTGTGCACGGCGTGCTCGTGGCTTCTTTTGATCTGAATTATTTCGGCCGTGTTTTCGCCGACGCACATCTGCCGGAAGGTTCGGTTTTCACTCTGACCGATGCAGCGGGTATGCGTCTGACCCGCTTTCCGGAAACGGAAAAATACACTTGGGTGCCGGATTTGCCGCAGATGATCGAGCGCATGTCCGGAGAGCGGGCCGAAGGGGTTTTTCTGGAAACCGGCGTGGACGGCGTGCGCAGGCTTTACAGCTTCAAGCGCATGTATTTCATGGACACGCCTTCGCGGCATCTGATGATCCGTCTCGGACAGCCGGAGGACCTGGCCCTGGCCAAGGCCCGGAGCGCCGTTTACCGGAATGCCGTGCTGCTCGCTCTGGCTGCCGTGCTGGCCGCGATCGGGGCCTGGTTCGTGGGGGAATTCATCATCATGCGCCGGGTGAACCGCCTGATGGCGGCTGCCGACCGTCTGGGTTCCGGAGATCTGGGCACGCGCACCGGCCTCGAGCGCGAAGGCGGAGAGATGGGGCGGCTGGCTGCGGCCTTCAACCGCATGGCCGAAAGTCTGGAGGATCAGGACCGGGAGCGCCGCCGCGCCGAGGAGGAACTCTGCATTCTGAATACGGAGCTGGAGGACCGCGTGTCCCGGCGTACGGGCGAACTGGCCAGGGCCAACGCGGAACTGCAGGCCGCTCTGGACGATCTGAGGCAGGCCCAGAGCCAGCTGGTCATGGCCGAGAAGCTGGCGGCTCTGGGCGGGCTGGTGGCCGGTGTGGCTCACGAGATCAATACGCCTGTGGGCGTGGCGCTTTCGGCCTCTTCCACCCTGGCCGAGAAGACCCGGAACATCCGCGAGCTGTTCGAGACCGGCGGGATGAGGCGTTCGGATCTGACGGCGTATCTGGATTCCGCCCGGGAGGGGGTGGAGATGGGCGTTTTGAATCTGCACCGGGCCTCGGAGCTGATCCGCAGCTTCAAGATGGTGGCGGCGGATCAGGTTTCGGAGGTCCGGCGGCGGTTCATGGTGCGGGAATATGTGGAGGAAATCCTGCTCAGTCTGCGCCCCAAGCTCAAGAAGACCGCTCTCCGGGTGGAGGTGGAATGCGACGCGGAGCTGTGCATCGACAGCTATCCCGGAGCGTTCTCGCAGATTCTGACCAATTTCGTGATCAATTCCCTGACCCACGCCTTTGACGAGGGACAGGCCGGGGTGATCCGCATTGCCGTGAGGATGGACGGGGCCGCGCTGGTCCTCAGCTATTCCGATGACGGGCGGGGCATTCCGCCCGAGGCGCAGGACAAGATTTTCGATCCCTTCTATACATCGGCCCGGTCCAGAGGCTCCACCGGACTGGGGCTGCATATCGTGTTCAACGTCGTCACCCGCACCCTGAACGGCTCCGTGACCTGCTGCAGCGAGCCCGGCCGTGGAACCACGTTTGTGGTGCGTTTCCCCTGCGAAGAGGCCGGTCATGACGGACAGTGAAGAAATTCTGTTCATGGACGAAGAGCCTTCCAGCCTTGTCGCGGCGGAAGAGAGTCCGTGGAAAATTCTGATCGTGGACGACGAGGCCGATGTGCACGGTGTGACCGCATACATGCTGTCGGGGCGGACATACGAGGGCCGCGCGTTTCATTTTCTGCACGCCTATTCCGGGGCGGAGGCCAGGGAAGTGCTGGCCGCCCATCCAGACACGGCCATCGTGCTGCTGGATGTGGTCATGGAGACGGACGACAGCGGGCTGCGGCTGGTCCGGTACATCCGCGAGGAGTTGAAAAACCGCGCCGTGAGGATCATCCTGCGCACGGGCCAGCCGGGAAAGGCTCCGGCCACCCAAGTCATTCTCGATTACGACATCGACGACTACAAGGAAAAGACCGAGCTGACCCTGGAAAAGATGCTGGTGGTCGTTGTCTCGGCTTTGCGCTGCTTCGCCCTCATCAATGCCATGGAGGAGCACCGGCGCGGATTGCGGTGCATCATCGAGGCATCTTCCAACATTTTCGGCCGCCAGTCCCTGCAGAAACTGGGGATGGGCGTATTGGCCCAGCTGACCTCACTTCTCGGCCTCGGAAAGGACCGTATGTACTCTCACACTTCCGGGCTGGCCGCCTCAGGTATTCAGGGAGTGCGGACGGTGCTGGCCGCCACGGGGGAGTTTTCCCGGTATGTGGACCGGCCCATGCGGCAGGTGAGCGAAGATACCGTGCACAGCGCTCTGGACAGGGCCAGGGCGGAGCCGCATGGACTGTATTGCGAGCAGGGCGTCTGCGCCTGGTATTTTCAAGGCAGGACGGGGTCGGAGAATTTTCTGTATTTTGAAACGTCCAGGAATCTGGATGAAAAAGACCGGGATCTGCTGGCCCTTTTTTTCACCAACGCTTCGCTGGCCTTCGACAACCTGTTTCTGAACAAAGGCATCGAGGACACGCAGAAGGAAATCATCTACCACATGGCGGAGACCGTGGAATGCCGGTCCGCCGAGACGGGCGGCCATGTGCGCCGGGTGGCGGAGCTGGCCCGCCTGCTGGCCCTGAAATACGGCCTGGGAGAGGAAGAGGCCGAGATGCTCAAACTCGCCTCCACCGTGCATGACCTGGGCAAGATAGGCATCCCCGACGCGGTGCTGAACAAGGCCGGAGAGCTGAGCGCGGAAGAGTTTGAAGTCATCAAGAGTCATGTGTGGCGCGGGTATGAGATGTTGTCCCATGCCCGGAGCCCTGTCATGCGCGCGGCGGCCCGGATCGTTCTCACGCATCACGAACGCTGGGACGGCGAAGGCTATCCGCAGGGCCTCATCGGAGAGGACATTCCGATTCACGGGCGAATCGTGGCCGTGGCCGACGTGTTTGACGCCCTGGCCAGCAGCCGGGTTTACCATCAGGCCTGGCCCTGGAAGGACATATTCGACTATTTTCTGGAGCAGAGCGGCCGGCATTTCGATCCGTGCCTGGTGGAGTCGCTCTTGCAGCACCGCG
>JAUMXF010000078.1 GCA_030529235.1 Pseudomonadota bacterium
CGCCAGTCTCAAACTTTTGGTGGCAAAGAACAAAAAACTGATGGTCTAGAGCCTTTCTTTTTCCTCTGGAGCCGGACAATGAATGCAGCGTGGCTTTCCGGATTCCCCGGTCTGGGATGGCGTATCGATGTCGCCCGTTCGAAATTCACATCCTTCAATAATTGGGAATTTTCCGCCCTGGGGAAGGATACGTCGCGGCTGCTCAAAGACGCCGGATTTCGCAGACGGGTCATCCGCAGGGAGGATTTTCCGCTGGTCGCGGAGTTCTGGGACATGCTTCTGGCCCGTCAGGCCGCGGCAGTGACATTTCATATTGACGCCGTACCGGATTGCCCTCTCATCATGCAGGGGTGGCCTGATTCACCCGGAGGGAGTGGATATTTCGGATTTCTCAAGCCCGCCATTCTGCCACAGGTTTTCTCCGTCGATGGAATTACCGCTACATGCCAGATGGCCCTTGGCATCGTGGAATATCCTGTTTTTATCCTGAACGTAAAAACAAAGGAAATCATCGTCAGTAATAAGGCCGCGAATGAATTGTTTGGAACAAACGGATCGGAGCAGGTGTTACAATTCGGACATATTGTTTCTGGAGAATTTGAAAATGTGTTTCTGTCGTCGGCAAGGCAGGCGATCGACAATGACGTGTGGTCTGGAACACTCATACTCCATAATAATATAAGAAATTTTTTTACCTCAAAGGTGAGGATATCTTCATGTTGCCTGAATCATGAAGGTAGTGTGGTAAGAATAGCAATTTTAAATGCGGAGAAGAGAAATTTTGATGAATCATCAAGAAAAGAAAGAATCATAAGAAAACACAATGGAGGGCTCAAAAAAGAACTGAACAAGATATTGAGGCGCTTTTCTTCCGGCATTGACGGATTGATGTTATCTGTCATCCGCTCCCACCAGGGCGAGGTCGATGTGTATGGAGTGGGAGACTGCTTTAACGGATTGCCCTGGGGCAGTACCCATGCCTATGAGGGGACTATAGCTCAGGACATTGAAAGATTCGGGCTCAGCAGTCTGGTGGTGGAAGACACCCTGGACAGTATCAAATCCATCGATTGGGTGCTCTTTATCCCTCATGGAGTGCGTTCGTACTTTGCCAGACCGTGTTACGAGAATGGAGAACTTTATGCCGTGTTGATCATTGCGAGCCGGAGTCAGGGATATTTCCCGCCCGATGCTGGAGAGCGGTTTGTGAATCTTATGGATAATTTTGAGAAAATTGCCAGAGAATATCAATGAGGAACAAGCTTTGACATATCAGGATTATGATACAGATATACTGCATTTTCCTTGGACATCTTGAGCGCATCAAATCCTTTTTCTCCTTTCATACAGCAGTCCACGTACCAATATCAGCGACATCGTTTATGTCATTATCTGTTTTTGCACTCCGTTCTTTCATCCGGATATGGCGGGAAAGTTGATTCTGGGGTTTTGACCCCGGTGGATTTGCCTGAAAATACGACCGGCCGGGCTTCGGTTTGTGATTTTTGCGGGAAACTGTACGATGTCTTCCCATCTGCGGAAATATTTCCGATATTCAGACGCCGTTGTATTGAACCGTTTCCGGGAAAACAGGAGGAGCCATGATCTATCAGGAAATGCAGGAAGACCTGATGCGCGAGCTCAGGCTGTATCATTATCCCATTGCCGTGAAGTTCTTCTTCGATGCCGGGGAGGTACAAAAATTCAAGGATGCCGCTACGGAGTATCAGATGCCCCTGAAGCCTACCACATACTGTCAGTGGGAGATTTCTCCGCGCATGCAGGGTAAAATCGTGTACAGCGAAGTGGAAGGTCTGGGATGCAGCAACGCCCGATGTTCTTTCGGCTGGAAGGAAGTGGACGAGGCCGAGATCAAGGGCCAGCTCAAATACGTCCGGGACATGGAGCAGGGCGAGCGCTTTGTGCGATCCAAGGTTTCACTGCCCAAGGGGCTTATCGGCATTGCCGTGGCGCCTCTCAAGGACGCGGATGTCTTTGACGGGCCGGATGTGGTACATTTTTACTGTGACGTGATGCAGGCCTACCATCTGGCGGTGGATTACATGGCCGCCACCGACACGCATCCTCTCCGCCCGAACCTGACCATGAGTTCTTCGGCCTGCGGGGGCAGCGTGTGGAGCTTTCTGAACAAAAGCTTCAACATGCTTCCGCCCTGTTCCGGAAGTTATAATTCCGGCAAGACCGAGCGCGGGGAAATCAATGTCATGATTCCCGGCTCCCAGATAGGCCAGGTATACGAGCGCATGCAGGAGCGCATCCGGCAGAAGGGCAGCGCGGCCATCACCCGTCCCGGTGACGGTTTCCCTGGTGCGGACATCTGCAAGAACTGTCCGCTCATCGTGTTCAAAAAGCATGAAGGCGGTACAGGAACCGCCCTTACGGACAACCGCACCGGCTGTTGATCTGGGCACTGGTCAGTCAAAACACCCTCTGATCAGAGTCACCGCTGGATATCCCACCAAAAAAGCCCCGTTTCCGGGGCTTTCGTGTTTTTGCGGGTCAGTGGAACGATCCGCTTCTTGCGTAATCCTGGCTTTCAGCAGGACTCAGCCTGCCAGCAGAGCCACCGTCGCCTGCTTGATGCCGAATTGTCTGGCGTCCTCGGTTTCAGGAAAGAAGATGTCCATGCGGTCCGTGTAGCGCTTGCTCATCAGATCCGCGATCTCGTAGACGCCATGTCCTTTGATATAGACTTTCTTGCCGAAAACCCAGCCCTGATCGAACAAATCCCGGCTGACCGCGATGATGCCCGGGCGGACTTTGACCATACTGGCCGTTGTGGTCGGATCGGGTCCACATTCCCTTACTGTGGGGCTGTAGGCCGTCAGGGTCACTTCCTTGATCTTGATGTCCTTGAGTTCCGCCATCTGGCGGACGAGTTGTTGCCGCTCCTCGCTTAATGCCTCAATACGGGAGAGGTAGTATTCTCTGGCATCCTGCTTGGCTATGGTATGGGCCCCAAAGCCCACGAGACAGCCCAGAAGGACAAAGAGAAGGGAGGTAACGACAAAAGCTCCATGACTATTCATGCATGCTCCTGTGTTTGGGTGGCGCCGCCGGCCGGACGAATGATGGATAATGAATGAAGAATGGCGGCGATGGGAAAAATCAGAATTGGAAGATGCTTCAAACCTAGTCCAAGAAAAAGGCCGAGGCAACCCTGAAGAAAAAGGTGGAAACAGGTGCGGATTTTACTGACCGGGAAAGGCTCCAACCCGTTGCGCCAAGGTGGATGGGACCGGGTTGGAGCCCTGTGATTACCAGTGCCAGCCCGGATCGACCTGCAGGTCTTCGGGGGCTTCGAATTTGAGGCTGATGGTAAAGACCCGTTCCGCTCCGGAGGGCAGCGAGCCCTCCCAGGCCAGCACCCCGGGCTTTTCTTCCTTCAGAGGCTCGGGAGATGCGGACAGATCCATCCTGATGCGCTCGTCGCGGAGAAGGGGCTTGGCTTCTTCCAGCCGGAAGGGGATTTCGCGGCTGGAGGCGTTACGCAGAACCATGCTCCATTCCCTGACAAAGTTCTGTTTCTGCTTGAAGATTCCTTTCTCCCCCGTTTTTTTGTCCTTGAGGACGACCTGACTGGTCACAAACGGGTCGGCGCCGAAAAAGAAGGTTTCCTTCTTGCCGGAAAAGGAGAAGTTGCGCTTGTCCACCGTGGCTCCGTCGATGAGAAAGAAGGTCGATCCGGCGGGCAGTTCCTTGCCCTCAGAAAATTCGACCTTGGCCTGTACGAAGGCTTTCGTATCCAGGCTCGGGCGGAGCAGATAGGAAAACTCGGCGGGCCAGTCGGCCTGTTCCATCTCGAAGACGCGGGCGGCTCCGGCGGGGAGGCTGCGCTTGTCCATGTCCCAGGAGGCGTAGGTGGTGTGCCGGACTTCCCGGGGCGGGGAGGGAGCTGTCGCCGCTTCCATGGCCATGGGGGCAACATCCATGTCCGCGTTTTTCATGGCCATGCGGGAAGCGAAGGGCTCCACGAGGCGGATTTCCCAATCCGGCAGGGATGAAGGCATGGACTGGGATTCGGGAGGCATGGTGGCCAGATACAGATGGACCTGTTTCCAGTCCTGGCCGGAGCCCTGCCAGACCTTGGCCTGCCAGGAGAAGCGGATTGTCTTCCGGGCCGGAGCCGCTTCCAGCCTGTACAGCGGCAGCCAGCCGCAGCCGGACATGGTGTAGGCGTAGTTCAGCTCCTTGGGCGCGTTTCCGGAGAAAAGCACGGTCACGTCCCAGACGCTGCGATTCTTCCCCGCCGCCTCTTCCAGTTTTTTTTCCACTTCCGCGATCCGGCCGTCCAGCTCCCTGATCTGTGTCTGGACGGCCGACAGGGCCTCGGCATCGGCGCGCAGGGCCTTGCCCAGCTCCGCCGCCAGTTCGCGCATGGCCGCCGGAGTCTGCTCCGTGGGCCTGGCCTGGGCTTTCCAGAAGTTCATCCGGCCCTGAATGGATTCCTGATCCGCCAGAAGGGCGTTCCGCCCGGCCTGCAATTCGGTCAGACGGGCGTTCAGTTCTGTCAGGGCGGCCTGATTGCGTTCCTGACGCCGGGTCCAGGTCAGATCGGCGATGGCCGCGCCGGAGAGTCCGGCGAAGCTCAAAGTGGCCGGGTCCGCCTGTCCGGGCAGGGTCAGCCGGGCGGAGGAAAATCCGTCATCGGTCCGCTCGGCGGCAATGGAGGTCACTTCCTTCACCTGGGCCGAATCCGGAAAAAGAGTGACCTGGACCGGCGCGGCCCAGAGGCTTGAGGGGCACAGCATCAGAAGCAAGACAAAAACGAAGTGCATTTTTCCTCCGGGTTACTCATCCTTGGGATCAAGACCCAGTTCCTTGATGAAGCCCATGCCGCCCTGCAGATTGAGCGGTTCCATGATTCCGGCCTGGTGCAGAATGACCTGGGATTCGTATGAACGCGCGCCGGAATTGCATACCAGCACCACCTTTCTGTCCTTGGGGATCTCATCCAGCCGGTCGCGGAGCTGTCCTTGCGGAATGTTCTTCCAGAAATCCGGATGCCGGCCCACATACGGCTCCGCGTTACTCCATTCGCGGGTGTCGATGCACAGGAGTTTTTCCTGCTCGCGGTTTTCCCACAGCCGGATGAATTCCTCGGGCGCCAGAGGCACGCTCCGCCCGGCCAGAATGTTTTCGGCGGCGTTGGCCGCGGCGTTCAGCACGTCCATGGCCGAGCCGAAGGGCGGGGCGTAGGCCAGTTCCATATTGGAGATGTCGGCCAGCACGGGACGGTATTTCAGGATGGCGGCCACGGCATCGACGCGGTCCTTCAGGGAATCCCCGTTGCGGCTTGCTCCCTGCACCCCGAGCACGCGGCCCGTGGGACGTTCCACCACGATTTCCAGAGCCACCATGTCCCGCTTGGGATAAAAGTGAGAGTGGTCGGGCATCATGACCTGGGTACTGAAGGCGTTGAATCCTTCGCGCCGGGCCACGGGCAGGGTCAGCCCCGTACCCGCGAAGGCGTAATCGAAAATCTTGACAATGAACGTGCCAAGTCCCCCTTCGAATGTCTCCCGGCCGCCGGCCACGTTGGTGCCGATGACCCGGCCCTGGCGGTTGGCCATGGACCCCAGCGGGTAATAACCGGGCTTGCCCGTGACCAGATTTTCGATGACCACGCAGTCTCCGCCCGCGTAAATGTCCGGGTCTGAGGTCTGCATGGTTTTGGAAACCACTATGCCGCCCCGGTCCGAACACAGAAGCCCGGCCTGCCGGGCCAGTTCGTCGTTGGGGATCACGCCCACGGCCAGAATGACCAGATCGGCCTTCAGGGTGCGCCGGTCGGTGACCACTCGGGCCGCCTGGCCGTTCTCGCCCTCGATGGCCCGCACCGTTTCGGACGTGTACAGCGCGACATCGCGCTCGGCCAGATGTCTGTGGGCGACTTTCGCCAGGGCGGGGCTCAGGAAACCCGGCATGATCTGGTCGGCCATTTCGACGATGGCGGTTTCAATGCCCCACATGTCGGCCAGGGCCTCGGCCATTTCCAGCCCGATGAGGCCGCCGCCCACAATGACGGCGGAACCGGCCTGTCCCGAGGAAATCCGCTCCTTGACGCGGATGGCCTGTTCCAGAGTGGTTACGGTGAACACATTGGCCAGCTCCCTGCCGGGAATGGGCAGGCTGCGGGGCGTGCTGCCCGTGCCCAGGATCAGCTTGTCGTAGGGCAGGGTCTTCTGCTCGCCTTCTTTTGTCTGGACCAGTACGGTTCTGGCCTTGCGGTCGATGGACAGGGCGCGGGTTTCGGTCATGACGTTCACATGCTTGCACTCCCGGAAGAAGTCCGCGTCCCGGACCATATGGAAGCTGGTTTCCTGAAGCTGCTGATAGTCGCTGATGTCGCCGGAGACGTAATAGGGAATGCCGCAGCCTCCGTAGGATATGAGCGAACCCGCATCCACCAGGGTGACTTCCGCGTCCGCATCCATGCGTGTGATGCGGCTGGCTGCCTTGGGACCCAGGGCAACGCCGCCGATGACGACTATCTTGCGTGACATGAGAACCTCCTTTGTTTTGTGCCAAGATACCGGATTGGCGTAACGCAAATTGTCCTGAAGGGGTAGGAGAAAAATTTTTGGATTGGACCGGTCCGGATGCGGATTTCAACTGCCGGCCGGACGCTTCGCCGGGAGCGCGGCCTTGAGGCAGCCGCTCAGCATGTGATCATGGCGCAACCGGCCGTCTGAAGCAAAGACAGGGTTTCACCGAACACGCAGCAGCCGATCAGCACCATGGTCAAAGGTTCGAAACAGGCCAGGGTGCCGAACGCGGCGGCAGGCAGGCGGCTCAGGGCGGCCGCGGCGCAGGTGATGGCCAGAAAGCCGGGTACCAGTCCGGCTCCGGCCAGCCACAGGGCGTTGACCGGGGAAATATGGCTTCGGGTCAGCCAGAAAAAAGGAAGGATGACGGCTGCGCCCGTCAGAAGCTGGTGCAGGGCGCGGAGCATGACCGGAATCTCCGCCGGAATGGTCCGGCTGACCAGAATGAAGCCCGCGTAACAGAGCATGGACGAAGCGGCCAGAGTGAACCCCGCCCGGCCGCTGGCGGCCAGGGCGGACGGCGGGTGAAACTCCATGACGGCCGCAAAGCCCAGCAGGGCCAGCACGATGAGTCCCCACCCAGAAAAGCTCAAGCGCTCCTTCAGATAAAAATGGGCGAAGACCGAAGCCGCGGCGGGAGCCAGATAGACGGGCATGATGGCGTTGGCCATGGTGGTCAGGTGCATGGCCTGGATGTAGAAGATCATGAATCCGGCCAGCAGACCGCCGCTCGCGAGCACGCTTCGGGCGGGCCGCCGCAGGAGCAGTTTTCCCCGGCCCGAAACGAGCAGAAAAAGGCCCAGAAAAACTGCTCCGAGAAAAAGCCGGAAAAAGGTCACGGTTTCGGCGGGCAGCTCCGTAAATCGGGAAAAGATGCCGATGGTGCCCATGCCCAGAGCGGACAGAACGGCCAGGATCACGCCGCTTGCGTTCATGCTGGTGCAGCGGGGACGAATTTCGGGGCGCGCGGCGCGGGGAGGTCCGCGAAATCTTCCCTGTATTGTTCACGCGCCCGGAAAACAGTGCCGGTGCGGCTTTATGGCTTCTCCGAGCCAGGCGATGACCCGGCCGAGATTGGCCATGTTGCCCAGACCCTCGGCGTCTTTTTCCACTTCCCCCTTGTTCCGGCCGTAACCCATGTTCCAGTAGAGGGAGCCGGGGACGATGACCTGATTCATGAGATACATGTGATTGATGGTGTCGTAGACGTGGGTCGCTCCGCCCCGGCGCACGGCGACCACGGCCGCGCCGATCTTGCCCCTGAAGGCCCGGCCGTTGGCGATGGCCACATATCCGGCGCGGTCCAGCAGAGCCTTCATTTCGGATGTGACGTCGGTGAAGTAGGTGGGAGAGCCCAGAATCATGGCGTCGGCCCGCAGCAGTTTTTCCATGACCGGGTTGAAGGCGTCGTCCACGATACATCGTCCGTTCTTGTGCTCGAAGCACTTGTAGCAGGCCATGCATCCCCGGATTTTCTTTCCGCCGATCTGGACGAGTTCCGTTTCCCATCCGGCCTCGCGCAGAGGATCCAGGACGTGTTGCAGCAGAATTTCCGTGTTGCCGTGCGGACGGGGACTGCCGTTGACAGCCAAAGCGTACATGTTTTCCTCCGGTGTGTCGGATTGTGGAAAAAAAAGCCCGCCGGGGTGAGCGGCGGGCGCGGATCAGTGCTTGCAGTCGTGGTGGTCGCAGAGGACATCCTTGTCTTTGATGTCTCCCGCAAGCCATGCCCGGAGAACATCACGGATTTCTCCCTGGCAGCCCCGGACGACCTTGATGCCGTGCGAGGCCATCTTGTCCAGCGCGCCCTGGCCGATATTTCCGGCCAGCATGGTGGTCACGCCCTTGCCCTGCATGGTGATGCCCACGGTGGAGTGACAGCCGCAGCCGGAGGGGGGCAGAAAGGTTTCTTCCTCCAGAATGTTCCCGGAGTCGTCCAGGGTGAAGACGGTGAAGGCGCGGGCATGGCCGAAATGTTCGTCCACGCGGCTGCCGATGGTCGGAATGGCAATTTTCATGGCAAAACTCCTTGTTTTTCAGGATGGCTTGCCCCTATTCATGGGCCGAGTCAATGAAGGCGCGGCATTTTAAGGAGGATTTGCCATGAATGCGGGAATACCCGGACATTACCGGAAATTGCAGGCCATGTATCCGGATCTGATCGGCGCGGCGGAAGCCCTGGGCAAAAGTGCCCGCGAGGCCGGTCCCCTCGATGAAAAGTCGGTACAGCTGGTCCAGCTGGGCGCTTCGGCCGCGCTCCGCTCCGAAGGCGCCCTGCGCAGCCATGCCCGCCGGGCCATGCAGGCCGGAGCCACGCCGGAGGAAGTCCGTCACGCGGTCATCGTCTTGACCAGCACTATCGGATTTCCTACGGTCGCTGCCGCTCTGGCCTGGCTGGACAGCATGCTGGGCGAGGCCGAAACTTCAAATCAATCGTAAGGAGAAAGTCATGAGCATAGTGTACATTCAGACGGACAAGGCTCCGGCCGCCGTGGGGCCGTACTCGCAGGCCGTGCGGGTTGGAGACATGATTCACGTATCCGGGCAGCTGGGGCTCGATCCGGGTACGGGCGCCTTTGCCGGATCGGACTTCGCGGCCCAGGCCAGACAGGCTCTGACCAACATCCAGGCCATTCTGGCGGAAGCCGGATGCGGCATGAAGGATATCGTCAGTGCGGATGTGTTTGTGACCGATCTTGGTAATTTCAAACAATTCAACGATATCTACGTCGAATTCATGGGCGGCCACAAGCCCGCCCGCGCCGTTGTGCAGGTCTCGGCCCTGCCGCTCGGCGGCGTGGTGGAAATGAAGTGCGTGGCCCGGATCCCCGCGTAAGGAACAATCATGAGCAAGAGATCGTCCCGGCTGGGTGTTTTTCCCTCGGCCAATGAAGACGCTGTGGCCGCCCAGCGGCATGTGAACTCCCCGCAGTGCACTTCCGATTCCTATCTGCTGGCCTTTCAGGACCAGAATTTCCTGCTGCGCGAGGAGCTGCGTCCTGTGCGTCTGCAACTGGAACTGCTCAAGCCCGAACTGGCCCTGCAGGAACAGCAGATTGAATCCACCGTGGTCATTTACGGCAGCGCCCGGTTTCTGGACCCGGAATCCGCCGCTGTGCGGCAGGAAAAGGCCATGGAAGCCCTGAAGAAAAACCCGGATGACGCGGCCCTGCAGCAGGAACTGAACAAGGCCCGCACCGCCGTGGCCACCAGCCGCTATTACACCGAGGCACGCAAGCTGGGACGGCTCATCTCCGAGAATACACCCAAATACAAACACGTGGTCATCACGGGCGGCGGCTTCGGGATCATGGGCGCGGCCAATCAGGGAGCCCACGACGTGGGGGCCAAGAGCATCGGCATGAACATCGTGCTGCCCTTCGAGCAGGAGCCCAATCCGTACATCACGCCGGAACTCAGCTTCCAGTTCCACTATTTCGCCATCCGCAAGATGCACCTGCTGATGCGGGCCAAGGCCCTGGTGGCCTTTCCCGGCGGCTTCGGCACCATGGACGAGCTCTTCGAAGCCCTGACCCTGATCCAGACGAGCAAGGTCCGGCCCATTCCGGTGCTCCTGTTCGGCCGCCGGTTCTGGCACAAGGTCATCAATTTCGAGGCGCTGGTGGAAGAGGGGACTATCAGTCCGGAAGATCTGAACATCTTCCAGTATGTGAGCACGGCCGAAGAAGCCTGGGAAATCATCGCCGCCTCCAACGGGACGACCACTGACGGCAAGTTCTGAACAGCGATGCGATGCCGGAACCCGGGAGAATTTCCCGGGCGCCGGATAAACAGAAATCAGCCCCTTCCGACTTTTTCGCGGAAGGGGCTTTTTTGCGGCTTTCGGTCTTTGGATGCAGGATGTCCCGGAGTTGCGGCCTCTGTCCGCGTTCCGGTTCGTGCCTGAATGTTCCCCTACCATTTCCTGTTCACATAGCGGATGACCAGAAAGGACAGGATGGCGATGACCACGGCCATGCCCGCCAGCAGGCCGAAGATGTTCGTGCCTTTGCCCAGGAAGCGCAGGGCGCCCATGGTGGCGACGGCGATGACGCCGCCGGTCCAGAGCCACGGCGAAAATTTTTTCATTGTCAGTCCTCGCGACGAAAAAAGGGCGGTTTCCCGCCCGTGTTTCAGCCTTCGATTTCCACCGGCTGATTGGTCAGACCGGCTTTGTTCAGAATATGGAACACAAGGGACAGGGCCATGCCTGCCACCGTGCCCAGAGCCATGCCCTTGAGCTGCACCGTGCCAATGCTTACAGCCGCGCCGCTCAAACCCACGATGAGCACCACGGCGGTCAGGATGAGATTGGACGATCTGGAATAGTCCACTCTGGTTTCCACCAGCATGCGGATGCCCGAAGCGGCAATGACACCGAAAAGCAGGATGCACACGCCGCCCATGACCGGAGCCGGAATGGAGCGGATGAAGGCCGAGAGCACGCCGACAAAGGCCAGAGCGATGGATAAAACGGCCGCCCCGCCGATGACCCACACGGAATAGACCCTGGTAATGGCCATGACGCCGATGTTCTCGCCGTAAGTCGTCACGGGCACGGAGCCCATGAAGCCCGAGAGGGTGGTGGAAATGCCGTCGCCCAGCAGGGAACGGTGCAGGCCGGGGTCCCTGGTCAGTTCGCGGCCTATGATTCTGCCGGTGACCACCAGATGGCCGATGTGTTCGGAAATGACCACCAGCGAAGCCGGAATGACGATCAGGATGACGTTCAGGTCAAATTTGGGCGTGTAGATCGTGGGCAGGGAAAGGACCGGAGCGGACGTGACCATGCCGAAATCGACCATGCCCAGCACCACGGCCGCCAGATATCCGGCCGCGATGCCCACCAGCACGGGAATGACGGCCAGAAATCCCCGAAACAGCACCGAGCCGAAGACCACCACCATGAGGGTGAACATGGACACGGCGATGGCTTTGGTGTCGTAGCCGCCCTGGGCGTCGGGCATGAAACCGGCCATGTTCGCGGCCACGCCCGCCAGCTCCAGCCCGA
>JAUMXF010000079.1 GCA_030529235.1 Pseudomonadota bacterium
CCGCTCATCCCCTGCTGCCTCTGCAGGAGCTGATCGACCGGGGTCTGGTCATGCACGCGGCCGGGGCGTCGTGCTATTCCATCGTCACCAGCGGACTCCGGCTGACGGATGCGGAAATCGACCGCGTCTGCCGCTGCGCCGAATATCTGGTCCGGCATACCCGGCTCACGGTCAGCGCTTCCCTCGGGCTGCTCAGCCCGGAACAGGCCGGGAGGCTGGCCCGGTCCGGGCTGTCCCGGTACCACCATAATCTGGAGACCGCCCGGTCTCATTTTACGGAAATCTGTACCACTCATGCCTACGAAGAGGACGTGGGTACGCTGCGCACAGCCCGCGAGCACGGGCTTGAGATCTGTTCCGGCGGCATTCTGGGACTGGGCGAAACATTCGATCAGCGCATCGAGCTGGCCGCCACCCTGGCTGAACTGAACGTGGACGTGGTGCCCGTGAATTTCCTGAATCCCATTCCCGGCACGCCGCTGGAAAAGAGCCCGCTCCTCACGCCCCACGACGCTCTCAAGTCCGTGGCCCTGTTCCGGTTCATGCTGCCCCGGGCCGACATCACCATCGCCGGCGGCCGGGAAGCCGTTCTGGGCGACTATCTGTCCTGGGTGCCCCTGGCCGGGGCCAACGGCGTCATGATCGGCAACTACCTGACCACCGCTGGAAGGGATCTGGGCAGAGACATACGCATGCTGGAGCAGGGACAATGGATCTGGAGCTGATCTTCTCTCCGGACGACGCCTGCTTCCGGGGACATTTTCCGGACAATCCCGTGGTGCCGGGCTCGCTGATCATGGCCTTGTGCCTGCGCGGCATCGGATCGCGCACACCCTTGAAACTGCGCGTCCGGCATTTTTCCTTTGTCCGCTTCGCTCCTCCGGGCGCGTACACGCTGACCATCGCCGAAGACGGCCCGACCTGGCGCTGCACGCTTCGCCAAGGTCCGGACATCTACGCCCGGGGCAGGATAGAGCCATGCGCCTGAGTTTTTCCGGGAACACGGTTCTTGTGCTGGGCGGCGGCTGCCGGCTCGGCCTGGAACTTGTCGGACTGTTGCGGGAGGAAGGTCTGCGTCCCGTGGCAACCTACGCCACAGAGGGCGGCAAGGCGGCCCTGACCGGACGTTTTCCGGATGTCGAACGCATACGCCTGAATCTGGGCGAGCCGGACATGAAGAAGTATCTGGAAACATTGCCCCTCCCGGACGCCGGATATCTGGTGGATCTGGCCCAGGCCCGGCATGAAAACCTGCTGGCGGCGGAAGACGAGGCCCGCGCCGGAGCATATTTCCAGGCCCATGTGGCGGGCCGGTTCGCTCTGCTCAAAAGCGTGACCCGGACCATGCTCACCCGCCGCTTCGGACGCCTGATCCATGTCTCTTCCACCGCCGCCGGGCTGCCCGCGCCGGGGCAGGGGCTGTACAGCGCCTCCAAAAACGCGGCCGAGGCCCTGTACCGGACTCTGGGACTGGAACTGGGCGGACGGGGCGTGACCAGCCTGAGCCTGCGTCTGGGCCTCATGGACGCCGGACGGGGAGCGGAATTTCTGGCTTCGGGCGGCGGACGGAACCTTCCCGTGGTACCCGTGGAACAGGCCGCAGCCACCATTTTCTTTCTGCTCTCGGATCAGGCCCTGAGTCTGACCTGCACCACCGTAACCATGGACGGCGGCCTGACGGCACGTAAATACTGATGCGGCCCGGCCGCGAGAAAGCCCGTCATCACCGCCGCAGAAACCACTGAACCGGCCCGGCCATCGTCTTTCGGGCAGTAAAAAATTATGAATCATTTCTCCGCCATTGCCGCCATCATCGGCGAAATTCTGGATGTGGACCAGGCCTCCATCCGGCCTGAAACCTTCCTCATCCGCGATCTCGGCGCCGAATCCATCGACCTGCTGGAAATAGGCGTGGCCATACAGCACCGGCTGGGCGTGGCCGTGGACGACGACACGCTTTTTCTGAAAGATGCGCCCGTCATCATCCATCAGCACGAACCGGACGGGGCTGACGAAACCCTGGCCGCCCTGGCCCGCGCCTACCCGCATCTCGGCGGAGAACGGCTGGCCCGGATACCCGCCGACATGGCTCAGGGCCCCATCCTGCAGGTCGCGGATCTGCTGGCCTATGTCCACTTCGCCACGGAGAACGGGCGGAAATGAACGCCTCCCGGCGGGTGGTCATCACGGCCTGCGGCGCCGTGCTGCCGCCCGGAAAAAGCCCTTCGGCCATTCTGGACGGCCTGCGGCAGGATTTTTCGCCCTTCGAACGCTCCGCCCATGATCCGGAAACAGCCGTCCTGCCCGTGCCGGACTTCGACCTGAAAACGTACACCGGGCGCTTCAAGAACGCCCGGTACCTGCATCGCGGACAGAAATTGTGTCTGGCCGCCGCCATCCTGGCCGTGCAGGAATCCGGACTGCACCGGGAGCGGCTTGCGGAGTCCGGTCTGTTTCTGGGCTGCGGGCCCAATCTGGAAGCCGCCTCCCGGCCGGACAAAGCCCTGTGGCTCATGGACTACCTGCCCAACACCCTGGCCGCGCTCACGGCGGAAATTCTGGGCGTGCACGGCGAAAACCTGACCATCCAGACCGCCTGCGCCGCTTCCACCCAAGCTCTGGGAGAGGCGTTTCACGCCATCAGGGCAGGGCGGATCGACATGGCCCTGGCGGGCGGCGGGGACTCCCGGCTCTCGGCCCGGGGCATCCGAGCCTACAGGCAGGCCGGAGTGCTGGCCTCGGGCTTTGACCGCCCCGAACGCGCCTGCCGCCCCTTCGACCAAAGCCGTACGGGCTTCGCCGTGGGCGAGGGCGCGGCCATATTCATTCTGGAAAGCCTGGAGCACGCCCAAAGCCGGGGCGCGGTCATCCTGGCCGAAATAATCGGAGCCGCCTCGTCTCTGGACGGCCAGGGGCTGACCGCGCCGGACCCGCTCATGAGCGCGGCCGAATCCTGCGTACGGCGCTGCCTGGACAAAATGCGGGGCAAAAGCCTTCTCATCGCGGCCCACGGCACCGGCACCCTTCTGAACGACGCGGCGGAAAGCGCCCTCATGGCCCGCGTCGCGCCCGATGCCCTGACCGTATGCGCCTTCAAATCCCGTCTGGGACATCTGGCCTCGGCCTGCGGCTGCGCGGAGCTGGCGGCAAGTCTCATCTGCGCCGGGGCCGGATATTTTCCGGGCATCGCCAATCTGGACGAGCCCTGCCGCACGGACGTCCCCTTCCTGCGCGAGAGGGCCAATCTGCGGCCGGAAGCCATTCTGGTGCAGAGCTTCGGTTTCGGCGGGCAGAACGCCTGTCTGGGAGTACAGCCATGGACCTGACAAACCGCTTCGATCCGTCCACGGCTCTGGCCGCCATCCTGTCCTGCGGCCCTGAAAGCATCATCACCCGGACGCCGCCGGACCTGCCTCCGTATCTGCTTCTCGAAGCTCTGGCCCAGACCTGCGGCATGCATCTGCGCTTTCGCCGCCATTTCCTCGTTGACGTCTTTCTGGCTTCCGCCGCCGACCTCGTCTATGAAGAACATCCGGCGCCCGTGACCATCAGGGCTCGCCTCACGGGCAAAACCAGCGTGGCGGCCAGCTACGAGGCGGCCGTGGAGTCCGACCCGCCCTGCCGGATGATCTTGGGGTACCGTCCCGCTTTGGCCGACACGTTTTTCCGCCGCCGTTTCCAATGTCTGAGCAGCCATTCCTCCATACTCTGAGTGCCAGACTGGACGCCTGCCGCGCGAAAGGGCTGGGCCGAAGTCTCCTGCCCGTCTCCGCAAGGCGCGGCGGAACTGTCGTGGCGGACGGCCGCCCCTGCCTTGATTTCTGTTCCAACGATTTTCTCGGACTGGGCCGGGATCCGGACCTTTCCCGGCGGCTGGCCGCCCTGTGCCGGAACCAGAGCGCGGGAGCCGGAGCGTCGCGTCTGGTCACGGGCAGTTCCATTTCCCTGCTGGAGGCGGAAAAAGCCCTGGCCAGGTATTTCGGCTACGAAGCCTGCCTGCTCTTCAGCAGCGGTTTTCTGGCCAACCTGACCCTCATCTCCACCCTTTTTTCCTCCCGCGACGCCATCGCGGCGGACAAGCGCGTCCACGCCAGCCTCATGGCCGGAATCCGGCACAGCCGGGCCGCCTTTCACACTTTCCGGCACAACGATCTGGACCATCTGGAAAAAATCCTGGCCCGGCGCCCGGTCACGGTAGTGTGCACGGAGTCCCTGTTCAGCATGGACGCCGACAGCCCCGATTTCGGCCGGTTGAAGAAACTCAAAGACAGGCACGATTTTTTCTGCATCACGGACGAGGCCCACGCCTTCGGCGTGCTCGGCGACCGGGGACGCGGGCTCGCCCTCGGCACGGCCGACGTGGCCGTGGGCACACTGGGCAAGGCTTTCGGATTTTTCGGATCTTTTGTACTCATGCCGGAAACCGTGCGCGAATATCTGATCCATTTCGGCCAGGGCTTCATCTATACCACGGCCCCGCCGCCCTGGCACGGCGACATGGTTCTGGCGCTGCTCGAACGTATATCGGCAGCCGACGACCGCCGCGCGCGCCTGCGGAAGACCGGCGATATGGCCCGCGATCTGTTGCGGAGCGCCGGATTTGCCGTGCGCGGCAGGCATCATATTCTGGCGCTGGAGACAGGTGGTGAAGCCGGGTGCCAGGCCCTGGCCGAGACCCTGCGCCGGCGCGGCATTCTGGTCTTCGCGGCCCGCTATCCCACGGTACCCCTGGGCCAGGCCATGCTGCGCATCTGCCTGACCAGCGATCATCAACCCGCGGACCTGCTTCGCCTGCGCGACGCCCTCGCGGCCGCTACGGAGTCTTCATGAACACCATTTTCATCACCGGCACGGATACGGACGCGGGCAAAACCATGCTCAGCCTGCTGGTCATGCACGCCCTGCACGGCCGGGACGCGGTATATCTGAAACCCGTGCAGACGGGCTGTTCCGATCCCGACACGGATTCCGACCCGGCCTTCGTGCACCGCCATCTGCCCGACGGCCTGCCCACCACGCCCGCACAGGCCATCCACGCCTGCCGCGTTCCGCCCAAAGCGCCCCTGTTCGCCGGAGAGCCCGTGGACTTTCAGGCCACCGTAAATTTCGTGCTGGCCCATGCCGCCTGGTATTCCTGGACCGTGGTCGAGGGAGCGGGCGGCGTGCTGGTGCCCGTCACGTCCGAAAAAACCATGCTCGATCTGGCCCTGGAGACAAAGGCCTCCATTCTGGTGGCGGGCCGGGCGGGCCTTGGCACCATCAATCATACCCTGCTCACCCTGGAAGCCATCCGCGCCCGGCAGGGCTCGTGTCTGGGCGTTTTCCTGCTGGACCCGGACGACGCCACGCCCGAAGCCGAACGAAACGAAAACATCCGGGCCATCAGCAAAATTTCCGGCTTTCCCGTGCACGGCGTCATCGGCCGGATCGACAATCCGCTTCACCCCCCCGCCTCCGTGCTGGCCATGATCCACCGGGTGCTGGCCACGCGTTTCTGAAGCCGGACACATCCGCCACGCGAACGAAATTGGCGGCGCCTTCCGGCCGGGGCATTGACTCCGGTCCCGCGCGCCGTTACGGCCCCGCACTTCCGCAACCGTGTTCCGCCGAGGAAATCCATGGAGACCCGTGTCCTGCGCGCCAATATCCTGCTTCTGCTCACGGCCCTGATCTGGGGCGCGGCCTTCGTGGCCCAGCGCGTGGGTATGGACCATATGGGCCCCTTGACCTTCAATGCCGTGCGCTTCGCTCTGGGCGCACTGGCCCTGCTGCCCTGCATCGCTTGGATGGACGACCGCCGGACGGGGCTTGCCCGCGCGTATCCCCTCCACAACGGCCTGCTTCCCGGCATTGCCCTTTTCCTCGGAGCCTGGCTTCAGCAGCTCGGACTGTGCTACACCACGGCGGGCAAAGCCGGATTCATCACCGGCCTTTATGTGGTTTTCGTTCCCGCCATCGGCATTTTTCTGCGCCACCGCTACGGTCCGGGGACCTGGGGCGGAGCCGCTCTGGCCATGGCCGGAATGTATCTTTTGAGCGTCACCGGAGATTTTTCCATCGGCAAGGGCGACGCCCTCGTACTCGGATCGGCTGTTTTCTGGGCCGTTCATGTGCTGCTGCTGGGCAGGCTGACCAAAGGCATCGCGGCGGTGGACGCCCTGCGGCTGGCCTCTGTCCAGTTCGCGGTCTGCGCCCTGATCAGCCTGGCCGGAGCGGCTGTTTCCGAGGACATTTCCCTGTCCGGCATCCGGGCCGGTCTGATTCCCATTCTTTACGGCGGACTTCTGAGCGTCGGCGTGGCCTACACCCTGCAGGTGGTGGCCCAGCGGGACGCCCGGCCCGCTCCGGCGGCCATCATTCTCAGTCTGGAAGCGGTATTCGCCGTCATGGCCGGGTGGCTCCTGCTGGACGAAATGCTGACCGCGCGGGCCATGGCCGGCTGCGCCCTGATGCTCGGCGGCATGCTCTGGTCCCAGCTGCGGCCCTGAAAGCCGGATCGTGTCCGCAATCTTCCGCCTCTTTTTGACACAACACACCCTTCCTTTCCTGTTTCCTTTTGACCCGATTTTTCTTTTTCGCCTGCATCTTTTTCGTATTCTTTCTTCCTCCTCCGGCACCCGCCCAAGTGTCAGTCCAGAAACGGCGTAACTCTTCTGACATCCCGGCCCGTTTTTTCCCTCCGCACCGTCTTCTGGCCCTCTTTTTGCCTGAAAATATGGGAGGTCACGGTCCGGCGCGGACAAAAACAGACACGAATCAAAGGCAAAAAAGGACGCGCATGAAAACCATTCCCGTTGAAAAGGCCGTCGGTACGGTGCTGTGCCATGACATCACCCGTATCGTTCCGGGCAGCTGCAAGGAACCCGCGTTCCGGCGCGGGCATGTGGTCCGTCCCGAAGACATCCCCGCCCTGCTCGACATCGGCAAGGCCAACCTCTTTGTCTTCGACCCCAGAGACGGCTACGTGCACGAGGACGAATGCGCCCTGCGTCTGGCCAGGGCGGCCTCCGGGCCGGGTATCTCCATCGGCTCCCCGAGCGAGGGCAAATCCTCCCTTACCGCGAGCCATGATGGTCTGCTGCGCATCGACACGGAAGCGCTCCTGAACCTCAACTCGGTTCCCGACATCACCTTCGCCACCATTCACACCGGCCAGTTCGTCAAGGCCGGACGGATGGTGGCCGGCACCCGCGTCATCCCTCTGGCCATACCCGAGGACATATTGCGCCGGGCCGAAGACATCTGCGCCGGGAACACCCCGCTCATCGAGGTGCGCCCCCTGCGGGCGGCCCGGGTCGGCGTGGTGACCACCGGCAGCGAGGTCTACACCGGACGGATCAAGGACGGCTTCGGCCCCGTTCTCAAACGGAAGTTCGAGCATCTGGGGTCCTCCATCCTGGATCAGGTATTCGTTTCGGACCAGGTGGACATGACCGTGGCCGCCATTTTGGATCTGGCCGGACGGGGAGCGGATTTCATCGCCGTGACCGGCGGCATGAGCGTGGACCCGGACGACCAGACTCCGGCGGCCATCCGCCGGACCGGAGCGGAAGTGATTTCGTACGGCGCGCCCATGTACCCCGGCGCCATGTTCATGCTGGCCTATCTGGGAGACATCCCCGTGGTGGGCCTGCCGGGCTGCGTCATGTACCACAAGGCCAGCATCTTCGATCTGGCCGTGCCGCGCCTGCTGGCCGGAGAACGCCTCTCCAGGCGGGACATCGTGGCTCTGGGGCACGGAGGGCTGTGCGAAAACTGTCCGGACTGCCGCTATCCGGTCTGCGGGTTCGGAAAAGCGTAGGCCGCGGCGGGCTTGTGGAAAGCAGGGAAACATCCCTGAGGAGAAACATATAATCTGAGCCGTCACAAATTCGGAGGAACGCGCATGATCAAGAAAACAATCGTGGTCAACGGAGTCGCCAGAAATCTCGTAGTGGACGCGGAAGATACCCTGGCCGACGTCATCCGCAGAAGTCTCGGCCTGACCGGCACCAAGGTCGGCTGCGGCGAGGGTCAGTGCGGCGCGTGCAGCGTCCTCATGGACGGCAAGGTGGTCCGCTCCTGCGCCACCAAGATGAAACGCGTGGAGGACGGGGCGAACATCACCACCATCGAGGGCATCGGCACCCCGGCCAGTCCCCATCCGCTCCAGCTGTCCTGGATGCTGCACGGCGCGGCCCAGTGCGGCTTCTGCTCTCCGGGCTTCATCGTCTCGGCCAAGGGGCTTCTGGACTCCAACCCCAGGCCCACGCGGGAAGAAGTCCGCGACTGGTTCCAGAAACACCGCAACGCCTGCCGCTGTACCGGCTACAAGCCCCTGGTGGACGCCGTCATGGACGCGGCCAAGGTGCTGCGCGGGGAAAAGAGCGCGGCGGATCTGGAGTACAAAATTCCCTCCGACGGCCGCGTCTGGGGTACCAGGCATCCCCGGCCCTCGGCCCTGGGCAAGGTCACGGGCACTCTGGACTACGGCGCGGATCTGGGTCTGAAACTGCCGGAAAACGCTCTCATGTGCGCTCTGGTCCAGGCCGAGGTGTCCCACGCCAAGATCCTGTCCATCGACACGTCCGAAGCCGAAAAGATGCCCGGCGTGTACAAGGTGGTCACGCACAAGGATGTCAAGGGCAAAAACCGCATCACCGGCCTCATCACCTTCCCCACCAACAAGGGCGACGGCTGGGACCGCCCCATTCTGTGCGATGAGAAAATCTTCCAGTATGGCGACGCCATAGCCATCGTCTGCGCCGACACGGAGAAAAACGCCAAGGCCGCGGCCAAAAAAGTGAAGGTGGAGATAGAACAACTGCCCGAATACATGAGCGCTCCCGCGGCCATGGCCGAGGACGCCATCGAAATCCATCCGGGCACGCCCAATGTCTATTACATCCAGAAAGTGGCCAAGGGCGAGGAAACGGCCCCCATCTTCGACAAGGCCGACGTGGTCGTCGAAGGCAGCTATTACACCCAGCGCCAGCCCCATCTGCCCATCGAGCCGGACTGCGGCTTCGCCTACATCGACGACGACGGCAAACTGATCATCCATTCCAAATCCATCGGCCTGCACCTGCATCTGTACATGATCGCGCCGGGCCTGGGTCTGGAGCCCGATCAGCTGGCTCTGGTGCAGAACCCCACGGGCGGCACCTTCGGCTACAAGTTCAGCCCGACCATGGAAGCCCTGGTCGGTGCGGCGGCCCTGGCCACCGGACGGCCCGTGTATCTGGGTTACAACTACCGCCAGCAGCAGGCCTACACCGGCAAGCGCTCGCCCTTCTTCACCACCGTGCGCTACGCCGCCACCAAGGACGGCAAGCTTCTGGGCATGGAAACGGACTGGACCGTGGACCACGGCCCGTACTCGGAGTTCGGTGATCTGCTGACCCTGCGCGGCGCCCAGTACATCGGCGCGGGCTACGACATTCCCAACATCCGCGGCGAAGGCCGGACGGTCTGCACCAACCACGCCTGGGGCGCGGCTTTCCGCGGCTACGGCTCGCCGGAGAGCGAGTTCGCGTCCGAATCCCTGATGGACGAGCTGGCTGAAAAGCTGGGCATGGACCCCTTTGAACTGCGCTATAAAAACGTCTACCGTGAAGGTTCAACCACACCCACGGGTCAGGATCCGGAAGTGTACAGTCTGCCCGAGATGTTCGACCTCATGCGGCCCAAGTACGAGGCAGCCAAAAAGCGCGCGGCCGCCGCGTCGGGCAACGGCCTCAAGCGCGGAGTCGGCGTGGCCCTCGGCGTGTACGGCGCGGGTCTGGACGGCGCGGACAGCGCCGAAGCCGACGCCGAACTCATGCCCGACGGCACCGTGACCATTTACGACTGCTGGCAGGATCACGGCCAGGGCGCGGACATGGGCACCCTGGGCACGGCCCATGAGGCCCTGCGCCCCCTCGGCATCGGCCCGGACAGGATCCGTCTGGTCATGAACGACACCCGTCTGGCTCCCAATACCGGCCCGGCGGGCGGCAGCCGGTCCCAGGTGGTGGGCGGACAGGCCATCATCAACGCCTGCGAGCAGCTCATCAAGGCCATGACCAAGCCCGGAGGCGGTTTCCGCACCTACGATGAGATGGTCCAGGAAAAACTGCCCCTGCGCTACAACGGCAAGTGGACGGCCCCGGCCAAGGACTGCGACGCCGACGGACAGGGCAATCCCTTCGCCTGCTACATGTACGGCCTGTTCCTGGCCGAAGTGGCGGTGGATACGGCCACGGGCAAGACCACCACGGAGAAAATGACCATCGTGGGCGACATCGGCGTGGTCAACAACTACTCTCTGGTGGACGGACAGATATACGGCGGTCTGGCCCAAGGCATCGGTCTGGCCCTGACCGAAGACTATGAGGACCTGAAAAAGCACGCCACTATCCGGGGCGCGGGCATTCCGTATATCAAGGACATTCCCGACGACATGGAAATCATCTATGTGGAAACCCCGCGTCCGGCCGGACCGTTCGGCGCCTCCGGCGTGGGCGAGATGCCGCTGACCGCGCCCCATGCGGCCGTGATCAACGCCATCTACAACGCCTGCGGAGCCCGCGTGCGCGAACTCCCGGCCCTGCCGGAGAAGGTTCTGGCGGCCATGAAGAAGTAAAAGAAGAATCCGCAGGGTTTCCCCTGCGCCCCTTTCACACGGTTCGTTCCGGGCGGGTTTTGCCTGTCCGGAACGAACCGTGAAAAAAGGGGTGGAAATTTCCCGCAGCCGGGTGCGCTCCATGCGCATATCCTGACCGGCCGGGAGAAGACTCCATGACACACCGCTTTCCGAAGCGGCGATGCGGACCGGAACCATTACGAGCCGAAATTCAGCGATCCGTAACGACTGGAACAGACTATGGACCAGAAGGAACTGCGGGAATGGGAAGCCAGATGCATCCAGGAAGAGCCGCCCGCATGCCGGGCCGGGTGTCCTCTGGGTGTGGATGCGCGGGCCTTTGTTCTGGCCATGGGACGGGACAATCCGCGTGCGGCCTGGGCCGTGCTGGAAAAAAGCATGCCGCTGGCGGGCATCACGGCCAGACTGTGCGAAGCGCCGTGCGAAAAATTCTGCCTGCGAAAAGACCTGGGCGGCCCGCTGGCCATCGGCCTGCTGGAGCGATCCTGTGCGGCCCGCTGCGATACGCGGGCCAAAATCCTGCGTCTGCCCGCCCGGCCCAAGAAGGCGGCCGTCATCGGCTCGGGACCGAGCAGCCTGGCGGTGGCTTTCGACCTGGCCAAAAAGGGCTACCCGGTCACCGTATATCATCTGGACACGGCACCCGGAGGCTGGCTGCGCGATCTGCCCGATGAAATCCTGCCCGCCCGCGTTCTGGACGAGGAAATCCGCATTCTGGAATCTCTGCGCGTGTCCTTTGCCTCCGCCGAATCCCTGGATCTGGCACTGATTGAGGCCCATCCGGCCGACGCCGTGTACATCGGCCAGGACGACCGCATCGATCCGGCCCTGCTTACGGCTCTGGGCAAGGCCGACGCCCGGACCATGGCCCTGGAAAAACCGGGCTGGTTCACCGGAGGCGCGGTCCCATGTGAATTCCGTTTTATCGGCGCCCT
>JAUMXF010000080.1 GCA_030529235.1 Pseudomonadota bacterium
CAGGCGCGATGAAGTCCACGCCGCCGGACAGGAGGGCGGCCGTGCGGGTGGCGTTTTCCTTGATGGGCGTCAGGACGATTTCATCCACGTTGCCCTTGCTGTCCTTGTCCCAGTAGTCGGCGAAGCGCTTGTAGACCATCTTCACGCCGTGTTCGCGGGAAGTCACCATGTACGGCCCGGTGCCGGACTCGTTTTCGTTGGCGAAGGAGTATTCCGTCTTCACGATGGCGTCTTTCGGTTTCCCCTTGGCGTCGGTGCCGGAATAGAACTTGGAATCCATGACGAAGATGTAGGTGGCCATGTTTTCCAGGAGCGGATAGGGCTCGGTGGTGACGATGTCGATGGTGTGGTCGTCGATGATTTTGGGCGTGGTGAAAACGGTGAAAAGCCCCCTGAACTCCTCGCTTTTCTTCAGGCGAGCCAGGGTCCAGGCCACATCGGCGGCGGTCATGGGATTGCCGGAATGGAACTTCACGTCCTTGCGCAGGTGAAAGCGCACGGTCAGGGGATCGATGCGTTCCCATTTGACGGCCAGGCGGGGCTCGAACTTCATGTCCTTGGTCCAGCGGATGAGCGGATCGAAGACCAGATGGCTGTACTGGAGCATGCCGCCCGAGAGCTGCACATGGGGGTCCATGGACTCGGGGTCGGCGTCGAGGGCCATCCTGAGCGTCTTGGCCTGGGCCGCCGTGGCCAGGAAGACAAGAGCCAGAGCGAAAAAGAGCAGTTTCTTCACAAAAGCCTCCTTGAAAGATGAAGTATGCCCGCCCGGAGAGGGACATCCATCCGGGTTCCCTGTGCGCGCATTTTTCCGCAATGCGCGGCATCAAGCCCTTTAGCCGAAGTCACGGCGGAACTGAAGCGCCAATTTGCCCGGTGCGGATTCTTTCCCGGAAGGGCTTCCGGTATTTTCAGGTTTCTGTCGGGCCAGGATTCTGGTATGTGCGAGGAAAAGAGAAAGAAGAAAAGGAGGCGTGATGACAGATCAGAAAAACCGGACTGTTGAGGCTCTGAAAGACGATATTCAGCGGCATGTGGCTCTGACTCTGGGCAGCGATCCGTTTCCGCCGCGGAAGGAACACTATTATCTTGGGTTGTGCTATACCGTGCGGGACCGGCTGGTGGAAAAATGGCTGGATACGCAGCGCAGCTACTACGACGCCATCACCAAACGGGTCTATTACATGTCGCTCGAGTTTCTGCCCGGCCAGTTCCTGATGAACTACATCCAGGCTCTGGGACTGGAGGAGGATTGCCGGGAAGCCGTGCGCGATTTCGGTCTGGATCTGGACGATCTGGCCGAGGAGGAATGGAATCCGGGTCTGGGCAACGGCGGACTCGGCCGGCTGGCCTCCTGCTACATGGATTCCATGGCCACCTGCAGGATTCCCGGCTACGGTTACGGCATTCTCTACGATTACGGCATCTTCTACCAGACCATCGTCAACGGCTTTCAGCAGGAGGGCGCGGACAACTGGCTGCGCCAGGATTCTCCCTGGGTGCTGCGCCGGGGTCATTTCATGTATCCGGTGCATTTCTTCGGCCGCAGCGAGTCCTACCGGGACGGCGCCGGACAGGAGCGGTTCCGCTGGGTGGACACGGAAACGGTCATGGCCATGGCCTGCGACATCATGGTGCCGGGGCACCGGAACGGCAACGTAACCAACATGCGCCTGTGGAAGGCCATCTCCAGCCGGGACTTCGAACTGGAGCACTTCAACCGGGGCGACTACATCGGCGCGGTGCAGGCCAAGGTGGAGAGCGAAAACATCTCCAAGGTGCTCTACCCCAACGACAACAGCCCCGTGGGCAGGGAGCTGCGCCTGAGGCAGCAGTATTTCTTCGTGGCCGCGACGTTTCAGGACATCATGCGGCGGTTCCGCAAGAACAACTATTCTTCTTTCGACTGCCTGCCGGATCAGGTCACGGTGCAGTTAAACGACACCCATCCGGCCATCGGCATCGCCGAACTGATGCGTATTCTGGTGGACGAAGAGTCCCTGGTCTGGGAGCGGGCCTGGGATATCTGCCGCAGGACCTTCGCCTACACCAACCACACGGTGCTGCCCGAGGCTCTGGAGGTGTGGCCGGCGGAACTTCTGGGCCGCGTCCTGCCGCGCCATTTGCAGATCATCTTCGAGATCAACCATCATTTTCTGGAGGGCGTGCGGCGGCAGTTCCCCGGCCGCGAAGATCTGGCCCGCTCGGTGTCCATCATCGGGGAGGACGGCGGCAAGCATGTGCGCATGGCGCATCTGGCCATCGTGGGAAGCCATGCGGTCAATGGCGTGGCCGCCCTGCATTCCCGGATCATCCGCGACAAGCTGTTTCGCGACTTCGCTTTGATCATGCCGGAAAAATTCACCAACGTGACCAACGGCATCACGCCCCGGAGATGGCTGTACCAGTGCAATCCGGCCCTGTCGGAGCTGATTTCCTCGGTCATCGGCGAGAAGTGGGTCACGGATTTGTCCCGTCTCGAGGAACTGGCCCCTTACGCCGACGATCCCCAGTTTCAGCTGCGCTGGCAGGAAGTCCGCCGGAGAAACAAAAAGCTGCTGGCCCGGTACGTGTTGCGGAAGCTGGGGCTCGGCATCAACCCGTCCACGCTTTTCGACGTGCACATCAAGCGCATCCACGAGTACAAGCGCCAACTGCTGAACGTTCTGCACGTGATCACGCTCTACAACCGCCTCCGGGGGCAGAACGGCCAGCCCCATCCGCCGCGCACGGTCTTTTTCGCGGGCAAGGCCGCGCCCGGCTATCAGCAGGCCAAGCTGATCATCAAGCTGATCAACTCCGTGGCCCAGGTGGTCAACGCCGATCCGGCGGTGGGCAGCGTCCTGAAGGTCGTGTTTCTGCCCAACTACTGCGTGTCGCAGGCCGAGCGGATCATTCCCGCGGCGGATCTGTCGCAGCAGATTTCCACGGCGGGCATGGAGGCCTCGGGCACGGGAAACATGAAGTTCGCCCTGAACGGAGCGTTGACCATAGGCACTCTGGACGGGGCCAACGTGGAGATCCGCGAGGCCGTGGGCGAGGAAAACTTTTTCCTGTTCGGACGCACGGAAGGAGAGGTGGAAACCCTGCGGCGCGAGGGTTACGACCCGCGGAAGATATACGAGCAGTCGCTGGAGCTGAAAAAGGCTCTGGACATGATCGCCACCGGAGCGTTCTCGCCGGAGGCTCCGGGGCTTTTCCGGCCCATCGTGGATTCCCTGCTGTCGCATGGAGATTACTACATGGTGCTGGCCGACTACGAAGACTACATCAATGCTCAGAGGCGGGTGGAGGACGCCTATCTGGACGCGGCCGGATGGACGCGCATGTCCATTCTCAATACCGCGCACATGGGCATGTTCTCCAGCGACCGGGCGGTCATGGAATACGCGGACAATATCTGGAAGGTGGCTCCCTTGCCCTGATGGTTTTCGCGGCGGCCGGAAAAGGCCGCCTTTTTCGTTCGGCCGGGTGCGGGCTTTTCCTCCGGGCGGCCCGGACTTTTTCGTATTGCATGCTCCGGAGATGTCATTTAATCCGCTGCCCGTAATCCCGGCCGCTTACGGTAGCCTGTCCGCGGCGCGGGAGACGCTCTGTCCTGAGATCCGGGCGCTTTTCCCCGCGCCAAATTTTTCCGGAGGAATGTCATGAACGGGAATTCTGCCCGCCGCGACGCCATCAAAGCCATCACCGACTACAGAACCACGCATGCGCCCCTGAACTTCAGCGAAACATCGCCCACGGATGTCTTCGGCTGCAACGTGTTCAACGATTCGGTCATGCGCGCCCGCCTGCCCAGAAACGTCTACAAATCCCTGAAGAAGACCATGGAGTTCGGGGAAAAGCTGGACCCGTCCGTGGCGGACGTGGTGGCCAACGCCATGAAAGACTGGGCCATAGAGAAAGGCGCGACTCATTTCACCCACGTTTTCTATCCTCTGACCGGGCTCACGGCGGAAAAGCACGATTCCTTTCTCGTCCCGGACGGCAAGGGCGGCGCCGTGTCGGAATTCAGCGGGCATATGCTGATCCAGGGGGAGCCCGACGCGTCCAGCTTTCCTTCGGGCGGCCTGCGCACCACCTTCGAGGCGCGGGGCTACACGGCCTGGGACGTGACCAGCCCGGCCTTCATTCTGGAAAATCCCAACGGCACCTTTTTGTGCATCCCCACGGCCTTCGTGTCCTGGACCGGAGAGGCTCTGGACAAGAAGACGCCTCTTCTGCGTTCCCTTCAGGCGCTGAACAGGCAGGCCAAGCGAGTGCTGAAGCTCTTCGGCGTGGAAAGCAGACTGCCTGTGACCTGCTATGCCGGAGTGGAGCAGGAGTATTTTCTCATCGATCGCCATTTTGCCTTTGCCCGGCCTGATCTGCTCATCGCCGGGCGGACGCTTTTCGGGGCCAGGCCCGCCAAGGGGCAGGAATTCGAGGACCAGTATTTCGGAGTGACGCCGCGCCGCGTTCTAGCTTTCATGATGGAGGCCGAGCGCGATCTGTACAAGCTCGGCGTGCCGGTCAAAACCCGCCACAACGAGACGGCGCCCAGCCAGTTCGAGATTGCGCCCATCTACGAGCCCGGCAATCTGGCCACGGACCACAACCAGCTGATCATGACCATCCTGCGCACGGTGGCCAAGCGCTACGGGATGATGTGCCTGCTGCACGAAAAGCCCTTTGCCGGCATCAACGGCTCGGGCAAGCATCTCAACTATTCCATCGGCAACGAGGAATTGGGCGGCCTGTTCGATCCCGGCGACACGCCGCACGAAAACGCCCAGTTTCTGGTGTTCTGCGCCGCGGTCATCCGAGCCGTGCACAGACACGGAGCCCTGCTGCGGGCCACCGTGGCCACGGCCTCCAATGATCACCGCCTGGGAGCCCATGAAGCCCCCCCGGCCATCGTGTCCATTTATCTGGGAGACAATCTGACCAGCGTGTTCGAGCAGATCAAAAAGGGCAAGGTGGAAGGCTCGAAGCAGAAATCCATCATGAACGTGGGCGTGGACACTCTTCCGCCTCTGCCCATCGATCCGGGCGACCGCAACCGGACCAGCCCCTTCGCCTTCACCGGCAACCGCTTTGAATTCCGGGCTGTGGGCTCATCCATGTCCGTGGCCGGCCCTCTGGTGGCCCTCAACACCATGGTGGCCGAGTCGCTCGACTATATGGCCACGGAACTGGAGGCGGCCACGGGCGGCGACTCCTCAAAGCTCAACGCGGCCGTGCAGACCCTGCTGCAGAAGGTCATCACGGAACACGGCAGCGTCATCTTCAACGGCGACGGCTATTCCGTGAGATGGCAGGAAGAGGCCGCCCGGCGCGGCCTGCCGAATCTGAGGACCACGCCCGAAGCCCTTCCGGCCATCAGCAGCCCCGCCTCTGTCGAGCTTTTTGCCCGCTATAATGTGCTGAGCGCGAACGAACTGTTCTCCCGCGAGGAAATCTACACCGAGCAGTACTGCAAGACCATCGAGACCGAGGCCAATCTGATGCTGCGCATCGCCAAGACCATCATTTTCCCGGCGGCCGTGCGCTATCAGAACGAACTGGCCCAGGCCTGCGTGAACCTGAAGGCCATCGGCAAGGAGTACGGCACCACCACCCTGGACCAGCTCACGGCCAATCTGCGCGCCATGCAGAAGGTCACCTACGAGCTGCAGGCTCTGATGGAAGGGGACAAGGGTGTCGACAGCCAGGCCCAGGCCAGATTCTACTGCCACACCATCCTGCCCGCCATGCGGGAGGTCAGGAAGCATTCCGACCTGCTGGAAACCATCATCGCCGACGATCTGTGGGAACTGCCCAGCTACCAGGAAATGCTGTTCATTCGTTAGAACGGCGTTCCCGTTCCGGAAATATCCGGGCCGCGGGCAATCTCCCGCCACACTGGCGGAAGCGCCCACGGCCCGGACGCGTTTGGGCGGCTGCTTCTTCCGCAGGGGAAAGTCCGGCCTCAGTCGCCTGAAACTTCACGCATCCATTGCCTTGCATCTTCAAAGACGCTTTCGGCGTACAGCATGGAAACATGGCTGACAGGCGCCGTTTCTTTTTCGACCCAGCCCGGCGCGGAGCAGTGCAGGGCGTCGCCTGGCAGAACCAGACCATCCACCGGGGAATACAGAGCCAGGGCGCGGACATGACCGGGATGGGGCAGGGCGGCCAGACGCCGGACGGTTTCACCGTCGTATTGCAGATACCTCCCCAGAGACTGAAAGGCGAAGGGGGAGAGCTTGCTGCCGCCGAAGGGTGCTCCGAGGGTGACCACGGAGCGTACGTTTTCCGGCGTTTCCATGCCGCCCAGAGCCGCCCGCAGAAGCAGTCCGCCCAGACTGTGTCCCACCAGGTGGATATTTCGATTGGGATTTCGGGCCGTCAGATCGCGCAGATATTCCTGCAGATTCCGGACGACTTCTTCCAGTTCCGTTCCCCAGCTGGAGTAGGAAAAGCAGGCCGTGGCATAGCCTTTGGAATGAAGTCGGTGGCGGAAGAGCGCCCAGGACCCGGCATTGTGGAAAAGACCGTGAACCATGATCACCAGATCTTTCCCGGATGTCGGTTTGCTCCAGAGCCCCGGCCAGAGGCCCAGAGGATACAGGCAGAACATGGCGGCCTGGGAGAGGATGCTCAGGGGCGCGGCACGCAGGCACAGGTTCAGAAGGGGCATGGCGGGTTTTCCCGTCCGGGTGCTTTCTTCGTAGCAGAACAGGGCCGAACTGATGAGAGTGCCCAGAACGGAGACGCCGAAGATGAGGGCGATCACGGTGCCCAGAAGTGGTACTGCCAGGGCGAAGACGAGTCCGCCGACGGCCGCCGCAATGAGTACCGCCAGGGCGGTCAGGACAAGGAGAATGGTGAAGGTGGTCATGAGTTGGCCTCCATTTCGAATTTGCGCAGAAGGGACAGGTGTTCGACGAGTTTCCGGTGTCCGGCGGGAAAGGCCAGGCCGCGCACTTCTTCCCAGGTGGACCAGCGGTATTCCTGGGCCGCGGTAAGAGCGACGGGGTCCACGGCCTCGGCTTCGACGAAGAAGGCGTGCAGGGTGATCCGGTATTTGGTGTAGGAATGTTTGAACCGCGCGATAAGCGCCGGGCGGGAGACGGTCAGGCCCGTTTCCTCCAGATACTCGCGGATGACCGCCTGTTCCGGACTCTCGCCCTGTTCCACCACGCCGCCGGGAAATTCCCACAGGTTTCCCCAGACATCGTCGCTCAAGCGTTTCTGTACGAAAAATCTGCCTTCGCGCCGGAGCACGCCGGTGGCCATGTCCAGAAAAATGGGTTTTGCAGGCGGCCGGAGCACGGGGCGCTGATCCACCACGCCTTCCCGGAGGGCGGCGCAGAATTCCCGTACCGGACAGACGGGACAACCGGGTGTCCGGGGAGAGCAGAGCAGGCTGCCGAATTCCATGACGGCCTGATTGAAGATTCTGGCCCGGCCCGGAGGAAGCAGTTTTTCGCAGATTTCTTCTATCTGTTTTCTGGTGTCGCGGTTTTTCACGGGCGTGCCGATATTGTAGAGCCTGCTGCAGACACGCTCCACATTGGCGTCCACCACGCAGACATCCCGCTCGAAGGCGATGCTGGCAATGGCCCGGGCCGTGTACGGGCCGATGCCCGGAAGCTTCTGCAGCTCCTCCGGCATGGAGGGAAAACGGCCGCCGTGCACGGAGCACAGGATGCGGGCGGCCCTGTGCAGATTGCGGGCCCGGGAGTAGTATCCGAGCCCTTCCCACAGCTTGAGCACATCGTCCTCGCGGGCTTTGGCCAAAGCCTCCACGTCGGGGAGTTTTCGCATCCAGCGGTTGAAGTACTCCACGCCGCGCTCCATCTGGGTCTGCTGCAGCATGATCTCCGAAATCCAGACGTGATACGGGTTGTAGGTTCTGCGCCAGGGAAGGTCCCGCTGATGGCGCATAAACCAGTCCATGAGAAGATGAGAGAGGGTGTTGTTCATGGTTTGCACTGCTGAAGTTGGTTCCCGCCGCTAACGTATTTTCCGCCGGAGAGGAAATATGTAAGAAGGGTGTATTCTAGCCGGTGTGGGATCCGGGCAAAGAGCTTGTCAGTCCGGCGCGGAGCGGTCTATGAAATTTTTTTTGTTGGCCGCAGCTTGGCCGTAAACCGCCTGTGGAGGAAAATATGGATTTGGTCGCCTTTGCCCAGAAAATGGAAGCCGTACTCAGAAAAGCGGCTTCGGAGTACGAACCCATTTCCCCCGCCGCCGAGGACGGCGCTCTGTGGGGCTTCGAACTGGGTGAGGAGGGCAGCGGGTTTCTGTCTCTGGAACCCAATCAGGGCACCTTCGATCTGCCCACGGTCACGGTATCCCTGTCTCTTGGCCCCATCGAGGACGCGGGCAGAGAAGACCTGCTGGATCTGCTGGCTCTGAACGGCGATCTGCTCGGAGCCTCGCTGACGGTCACTCCGCCCCTGGGCGACGAGCAGGAAGAATTTCTGATGCTGCAGACCAAGTTCCCGGCCGAAGAGTTTTCCGAGGATATGTTCAACAAGTCCGTCACGTCCCTGATGACGCAGATATCCATCTTTTTCGACGTAGAGTAATGTCCAGAATCACGGTTCAGGCGGTTTCCAAGGCGTATTCCGGGGTGGATCTGTTCTCCGGGCTGTCTCTGGAAGTCCATTCCGGAACGCGGCTGGCTCTGGTGGGCCCCAATGGCTGCGGAAAATCCACTTTGCTCAAGATCATGGCTGGAGAGGTTTCTCCCGACAGCGGCCGGGTCAGCATGCCCAAGGGCGCTCAGATCGGGTTCGTGCGTCAGGATCTTAGCCGGGCGGATCTGGAGAAAAGACTCGAGGATTTCGTGCTGGAGGTGCTGCCTTCCTGGGCCGAGTTCTGGATGGACTGGAAGACGGCTCTGGAAAAAGACGACGATGCGGCTCTGATGGAACTGCATCACCGGCAGGCGGAGCTGGAACACCAGTACGGCTACAATCCCGAACACCGGGCCCATGCCATTCTGTCCGGCCTGGGCTTTGCTCCGGCCGCCTTTTCCCGGACCTTGGGAGAACTGAGCGGTGGCTGGCGGGAGCGGGCCAAGCTGGCCCGGGTGCTGGTGGCCGGGGCCGATATTCTTTTTCTGGACGAGCCGACCAACCATCTGGACCTGGAAGCGGTGGAGTGGCTTGAGTCCTATGTGCAAAGTTTTCAGGGTGCTCTCGTCTTTGTGGCCCATGACCGCTATTTTCTGGACCGCTGCGCCAACAGGGTGCTTTTTCTCGGCGGGGAAAAACCCGTGCTGCGCGACGGCAACTTCTCGCAGTTTCTGGAATGGAACGCTGAGCGCGGGGAACAGAACCGGCGCCAGGCGGAAAAACTGCGGGCGGAAATCGGCCGCAACCAGGCTTTTGTGGACCGTTTCCGGGCCAAGGCGACCAAAGCCAGACAGGCCCAGAGCCGGCTGGTGCGGATCGGCAGACTGCAGGGTGAACTGGACGGGATCGCGCCCGAAGTTCGTACCCGGTCTCTGTCCTTTTCCTGGCCCGAGCCCGAGCGGGGCAACCAGACGGTACTCTCGGCCGTGGACCTGTCCTTTTCCTTTCCGGATGCGGAGCTGTTTTCCGGTCTGACTTTTCATCTGTACCGCGGTCAGAAGATCGGTCTGGTCGGCCCCAACGGCCGCGGTAAATCCACCCTGATCAAACTTATCACCGGCGGACTTGCACCCACGCGGGGCAAGGTTTCGCTGGGGTCATCCATTGTGACCGGCTATTTCAGCCAGCACCAGACGGACATCCTGCGTCCCTCCCAAACAGTGATAGCCGAGATACGGCGTCTGGGCTCTCCCTCCAGCTCGGATTTCCAGCTCAAGTCCGTGCTCGGACTCTTCATGCTGGGCGAACGATATTGGGAAAAGAAGGTGGAGGAATTGAGCGGCGGGGAAAAGAACCGGCTGGTTCTGGCCAGCCTTTTCCTCAGCCGGGCCAACTTTTTGGTTCTGGACGAGCCGACCAACCATCTGGACATGGAAAGCCGGGAAGCCTTGATCGAGGCCCTGTGCGCCTATTCCGGGACCATGCTAGCCGTGGCCCATGACCGCTATCTGCTGTCGGAAGTGGTCAACGAAATCTGGGAACTCACTCCGCAGGGTATAGAAGTGCACCAGTGCGGGTTTGACGAGTATCACGCCCGTAAAAAGGAAGAGAATGGCGCAGAGGTACGGCAGCCCAAAGCAGCCCGGCAGGATCAGAAGCAGAGAAAGCGGGAGGAGGCCGAGCTGCGGAACCGGATTCATCAGCAGGCCAGGCCCCTCAGGAAAAAATACGAAAAATTTGAAGCCCAGCTCGAGGCTAATCTCGCGGAACAGGGCGAACTTGAGGCTCTGCTGGCGGACCCGGCCACCTATGTCGATGCGGAACGGTCCGGTGAACTGGGACGGAAGTTCACCCGGCTGCAGGAAAAAGCCGAAGAACTCATGTCGGAACTGGCCTATCTGGAAAAGGAACTGCAGGAGCTGGAAGGGCAAAAGACGGATTGAAGGTGAAGCTCAGATTAGCCCCTTGATATATTTACGTGTTGGGAGCATTGTAGCCCCACATTTTGACTTTTTTTCTGGAGAATATCTGTATGGCCATTTTTATTTACAAAGCAAAGGCTCGTAACGGAAGAACCGTCAAGGGGGATCTTGATGCTCCCAGTCTGGAATTTGCGGAGAATATTCTGCGCCGGAAGGGTTATTCTCTCGTCTGGGTCAAACCCAGGCCCAAGGACTTACTGGAAGGCACTCCTCTTGAAGGAGGAGTTTCCGATCGTGACATGGTGGTTTTCAGCCGTCAGTTCGCCACCATGATCAACGCTGGCGTGCCTATCCTGCAAGCGCTGCAGATCATGTGCGAACAGACAGAGAATGGTAAACTGCGCCGCAAACTGTATTCCGTGCGTAACGATATCGAAGGGGGCAGCTCTCTCTATGAAGCCCTGATGAAGCATTCCGATATTTTTGACGCCCTCTACACCAATATGGTCAATGCGGGTGAAACCGGCGGTATTCTGGATATCGTTCTGCTACGGTTGTCCGAATACATAGAGAAGGCGGCCAAGCTCAAAGCCAAGATCAAAGGGGCCATGATTTATCCTGGCGTGGTTGTGACAGTGGCGGTGGCTGTTGTCGCAATCATTCTCATTTTTGTTATTCCTACCTTTGAGCAGATGTTTCGAAGTTTCGGTTCTGCGTTACCTTTGCCGACCCAGATTGTTATTGATCTTAGCCGATTTGTCACCGAAAATATTCTGTGGCTGGTAATTGGATTCATCCTTTTTCTAGTTGGATTCCGCTTTTTCTATAAATGGGAACAGGGAAAGATACTGGTAGACCGTTGGATACTGTTTCTACCTATTTTCGGTCCATTGCTCCGCAAGGCCGCTGTGGCCAAGTTCAGCCGGACGTTTTCCACCATGGTATCAAGCGGTGTGCCTATTTTGAGTGCATTAGACATTGT
>JAUMXF010000081.1 GCA_030529235.1 Pseudomonadota bacterium
GATGGGATGTGTGGACAAGATTGGACAAAAATTTCTTCTGATGCCGTAACCGGGGAAATTCCATATGAAAATCGATCTCAAGTACGGGAAAGGCACCAAAAGCATTTTCCTTCCCGACGGCATGGACATCTCCATACTGCGCCCACGGGAGCTGCCCGTAGTGCCCGATCTCGGGCAGGCTCTGGAAGACGCCCTGAGTAACCCTCTGGGCTGTCCGCATCTTGAGGAAAGAAAGGGTCCAGCGAGCATCGCCATCGCTGTACCGGACGAGACAAGGCCGGTCCCTCTCAAAGTTCTGCTGCCAGTCCTTTTGAAAAGATTGAGACGAGTCTGGCCGGAACTCGATTCACGCCGTATCCGCATAGTGGTTGGAGGAGGGCTGCATCCCGCGCCAGACGCTGCCCAGCTCGAACGCATCTTGCCGGAAGAGGTTGATGGATGCGCAGTTATTTCCCATGACGCAGTAAACTCGCCCATGACCCTGTTTGGAAGAACCAGCCGCGGCACGCCCGTGGAAATCAACTCCGCCTACGCCGAAGCCGAGCTCAAAATTGTCGTGGGAATGATCGACCCGCATCAGTTTCAGGGTATGACCGGCGGAGCCAAAGGAGTGGTCGTCGGCTGTGCATCCAAAAATACGATCCAGCACAATCATGGCCTGATGATCAGCCCGGATGCCAGGGCAGGGGAAATTTCCAGAAATCCGGCCCGGCAGGATATCAACGAGGCCGGGAGAATGATCGGCGTTGACTTGGCAATCAATGTCTGTCTCGATCCCGAAAAACGGTCAGCTGCCGTGCTGGCCGGAGACCCGGAGGCCGTCCTCAATGCAGGAGCAGCCATTTCCCGGAAAATTTATGGGCTTGCCTTCGACACGCCCTTTGACATCGTCATCGCATCCTGTGGCGGAGATCCCAAGGATATTTGCCTTTACCAAGCCCAGAAGGGATTGAATATGGCCTCGCAGTGCGCCGTCCCGGGCGGCAGGATTCTTCTGCTGGCAGCATGTCCCCAGGGAGTAGGCGATATGCGCTATCACGATTATGTTCGCCGGTTCGCCACACCATCAGAGCAGATGCGTGAATTCGCAGAGCAGGGTTTCCGTATGGGGGCCCACAAGGCGTTCCTGTTCAGCCGCACTCTGACCCGGTTCACAGTAATTGTGGATTCCGATATGGACGAGCGCATACTGGCCCAGTGCCATCTGCGTAAGGGCGACGCGCAGCCGGCCATTGACGCATGGCTCCAGAAGTTTTCCGCAGGCGCCACACCCCGTATAGCTATCGTGCCCAACGCCAATACCACCTATTTCCACACCTCATCCGGCCACATGGACAAACAGCCCGCCGAACCCGGCACATAGCCCTCGGACAGGGCTCATCTCGCGGAGAGCCCCAATTTCTGCATTCTCCGCTGCAATGTGGATCTGGTCAGTCCCAGCATCCGCGCCGCACCTTTGGGACCGGACACCACGCCCTTTGATTTCTCCAGAGCCTGACGGATATGTTCGCGCTCAAAGTCTTCCAGCCGGTGCTTGTGGGACCGCCCTGCGGAGTCCGATACTGATACTGCGGTCTCCCCGCGTACATCCGCATCTTTGGAAAGTGCCTCTTCGATATCCGACGGAGTCAGTTTTCCCGTCGTACTCTTTGCAATCAGCAAGGCGGCGATCACATTTCGCAGTTCCCGGACATTTCCCTCCCATGTATGGCCAGCCAGCCGGTCCAGAATATCCCGCGACAGCTGTATCTGCCGCAAGCCATATTTTCTGGATAGCTGCGAAATGAAAAAGCCTGCCAAAGCGGGAATATCGTCTTTTCTGTCACGCAAAGGAGGAACCTCCAGCACGCAGGAGGAAAGACGGTGATAAAAATCACGGCGCACCTGTCCGGAAGACACGGTCTGACGCATATTCACGTTTGTGGCGGAAAGGAGCCGCGTATCCACGGACAGAGAAACACTCTCCCCGACTCTTTCGAAACAGCTGTCATCCAGAACATGGAGCAGCTTGCTCTGCATCTCGCAGCTCAATTCGGCGATTTCGTCCAGAAACAGTGTACCCTGATGCGCCAGTTCAAAACGGCCGATCCGTTTGGTGGCCGCTCCGGTGAAGGCACCTTTGGCATGGCCGAAAAGCTCGCTCTCAAAAAGGCTGGGAGCCATGGCCGGACAATTGACCTGCACGAACTGCATCTTTCTCCGCTGGCTGTTGCAATGAATATAATGCGCCAAACGTGACTTTCCCGTTCCCGTTTCCCCAAGAATCAGAACAGGAATATCCAATTTGGCCACTGCGTGCACTTTGGCCATGAACTGCCGCATAGCCCGGCTTTCAAAGAAAAATGTCTCACATTCCTGCGCATCTCCTGTGAAAGCCACCCGATTGAGTTCCGCTCCCTGCTCCAAGGATTCCATAGCCAGCAGTACGCCCAACCCGGCTGCAACAGCGGGAGCGAGCTCAAGGAGAAACTCCATGATCTCGTAAAGGTTGTCCGGTTTTCTCCGGAAAGAGCAGTGCAGAGTACCGACAATCCTGTCTCCGAGCATCAGCGGAAAGGCCATAGTGGCCGCCAGACCGGCTTCCGCCATGGGATGCAGCATGGCGGCTTCGGAAAAATACTGGGAAATGTCCGTGATCACCACGGGTTTGCGCGAGGCAATGACGTGCCCGGCCACCGTCGTCTTTTCCGCTTTTCGGATGGGAGATAACGCATTGACCACAGCGCCCTCGGCCGCCGCAAAATAGCTCAAAAGTTCGCTATTGGGATCGTACAGATTGATGCACAGGCGATCATACCGGAATTGCTGGCGCAAAAGCCGGGAAATGGTTTGCAGAAACGCATTACGGGAAGTCTTCTTGCCCAGGGAGATGATAAGCTCCCTGCCCAGAACATGAGCCGCGGAAATATGCGGCGATTGTGTCTTAAGCTGGGTTTCCGTTTCCATACTGCTCCTCCGGTCCACGGGATTTCACAGTCATCGTGTTCAAATACGGGCATAATGTCCATCTTCGGGCTTAAAATTGCTTCGCAGCCCGGCAGTAAATAAAATAAATTCAAATATAACAATAGACTATATCCTTGCAGAGATATTTCTTCTTCTGGAACGACCGTTGCTTCCCAGTCAGACAGGATACTTGAGGACGGCTATCTTATGTGCGGGCTTTCTCCGGTCTTCACTTTGCGACGCGGCATCCAAGCCCAGGGCGGCATAGGCGGAAAACCCGAGAGCACGTACGGCAAACCCAAAAGGAGAAATGTATGGCAATTGATTTTCTGGTCCATGAAGCCGCTGACGGTGTCGGCGTTGTCGTTGTCGAGGGGTTGAAATCAAATCAGGACATTACCGGCTGGATCATGAAGGAAGACCAGACCATAACAGTGAAAATTCTGAGCGATATCCCCATCGGGCATAAAGTCGCGCTCAAGGACTTCGCCGTGGGCGATACAGTTTACAAGTACAATACCGATATCGGCAAAGTCGTGGCGCCCATCAGAAAAGGCGAACACCTCCATGTGCACAATGTGAAGACTAAAAGGTGGTAGGCCATGGAAAAAAAATTTCTCGGATATCGTCGTGAAAACGGCCGGGTGGGTGTCCGCAACCATGTTGTCATCCTGCCTCTGGACGACTTGTCCAACGCGGCCTGCGAGGCGGTCGCCAACAATGTTAAAGGAACCCTGGCCCTGCCCCATGCCTATGGACGTCTGCAATTCGGAGAAGATCTGGAACTGCATTTCCGGACCCTCATCGGCACAGGTTGTAATCCCAATGTCGCGGCAGTGATCGTCATCGGAATCGAACCTCAATGGACCAGCCGCATTGTGGAAGGTATCGCCCGGACCGGCAAACCAGTAGCCGGGTTCTCCATCGAACAGAATGGCGACCTCAACACCATTTGCGCCGCCTCGCGCAAGGCCAGAGAGTTCATGCAGTTTGCCAGTGAATTCCAGCGGACGGAATGCAGCATCAGCGACCTGTGGGTTTCCACCAAGTGCGGTGAATCCGATACCACCTCCGGCATCGCCACCAATCCCACGGTGGGGAACGCCTACGACAAGCTTTACGAACAGGGAGTCACGCTGCTCTTCGGCGAAACCACGGAGCTCACGGGTGGGGAACATCTGGTCAGGGACCGCTGCGCCAATGACCAGGTCCGCAGGGATTTCCAGTTTTATTTCGACCGTTACGCCAAGGTCGTGGACGACCATAAAACAAGTGACCTGTCTGACTCCCAACCCACCAAGGGCAACATTGAGGGAGGACTGACCACCATCGAGGAAAAGGCTCTGGGCAACATCCAGAAAATCGGACGTAAAGCTCCCATTGTCGGCTGCCTGGAGAAAGCCGTCCCGCCCACCGGGCCCGGTCTCTGGTTCCAGGACTCCTCGTCCGCCGCTGCGGAACAGGTCACGCTGTGTGCGGCGTCCGGCTTCGTGGTTCACTTTTTTCCCACAGGGCAGGGCAACATCATCGGCAATCCGATCCTGCCGGTTATCAAACTCTGCTCCAACCCCAGGACCCTCCGCACCATGTCCGAACACTTCGACCTCGATGTGTCCGGTCTCCTGCGCCGCGAGATCAACCTGGACCAGGCCGGAGACATGCTGCTGGAAATGATGATCCGTACAGCTAACGGGCGTCTGACTTCCGCTGAAGTTCTGGGACACCGCGAGTTTATCATGACTCGCCTGTACGAAAGCGCGTAGCGCATGGCTGAAACAAGGGAGCGTGAGGTTCCGCCGCTTCACGCTCCACCGGCGACGTAAAATTGAGACCCCACAGGACCGATACAGTCTCTTCAATCCGGGAGGTGTACAGACAATAAAAAAAAACCGCGCTTCGGAGTTCGAAAACATCAAGCCATCAAAGGAGTTCGTATGAAAATGAGCATTCGTTTCCTTTCTCTGGCCTTCGTTTTGAGCCTGTTCCCCGGCGGCCTTCTGGCCGGGTATCCGGAAAAGCCCATCAACATGATTATCGCGTTCACCGCCGGCGGTTCCAGCGATGTGCAGGCCCGGATCATGCAAAAATACTGGAACAAGTACTCCGATCAGCAATGGGTGTTCATCTACAAACCCGGGGCCGGCGGGGCCATCGGCTTTGGAGAAATCGCCCACGCCAAGCCCGACGGCTATACTATCGGCGGCGTCAATGTACCCCACATCGTGCTGCAGCCTCTGATGCAGAAAGCCCAGTTTTCCATCGACGATTTTGCCTGTATCTGCCAAGTGGTGAATGACCCTCAGGCCATCGCCGTAAGAAAAGACAGCCCCTTGAAGTCCGTCAGGGATGTATTCGAATACGCCAAGGCCCACCCTGCCAAACTGAAGCTCGGTTTGGTCGGCCCCAACAGCGGGCACCATCTCATGCTTCTGGACGTAAAGGACAAATTTGATTTTCCGGTCACGGAAATCTTCTACAAAGGTGCGGCGGATCAGAATGCAGCCCTGCTCGGAGGCGAGATCGACGTCATGTTCGGCAATCTGAATGACGTCATGCGCAGCATTGACGAATTTTCTGTCCTCGGGCTGGCTTCGGAAAAACGCAACGACTTCCTGCCGGATGTGCCCACTCTGAGAGAGCTCGGCTTCGACGTGGTGTCCGATATCCGCCGGGCTTTTGTAGCGCCCAAAGGAATCAGCGGGGAGCAGCTCAGCTATCTGAGGGAGATATTCAAAAAAATCAGCGACGATCCAGACTATCAGGCGGACATGAAAACCTCCGGCCAACCCATGGAGTACATGGATGGAGAAGCTTTTTCCGCATACGTCCGGCAACAGGGCGAATCTGCCAGAACCGCTCTGGAAAAATCCGGCCTGCTGAAAAAATAGCGGCGGAGCCCCGCCATATACTCAAGGAGCGTCCGATGACCGAATTCATTCTGCCGGCCATTGGCCATCTGTTCGAGCCGCTGAATATCTTCCTCATGATCGTCGGCCTGACGGGAGGAATCATCGTCGGCGCCATGCCCGGCCTGACCGCCACCATGGGAGTGGCGCTGATGGTGCCCGCCACTTTTGCTATGGACGCCACCAGCGGTCTGATCATGCTCGGCGCCATTTATGTCGGCGCCATCTACGGCGGCTCCAATTCCGCCTGTCTGATCTGTACGCCGGGGACGCCGTCCTCAGTAGCGACCACTTTCGACGGCTGGCCCCTCTGTCAGGCTGGCCGCGCTGACATCGGACTATTTACCTCACTTCTCTCTTCCTCTTTCGGCGGCATCGTGGGTACGCTCATTCTGCTGTTTCTGGCCGCACCTCTGGCCCGCTTCGCCCTCAAGTTCGGCGGGCCAGAGAATTTCTGGCTGTGCATCTTCGGCCTGTCCACCATCGCGGTGATGTCTTCGGGAAACGTGGTCAAAGGTCTGCTCGCAGGAGCCATGGGCCTGCTCGTGTCCACAGTGGGTATTGACCCGAATGAAGGGGTGCCCCGCTTCACCTTCGGCTATTATCCTCTGGTGCAGGGCATCGAAGTCATCCCGGCCATGATCGGTCTGTTCTCCTTTTCTCAGGTGCTGTCCCTGATCGGCAGCCACAAGCCCTTTCTGGCCGACTACAAGCCCACCCCCGGAGCGCTGGGACTGGTTTGCCGTACGCTGGTCTCACGCTGCAAAATCATTCTGCTTCGCTCTTCGATCATCGGGGGGCTGGTGGGCATGCTCCCCGGTGCAGGAGGAGAAATCGCATCCATCATCGCCTACAATGAATCCAAACGCTGGGACAAGCATCCCGAACGTTACGGCAAAGGAGCCATCGAAGGATTGGCTTCCAGCGAAAGCGCCAACAATGCGGTCATCGGAGGGGCGCTCATTCCCATGCTCACGCTGGGTATCCCGGGCAGTGCCGTCGCTGCGGTGATCCTTGGCGCTCTGCTGGCCAAAGGAATCCAGCCTGGCTTCAAGGTGTTCACAGCCACGGGCGATCTGGCCTATACTTTCATAATGTCTCAATTTGCGGTCAACCTGCTCATGATCCCCGTTGGCCTGGTGCTGGCCCGGATCATGACAAGGCTGCTCAGAGTCCGGCTGACTTTCGTGGCCATTGCCATCGTGGCTCTTTCCGTCATTGGAGCTTACGCCATCCGCAACAGCATGCTTGATGTCTGGCTGGTCATTGTCTTCGGATTTATCGGCCATTTCTGCATCCGCGTGGGTCTCGACACCGGCGCCATGGCCCTCGGCATCATTCTTGGTCCCATGATCGAAGAGAATCTGGGAAAATGTGTACATCTGTCCAAGGCCTCCGGCGGATCCGTCCTGACCGTGTTTCTGCAGAGCCCCATCGCCCTGCTTCTCGTCTTTCTCACCATTTTATCCCTGATTACGCCCATCCTTCTGGAATGGAAGCGCTCCACAACCCTGAAGACCACGGAGACGGATCATGAATAGACGACTTGCGGACCTGGCTGCGGGACTGGCCGTTCTCGGCTTTGCGAGCATGTTTCTTGTCCAGTCCGGAGAGCTGGACGGCATGAGTCTTATCTTTCCCCGGGGGCTGATCGTTTTTCTGATCTGCGGCGGCGTGTATCTCCTGATCAAAAGCTGCAGAAATCGGGCATCCCACACTGATCCTGAACCAACGAATCTGTCTCGGGTAATCACTATTGCCGCAAGCTCGGTTCTCTATGTGCCACTCATAATCTTTCTCGGGTTCTATCCAGCCACAGCCGTCTTCCTCTTTGCCACCGCGACGATTTTAGCTGATTCCGGAGGAAACTGGCGGCGCAGGATCATGACCTCCGCCCTGTTCAGCGGCGTCATGTGTGTCTCCATATGGCTTGTCTTCGCCAAGCTGCTCACCGTTCCGACCCCGGCGGGCATATTCCTGTGAACAACCGTCTGGCGGACATCGATCTTATCGGGTCCTGAAAACTGCTCCGGAGTCTGCCGGGCAGGCCTGCCCCATCATCCTCGACCATCAGGGCCGCCTGCCCCAGATATGATACAGCTCCCAACATACGGAAACTGTTAAGCCTTGATCCTCCGAGATGCGATAAATCAGGAACGGGACCGGCAACGGCAATCGTCTGTCAGGCAATGGCATGTTCCGGTTCTATGCACAGACACGCCTGAAGAATGGTTGCTATGTCCGGATTCCGGTCATAGCACGGGTCCTGCTTCTATCCGCAGGCGCATAGAGAACGATCTTTATTCCGGGATGAAAAACGCGGAACACATCGTGGACCTTATGCGTCCACATAACGGCTCACGCCCTGAGCCACGGCCGCTCCGTCCATGGCCGCCGACATGATGCCGCCCGCATGCCCGGCCCCTTCGCCGCAGGGAAAAAGACCCGCCGCTTCCGGATGCATCAGTGAAACCGGGTCGCGGGGGATGCGTACCGGCGCACTGGTTCTGGACTCCACGGCCAGCAGCATGGCTTCGGCGCTGTCAAAGCCATGATGACGCTGTCCGAAAACACGCAAGGCCTGACGCAGGGCGCGGACCACGAAGGCGGGCAGAAGTTCGTGCAGCGAAGCGGCATACACGCCCGGAAGATAGGATGTACGCCCCGGAGAGTCCGTCAGGCACCCTCGCGCGAAATCGCGTGCACTCTGGGCCGGAGCGCGCTGGGTGCGGCCGTCTCCGGCGGCGAAAACGGCCTGCTCCACCTGACTCTGAAAACGCAGCAGCGCGAGAGGATCCTTTTCCGCCACATCGGACGGGCGTATTTCCGCCACCAGTCCGGCGTTGGCGAAGGGGGCCTTCCGGCTGGCCAGACTCATGCCGTTCAGTACGAGTTCTCCCGGAGCCGTGGCGGCCGGGACCACGAATCCCCCGGGGCACATGCAGAAGGAAAAGACGCCCCGTTCCCCGGTCTGGCAGGCGATGCGGTAGCTGGCCGGAGGCAGGGCCGGATGGCGCGGCGAATGGTGATAGAACATCCGGTCCACCAGCTCCTGCGGATGTTCGATGCGTACACCCAAGGCAAAGGGTTTGGCCTCCAGAGAAATACCCTTCCGGTGCAGCAGCGCGTACACGTCCCGCGCCGAATGGCCCGTGGCCAGAATCACCGCGTCGGCCGGAATTTTTTCCCCGTCTTCCAGCACCACTCCGCGCGCCGCGCCGCCGCTTAGCAGCAGATCGCTCACGCGGGCGTCGAAACGGACCTCCCCGCCGGCACCCAGAATGGACTCCCGCAGCGCCCGCACCAGACGGGGCAGCGCGTTGGAGCCCAGATGCGGATGAGCGTCCACCAGAATATCCTCCGACGCGCCGTGAGCCACAAAGAGCTCCAGAATGCGGTTCACATCTCCGCGCTTTTTGGACCGGGTGAACAGCTTGCCGTCGGAATAAGTGCCCGCCCCGCCTTCGCCGAAACAGTAGTTGGAGTGCGGATGGATCAGGCCTTCGGAATAAATCTTTTTGATGTCCTTCAGACGGGAGCGCACGTCCCTGCCCTGCTCCAGCACCACGGGCGCGATGCCCGCCTCCAGCAGGGTCAGGGCCGCGAAATATCCGGCCGGTCCGGCTCCGACCACAGCGACCCGCTTCGGGCCGAGAGATCTGGGTTCAAAACCCCGCCGCCGGGCTTTTTCTTCGCCTCCCACAGCCACGCGCAGCAGAAAACGCGGCATTCTGGCCCGCGCGTCAACAGAACGGCGCACGATCCGTACCCGCACGGCAGAATTTTCCGGCAATCCCGCCCGGTGCAGCGCGAGAGAACGGATGAGCTTCAAGTCGCCCGCCTGGTCCGGCTCAGCCCTGCAACGGCACCAGATCGAAGAGACGCACGTCCACCAGGCCCCGATCCGTCAGGCGCAATTCGGGAATGACCGGCAGGGCCAGAAAGGACAGCTGCATGAAGGGATTGATGTTTTCCGGGCAGCCCAGACTTCTGGCCGCCGCATTGAGGCGGTCCAGGGCGGCGGCCACCTCTTCCGGTTCCCCGTCGCTCATGAGCCCGGCCAAAGGCAGCGGCAGAAGCTCCAGTACCCGCCCCTCCAATACAACGGCAAAGCCCCCGCCGCATTCGGCCAGGGTCCGCGCGGCCAGCAGCATGTCCGGCCCGGAAGCTCCGGCCACGATCAGATTGTGGGAGTCATGGGCCACCGTTCCACCCAGAGCGCCCCGGCGCACGCCCAGACCGCGCACGAGCCCGAGTCCCCTGCGGCCGCTGCCCGCATGCCGTTCGAAAACCGCCAGCCGGGCTACATCGTGCTCCGGGGCGGCCTGGATCAGGCCATTTTCGATTTTCGGCACAACCAGCTCCGCCGTCGTCACGATCTGGCCGGGAACCGTGGCGATGACGCGCGCCTTGCCCTCACCGGCGGGCATGTCCAGACAGCCTGGCTCAAGGCCGCCCACGCGCACGGAGCCGTCAACACGGTACCGCGTGGGCGCGGGCTCCCAGGCATGTTTTTCCAGCGGCTTGCCGCCCAGAAACACGCGGTGAATGGCGAAGGAAGACAGGTTGTCCAGCAGCAGGAAATCGGCGCGGTAGCCCGGCGCGACGGCCCCCCTCCGGCGCAGGCCGAAATGGCGGGCCGTGTTGATGGAAGCCATCTGAATGGCCCGCAACGGGTCGAGCCCCTCCGCCACGGCCAGACGGACGCTGTGATCCAGATGCCCTTCACGCACCAGATCGTCGCAGTGGCGGTCATCCGTGACCAGCGAACAGTTCTGGCTGTTGAATCCGTTCACCAGAGGCAGCAGGTCGCGCAGATTCTTTTCGGAACTGCCTTCGCGGATCATCAGATGCACGCCCTTGCGCAGTTTTTCCCGCCCTTCCTCCAGCAGACAGGCTTCGTGGTCGCTGCTCGGCCCGGACAGGATGTAAGCGTCCAGATCACGGCCGGAAAGGCCCGGCGCATGGCCGTCCACCGGCCGCGAACCGGAGGCCGCGAGCTTGGCCAGAACATCGGGCGCGCCGTGCAGCACGCCGGGATAATTCATCATCTCCGCAAGCCCCAGAATGCGCTCCGGAAACTCTTTAAGCATCATCCGGATGTCTTCGGCGGCAATAGCCGCACCGGAGGTTTCCAGATGCGTGGCCGGAACGCAGGACGGCATCATGCAG
>JAUMXF010000082.1 GCA_030529235.1 Pseudomonadota bacterium
CCATCGCCATGTACAGCCTCGAAAGGCCGTGGATTTCTTTACAGTCAAGCAAGAGACGTTCCTGAAAACCGGCTCACAGCCTCGGTGTCACTTCAAGGAGAAAGATGTCCGAAGCAAACTGGGCCGCAGCGCTGCATCTGGAACTTCAGATTTTAGGGTGAGATGCGGGGAAAGAACTTTGTGGAGTATGCCGCCCGAACAAAAAGCTACCCCGAACGCCACCAGCGAGCCAGGAGCATGCCCGCCAGATTCTGCCACAGGCTGAAGAGCGCGCCGGGCAGGGCTGCGGCCGGTCCGAAGAATGTTCCGGCCAGGGCCACGGCCAGACCCGAATTCTGCATCCCAACTTCGATGGAGATGGTCCGGGCGGTCACGGATGCCGCACCCGTTCCGCGCGCCGCCCAGAATCCGCACAGAAAGCCGAGGGCGTTGTGCAGGATGACGGCAGCCAGCACCATCAGGGGGACGGTCAGGATGGTTTTCTGGTTGATGGCCACCACGCAGGCGATGACCGCGGAAATGCTCAGCACGGAGACGGCCGGAAAGATGCGCAGCACCGGCCGGACACGGACTTGCAGCATCCTGCGCAGCACAAGCCCGCCCAGAACCGGGCAGACCACGATCCAGCAGATGGATCCGGCCATACCCCAGAAGTTCACGGCCACACGCTGCCCGGCCAGAAGTTCCATCAATGCCGGAGTGAGCAGGGGGGCGAGCAAGGTGGAGGCAAGACTCATGGTTACGGACAGGGGAACATCCGCTTTGGAGAAATAGGCGATGACGTTGGATGCCGTGCCCGCCGGGCAGCACCCGACGAGCATGACGCCGACAGCCGCTTCGGGCGGCAGCCGCAGGAGGGCGCACACCGCCCAGGCGATCGCCGGCATGAGCGCATACTGAAGCGACACGCCCAGCGCCACGGACGGCCACTGGCGGGACACGCGGGTGAAGTCGGAGAATTCCAGGGTCAGGCCCATGCCGAACATGATGAGACCAAGACCCAGAGAGATATACGGTCTGATCCAGGCGAAAAGGGGCGGATGAACAAGACCCAGTGCGGAAAAGCCCACGGCCAGGAAGAGAAAACGCCGCTCGATCCAGGCGGCGGCGCTGAACAGGGCGGTAGATGCGGACATGGATGAACTCTGGTGCCAAAGTCCCAGCGCGTCAACCAGAGAGATATGACATGCTGGATGGAAGATTATGCAATATGGATATTGCATAATTCAGAATTGTGCTCTATCTATATGGCATGAACAGCAAAAATATGTCCCGTCAGGGACTGCCGCGCAGAGCCGTCGGAAATCTCGAATCTCTGGGGAGGAACATCCGCGCCGCCCGTACGCTGCGGGGGCTGACCATGCAGGATCTGGCGGAGCGCGCCATGACCTCGCGTGAAACCATCCGCCGTCTGGAGCAGGGGCATCCGGGTGTATCCGTGGGCGTGCTGGTGCATGTACTCTGGGTGCTGGAGCTCGATGATCAGATCGGGGCGCTGGCCGCTCTGGAAAATGATTCGCAGGGGCAGGCCTTGGCCCTGGCCGGGCTGCCGCGGCGTGTGGATGCGGGAAGAACCGATGAGCTCGACTTCTGAACAGGCCGTTGTCTTCATGGCTCTGCCCGGACAAGGGTATGTTCCGGCGGGCCTGCTCACTCATGGTCCGGATTTTTCCTTTCGCTACGGTAAGAGATATTTGCAGCGTCCGGACGCCATCGCGCTCGATCCGGTCCGGCTGCCTCTGACGCAGGCACAGTACCGGAGCGCCGGACTTTTCAGCGCCCTGCGCGATGCCTCACCCGACCGTTGGGGTCGCAAGGTGCTGGGCTTCATGGCCGGACGCGCTCCGGGAAGTCTGTCCGAATTTGAAATACTGACGGCCATGCACCATCCCCGGCGTATGGGAGCTCTGGCTTTCGGGCGAACGCCGGCACAGCCGGAATCCTTCGCCGCATGGGCTTCCGGAGAAGTCTTCTGTCCTCCTGCCAGGGATTTGGAACGTATCGCCCGGCTCGTGGCCCGGGTCGAGGACGCGAGTGATGACGAGGCCGTGCGGGAATTGCGCGCATCCCTGCCCGAGGATGCTCTGCTGGCTGCTCTGGCGTCGAGCCTGTCGCTGGGCGGCGCGCGGCCCAAGGTGCAGATCGAGATGGACGGAAGCCTGTGGATCGCGAAATTTTCCAAACGTGGCGACCCTTGGCGCGAACCCGTGGTGGAACACGCCACCATGACCTTGGCCGCGGCGTGCGGCATACAGACCGCGTTCACCAGACTGGTTCAGGCCGGCGGCCAGACCGTGCTGCTGGTGCGGCGTTTTGACCGGGACGATGCCGGGCCGAGGCATGTTCTGTCCGGCTTTACGGTGGCCGAACTGGAAGAAGACGGAGACTGGGGAAGCTATCAGGGACTGGCGGAGAGCGCCAGACGGCTTGGGGCGCGGGGCTCCGGGCCAGAAATTTTCCGGCGTATGGTTTTCAACGCCCTGTGCTCCAACCGCGACGACCATCCCCGCAATCACGCCTTTTTTGTCTCTCGCCGGGGCATTGAGATGACTCCGGCCTTCGATCTGGTACCCGCGTCCATCCGTTTTCCGAGACTGGAGCTGTCGCTGGCGTGCGGCCGGGAAGGGCGGCTGGCCTCGGAGAGCAATCTGCTCAGCCATGTAGCCCCATTCGGGCTGACCCCGACTCAGACCAAGGATATCTGGGAGGAAATGCGCGCCGTGTGCTCCCGGTGGAGAGAGCATTTCGGAGCCTGCGGCGTCACCGCGCAGGAAATGGAAGAATTGCGCCACCGTTTTGCATTGGCCGGGGATGATTCGTCCCGATGATGGCCGGTATTTTGGGGCATGTCTGAAAAAATCCGCAATTTTTTCTTTTCCTGTCATGCGTTGCACATCCTTCTTCCGGAGTCGGGAGACGCCCGGTCAGCGTGTCGCGATGTTTCGGGCCGTGCGGGTGTGCCCGAATTTTCTTGACCGCACCAGACGCCTTGCGTAGATGAGTTGCCCTGTTGTGGTGGGTGTAGCTCAGTTGGCAGAGCACCTGGTTGTGGCCCAGGTTGTCGCGCGTTCAACCCGCGTCACTCACCCCAACTTTCATGGTGGGTGTAGCTCAGCTGGCAGAGCACCTGGTTGTGGCCCAGGTTGTCGCGCGTTCAATCCGCGTCACTCACCCCATTTGACACCAAGGCGGAACCAGATAAGAGCTGGTTCTGCTTTTTTTTGCGCTTCGACCTGCGAGGCGCGGCGTCTGGCCGCTGCTTTCCCGATTTCGGCAGTGCCGCCGATCCCAACATACGAAAAAACGCCTCCCCGGCGCTGGAGTTCTGCATGGACAAACTTGTCATCGAAGGCGGCGTGCCGCTCAAGGGCCGGGTTCGCGTCAGCGGTTCCAAAAATGCCGCCCTGCCCGTACTTTTGGCCTCCATTCTGGTGGATGGCGAGGTTCATCTGACCAATGTCCCGGATCTCCGGGACATTGCCACGACTCTGAAGCTGCTGGAGCTTCTGGGATGCCGGGCGGAATTTCAAAACGGCGAAGTGCGGCTGCATTCGTGCAATCTGAAGCCCGAAGCGCCGTACGATCTGGTCCGCACCATGCGTGCCTCGATTCTGTGCCTGGGACCGCTCCTGGCTCGTCTGTGCCGGGCCAGAGTGGCCCTGCCCGGCGGCTGCGCTATCGGCGCGCGGCCCGTGGACATGCATCTGAAGGGCCTGGAACGCATGGGCGCCGTGTTCGAACTGGAGAGCGGCGACATCATCGGCACCTGCGACCGCCTGCGTGGAGCGCACATTCCTCTGGATTTTCCCACCGTGGGCGGCACCGAGCATCTGATCATGGCCGCGACGCTGGCCGAGGGCGAAACCATCCTGGAAAATGCGGCCCGGGAGCCGGAAATCCAGGATCTGGCTGAATTCCTGAACGCCTGCGGAGCGCGCATCTCCGGCCACGGCACCAGCGTGGTGCGTATCGAGGGCGTGAAATCCCTGCATGGTGCCAGCTATCGGGTCATGCCCGACCGTATCGAGGCCGGGACCTATCTGGTGGCCGCAGGCATCACCGGGGGCGGTCTGGAACTCGAAGACTGCCCGGTGGAGGCTCTGGAAACGGTCATCGACAAGCTGCGTGATATGGGGATGCAGTTTGACGGCGACAGCTCCTTGTTCAGGGCTTTCGTGGACGGCCCCCTGAACTGCGTGGACCTGTCCACCCGGCCGTATCCCGGCTTTCCCACGGACATGCAGGCCCAGATCATGGCGCTTATGTGCTGCAGCCGCGGGGCGGGAGTCGTCACCGAAGGTATTTTCGAAAACCGCTTCATGCATGTACAGGAGCTGTGCAGGCTGGGAGCGCATATCACCCTTTCGGGGCAGAGCGCCATGGTCCGCGGCGTGGACCGGCTCAAGGGCGCCACGGTCATGGCCTCGGATCTGCGGGCCAGCGCCTGCCTGGTGCTGGCCGGGCTGGCCGCTTTGGGGCGTACCGACGTGCGCCGCATCTACCATCTGGACCGGGGCTACGAGCGCATGGAGCGCAAGCTCGAACAGGTCGGGGCGAGAATCCGGCGCGAACAGGAATAATAATTCATGATCATTCCCGTCATTCTGGCCGGAGGTTCCGGAACCAGGCTCTGGCCCTTGTCCCGTAAACTTCATCCCAAGCAGGTACTGGCACTTCTCGGCGACCGCACCCTGATTCAGGAAACGGTTTTGCGCCTGCGCGGTCTGGATGCCGCCGCGCCAGTGGTCATCTGCAACGACGAGCACCGTTTCATCGTGGCGGAGCAGCTGCGCGATCTGGGCGAACATCCGGCGGCCCTGATTCTGGAACCCGTGGCCAGAAACACGGCTCCGGCCGTGGCCGTGGCGGCTCTGTACGCTCTGGCCCAAAGTCCGGACGCCACGCTTTTGATGCTGCCGGCCGACCATCTCATCACCGATTCTTCTGCCTTCCATACGGCCGTGGTTCAGGCCGTGGATTACGCCCGCGACGGGCATCTGGTCACGTTCGGCATCATCCCCGCCGCTCCGGAAACGGGCTATGGGTACATCATGCAGGGAGCGGCCATGCCTCACGGGCCGGGCCGGAAAATCCAGCGTTTTGTAGAGAAGCCGGATACCGTCACGGCGGAAGGGTATGTCCGTTCGGGGCAGTACTTCTGGAATTCGGGCATGTTCGTGCTGCGCGCCGACGCCGTTTTGGCCGAACTCACCCGGTTTGCGCCGGAAATCGTGCGCGGCTGCCGGGAAAGTCTGGAAAAGGCCGTCAGTGATCTGGATTTTCTGCGTCTGGACCATGACGCCTTTGCCGCCTGCCCGGAAGATTCCATCGACTACGCGGTCATGGAACGGACCGATAGGGGTGTGGTGGTTCCCCTGTCCTGCGGCTGGAGCGACCTGGGTTCCTGGGACGCTCTGTGGCAGGCCGGGGAGAAGGATGACGACGGCAACGTGACGCGGGGCGACGTTTTGCTGTGCGATGTGCGGGATTCTTTCCTGCATGCTGAAACCCGTCTGCTGGCCGCCGTTGGTCTGGAAAACCACATTGTGGTGGAAACCTCCGACGCGGTGCTGGTGTCGCCCCGGGACAGGGTGCAGGAGGTCAAGAAGCTGGTGGACCGCCTCAAGGCTCAAAACCGTGTCGAGGCCGTATCCCACAAGAAAGTTTTCCGCCCCTGGGGGCATTACGAGTCCATCGGCCAGGGCGAGCGGTATCAGGTCAAGCGCATCACCGTGGCGCCGGGACATGTGCTGTCCCTGCAGAAACATTTTCACCGGGCCGAACACTGGGTGGTGGTGCGGGGCACCGCCGTGGTCACCCGCGACGGCGAGGAGATTCTGGTGCGCGAGAACGAGTCCGTCTACCTGCCTCTGGGCGCGGTGCACCGGCTGGCCAACCCGGGCCGCATCCCGCTGGAGCTTATCGAGGTGCAGGTGGGCGGCTACTTGGGCGAGGACGATATCGTCCGTTTCGAGGATGTTTACGGTCGATAGGGATGGATGGTTTCGCCGGAGCCGGGGTCCCGGCTTGGTGGTTTCAATAAGAAAGGCGCCTGTACGGCGCCTTTTCTGTTTTTTGAGGAGTTGAGACGTTGTTGAAGAAGTTTCGGAAAGCGAAATGGTTACAGGTTTTCCTTGTTCTGAGACAGATACGCGGCCACGCCGTCGGCGTCGGGCTTCATGCCGGTGTCGCCCTTCTGCCATCCGGCGGGGCAGACTTCGCCATGTTTTTCCGTGAACTGGAGGGCGTCCACCAGACGCAGCATTTCATCCACATTGCGGCCCAGCGGCAGGTTGTTGACCACCTGATGCTGTACCACGCCGGAGCGGTCGATGAGGAAGGACGCGCGCAGGGCCACTCCCGCCTCCGGATGCTCGATGCCGTAAGCCTGGGCGATTTCATGCTTCACATCCGCCACCATGGTGAAGCCCACGGGGCCGATGCCGCCCTGGTCCACAGGCGTGTTGCGCCACGCCGCGTGAGTGAACTGGGAGTCGATGGAAACGCCGACCACTTCCACGCCCCGGTCGCGGAATTCCTGCAGGCGGCGGTTGTGGGCGATGATTTCCGTGGGGCAGACAAAGGTGAAGTCGAGGGGCCAGAAGAAAAGAACCACATATTTTCCACGCAGGGAAGAGAGGGTGAATTCTTCGATGCAGCCGGAGGGTGTTACGGCCTGGGCGGTGAAATCGGGTGCTGTTCTGGCGACAAGTATGCTCATGATGAAGTTCTCCGTGGTTATGGTTTTGGTGTGAAACTTTTCAGGAATTATTCCTGATTAAGGGTGAGGTCAAGAAAATTAGTTCATGAAAACTTTTTACCTGTAAAGTCCCGCGGACGGAGTTGTTTATTTTTTTGCTTTCACGTAGTCCTGCGCCTGAATATCCGGTCAATGCCGGGTTCCTCCGGCTGCGTATAAAGTGATCTCCGCGCGCCGGGAGTGTCTTGAGGCTGACGTTTAATCCGTTAACTTCCTTTAACGAGGTAATTTACGATGAAAAAATATCTTGTTCTCGCGTTTCTGCTGTTCTGCTCCACTGCCGCTTTCGCCGGTTTTTCCGAAAACGGCGGACAGGGCGGGCAATCGCAGATCAACATGGTTTCTTCCCTGAAAGGTCTTCCCGACGATACCTATGTCACGCTGGAAGGGTATATCGAGAAGCAGGTGCGCCGGGAGCACTATATTTTCCGCGATGCCAGCGGAAAGATTGAAGTGGAGATCGACGACGATGTATGGCGCGGCGTCGACGTCACGCCCAGCGACAAGGTCCGTCTGACCGCCGAGATCGACAAGGACTGGGGCAGCACGGAAGTCGATGTGAAAAACGTCGTCAAGATTCAGTAACTGGCAAGTAAAGAGCGCCTCCCATCTGCGGAGGCGCTCTTTTTTGGTGCGGAGGGCAGTGTTCGGGTCAGTACTGGATGGCGGAGAAGCGCATCAGTTTGTCCCACTGATGGGTGGATGTGATGCGCCGGATAGTGCCGGTTTTGCCGCGCAGCACCAGAGAATGGGTGGTCGCTCCGGTACCCAGGTAGGTCACTCCGCCGAGAAAGGTGCCGCCGGAAATGCCCGTGGCGGCGAAGAACACGTTGTCGTCGCGGATCAGGGTATCCGTGGTCAGGACGGCGTTGGTATCCAGCCCGAAATCACGGACGCGGGCCAGCTCTTCCTCTGACTGCGGGTCGAAGCGGGCCAGAATTTCGCCGCCCAGAGCCTTGATGGCGCAGGCCGCCAGCACGCCCTCGGGAGTGCCGCCCGTGCCGAGCATCATGTCCACGGAGGAGGCCGGGTCCACGGCCATGAGCGCTCCGGCCACGTCGCCGTCGGTATGCAGCTGAATGCGCGCTCCGGCTTCCCGGATCCGGGCGATGAGTTCCTTGTGGCGGGGCTTGTCCAGCACGAAGATCATCAGGTCTTCCACTTTTTTTCCCAGAGCCCTGGCCGTGGCCTCCAGATTATGGGCCACCGGCGCGTCCATATCCACCACGCCTCTGGCCGGAGCGGGCACTACCAGTTTTCGCATGTAATAGCTGGGGCCGGGATCGAACATGGCTCCGGCCGGAGCGAGCCCCACCACGGCAATGGCGTTGGGGCGGCCGTAGGCCAGCAGATTGGTGCCCTCCACCGGGTCCACGGCCACATCCACGGCCGGGCCGTGTCCGGTGCCGATCCGCTCGCCGTTGTAGAGCATGGGCGCTTCGTCCTTTTCCCCTTCCCCGATGACGATGCGGCCGTCGATGTCCAGACTGTTGAAGGACAGGCGCATGGCGTCCACAGCCGCGCCGTCGCCTTCGTTCTTGGCGCCCTTGCCGAGCCAGCGGGCCGAAGCCAGGGCCGCCGCTTCCGTGACCCGGACCAGATCCATGGCCAGATTGCGTTGTGGAGCTTCCATCATGCTGTTTCCTTAAGAAGTGATGCTACCGGTTTGCGCGCTTGGTTTTTTCGCCGGACCGCCGCGTGAAAGTTTTTGTTTCCGCCTGATGTGGAAACGTATCTCTCAGTCCGCCTTGATGAATTCGATCAGCCTGGCTGTGGTGAAACCGTATTTTTCCTTCAGCTTCGAGGCCGGAGCCGAAGCGCCGAAGTGATCCACCCCCCAGACCTTGCCGTCCAGCCCGACGTATTTGTACCACAGGCCGCTCCGCCCGGCCTCGATGGCGACCCGGCGGGTGACGGCCCTTGGCAGGACGCTTTCCCGGTACTCCTCGGGCTGTTCGTCGAAAAGTTCCATGCTGGGCACGGAGACCACCCGTATTTTCCGTTCCGGCATGGCCCTGGCCGCTTCCAGAGCCAGATGCACTTCCGAGCCCGAGGCCAGCAGCAGGGTTTCCGGCCCGCCTTCGGGTTCGTGAACGATGTAGGCGCCTTTGGCCACATGGGTTTCCAGATCTTCGGGCAGGTCCAGCACGGGCAGCCCCTGGCGGGTGAAGATCAGCACCGAGGGGCGGGCGGGCTGCCTGAGGGCCACGGCCATGCAGGCCGCGCTTTCCCGCGCGTCGGCCGGGCGCAGGACCAGCAGGTTGGGGATGAGCCGCAGGGAACTGATGTGCTCGACGGGCTGATGCGTGGGGCCGTCCTCACCCACGAAAAAGGAGTCGTGAGTGAAAATGTGCAGCACGGGCAGCCTCTGCAGGGCGGACATGCGGATGGCGTTTCGCTCATAATCCGAGAAAACCAGGAACGTGGCCCCGAAGGGCGTCACCCCGCCGTGCAGGGCCATGCCGTTCAGCATGGCGGCCATGGGGAATTCCCGTACGCCGAAACAGAGGTTGCGGCCCAGAGGATTTTTCAGGGCGTGGAAAATGCCGTGGGCCTTGCGGAATCCTTCTGTCTGGTTGGATGGGTCCAGGTCCGCCGATCCGCCCATGAGGCCCGGCAGCTGTCCGGCCAGCGCGTTCAGACAGAGGCCGAACGCCTTGCGTGTGGGCACGCTGGCTCCGGTCTCGAAGGTCGGCCAGGTCAGGGATCGCTGGCAGACGGGCTGGATGGCTTCGGTCCATTTCCGGGCAAATTCCGGCGTCTTGAGCCGGGTCGCGAGGGTTTTGTCCCAGGCCGCGCGGGCGGCGGACAGTTCGTCGAAGCGGACACGGAAATGGGTCAATACGTCTTCGGGCAGGAAGTATTCTTCATCCGGCAGGCCGAGCCCGGCCTTGGTGGCCGAGATCTCCTCGTCCGGCAGGGGCGCGCCGTGAGTGGCTTCGCTGCCTTCCATGGTGGCGCATCCTCTGGCCATGACCGTGTGCCCGATGATCAGGGTGGGACGGTCCGTTTCCGCCTGTCCGTCCCGGATGGCCCGGCGGATCTGCTCGTGGTCGTGTCCGTCGATCTCCAGCACCTGCCAGTGCATGCTTTCAAACAGGGCCTTGTAATCTGTGGTGTCCGCCCGTTCGGCGGGACCCGCCAGCTGCACCTTGTTGCTGTCGTAAAAAACGATGAGCCGTCCCAGTCCCCACCGGCCGCACAGGGCCGCGCTGCCCAGACAGACGGGTTCCTGCAGGTCGCCGTCCGAAGCCAGCACATAGGTGAAATGTCCGGCCGTTTCCTCATCCAGCCAGGCGCGCAGGAAGACCTCGGCCACGGCCATGCCTCCGGCCATGGCGAAACCCTGGCCCAGCGGCCCGGTGGTCGCTTCCACGCCCTCGGTCATGTCGTGTTCCGGATGCCCCGGAGTCTTGCTGCCGAGCTGGCGGAAGGCGCGCAGGTCGTCCAGACCGAGAATCCCGCGCAGAACAAGCAGGGCATAGAGCAGGGCCGACTCGTGTCCGGCGGACAGGACGAAGCGGTCCCGGTTGAACCAGCGGGCGTCGTCAGGGTCGAAACGCAGGAAATCCCTGAACAGGATGTAGGCGAAATCCGCCGAGGACATGGCTCCGCCGGGATGCCCGGAGTTGGCGGTGCGGACGGTGTCCATGATCAGGCCCTTGATCACGTTGACGGCTTTGTGGTCCATTTCGGAATTGCTCATGGCGGTTCTCGCGGGATTTGGAGTTACAGGGTGTCGATGAGGTCGATGCGGCGCTGATGGCGGCCGCCGTCGAAATCTGTGTCCAGAAAGGCGTCGGTGATGGCTCTGGCCAGATCCGGGCCGATGATGCGCTCGCCCAGACACAGCACGTTGGCCCCGTTGTGCCGGCGGCTCATGCGAGCCATGTGTTCGTTGGCGCACAGGGCGGCGCGGATGCCCTTCACCCGGTTGGCGGCCATGGACATGCCGATGCCCGACCCGCAGATGAGAATGCCCAGAGCCTTCTCGGCCAGCACCAGGCGGGTCAGTTCCCGGGCGATGCGCGGATAGTCGCAGCTTTCACGGGAAAAAGCGCCCACGTCGTGGATTTCGAAGCGGTCGGACACATGGGCCGCCAGCATCTGTTTCAGGCCGAGGCCTGCGTGGTCCGAGCCGAGAATGATCTTCATCTGTCCTCCGCACCCGAACGGGACTTCAGGAATTCGCGCCGGGCGGCGGCCAGTTCCTCTTCCAGATAGCTGATTTCCTCTTTCAGGAATTCAATCTGCTTCAGCAA
>JAUMXF010000083.1 GCA_030529235.1 Pseudomonadota bacterium
CTTCTGTCCGGCTCCGCTGTGACTGTTTCCGGAGAGCTGGACGGGATTCTGCGCGCGGAACTGGCCTTCCGGAGCGCCCTGGCCGAGGCCGTGGCCGCCGCCGATGAAGATTTGTGGGTTTATCTGGGGCGTCCTCTGTGGCTTGTGCTGCGTCCCATGTCGCCAGCTTTGGGCAGATATGGAAATGTACGGGATTTTTGATGTCAAATTGTTGACTTGAAGGCGGCGGATATTATCTTGTCACGTGCGAATCGCGCACAAGGAGCGGCACTACTTTGGAATATAAAGACTATTACAAATTGCTCGGAGTAGGCAAAGACGCGGGGCAGGATGAAATCGGCAAGGCTTTCAAGAAGCTGGCCCGCAAATACCATCCCGATCTGAACCCGAACAATCCTGAAGCCGAAAGCAGATTCAAGGAAATCAATGAAGCTTACGAAGTGCTGAAGGATCCGGAGAAGCGCAAGCTCTACGATTCCCTGGGGCCCAACTGGAAGGATGGGCAGAACTTCCAGCCGCCGCCCGGTTTTGAAAACATTCGTTTCAGCTCCGGCGGGTTCGGCGGCGAGGGTTTCAGCGATTTCTTCGAAACCATTTTCGGCGGCGGCTTCGGTGGAGCCCGGTTCGGCGGCGAGGGGTTTTCCCGGATGCGTTCCAGAGGACGGGACGCGGAGGTGCGGCTGCCGCTCACTCTGGAGGAGGCTTACCGGGGTGGACGCAAGACCGTGACCCTGCAAGAACAGGTGCGCGGCGCTGACGGCATGCCCCGGATGCAGCAGAAGACCCTGGAGGTGAATATCCCTGCCGGCGTGAAGAACGGAGGGAAGATCCGGCTGAGCGGCCAGGGCTCTCCGGGTATGGGGGGCGGGCAGGCGGGCGACCTGCTTTTGCAGGTGGAGATCGCGGAGCATCCGCTCTTCCGGCTCGAAGGCGTGAACGTCCTGTACGATCTGCGCCTTGCTCCATGGGAGGCCGTGCTCGGGACTTCGGCCCGGATTCCCACTCTGGACAGTCCGGTGGACATGACCATCCCGCCGGGCGTGAGCAGCGGGCAGAAACTGCGTCTGGCCGGAAAGGGGCTCGGCAAGGGAGCCTCTCAGGGCGACCAGTTCGTGCGCATCATCATCCGCTCGCCCAGGGAGCTGTCGGACCGCGAACGGGAGCTGTGGACGGAACTGTCGCGGATTTCCTCATTTCAGGCCAGATAGGAGAGACGCATGAGCCCCATACAGATTCGCGAACATGGCCTCCCGGCACCGTCCGTGCGCATCGGCACCAGGGAATTTCTGGAATTGACCGGCCTGACCGAGGCCGCCCTGACGGAGCTTGTCCGTATGGACTGGATCGTCCCGGCCCGTACAGCGCAGCAGGAATGCCTGTTCATGGCTGCCGACGTGCCTCGGGTACGCCGGTATGTGCGCCTGTGCATGGACTTCGAGCTGCACGCGGTAGCCGGAAGCATCGTTGTCGATCTGCTGGACCGCATCGACATGCTGGAGCGGCAGGTGCGTTCTCTCAGCGGAAGATAGGCGGCCGGGCGGAGCATTTCAGCTTCCGAGGGTCAGAGCAGGGCCGATGAAATTTTCAGGAATAATGGAGGATTCATCATGGATCTGAACAAATTCACGCAAAAATCCCAGGAAGCCGTGGCCGAAGCCCAGCAGGAGGCCGTCCGGCTGGGGCATCAGCAGGTGGACACGGATCATCTTTTCCGGGCTCTGGTGGGCCAGGAGGACGGCTTGGTGCCCCGTCTGCTGGAGCGGGCCGGGTACGACCCCAAAGCCGTGGCCTCCGCCCTGGATGCCGAACTGGGCAGAATGCCCCGTGTCAGCGGCCCCGGAGCGCAGCCCGGCCAGATTTACGTCACCCAGCGCATGAACGAGACCATGCTGGCGGCCCTTGATCTGGCGAAGAACATGCAGGACGAATACGTCAGCGTGGAGCATCTGCTGCTGGCCATTCTGGACAAGCCGGGCAGTGGTCCGGCCGCCGCCGTGCTGCGGCAGTTCGGCCTGACCAGGGACAGGATTCTGGCCGTGCTGGCGGAGGTGCGCGGCAACCAGCGGGTGACTTCGGCCAACCCCGAAGACACTTACGACGCCCTCAAAAAGTACGGCCGCGACCTGGTGGAAGACGCCCGCAAGGGGCGGCTCGATCCGGTCATCGGCCGGGACGCCGAAATTCGGCGGTGCATCCGCATTCTGTCACGGCGCACCAAGAACAATCCGGTCATGATCGGTGAGGCCGGAGTGGGCAAAACGGCCATCGTGGAAGGATTGGCCCAGCGTATTCTCAGTAAGGATGTGCCCGAGGGACTGAAGGACAAGACCGTCTTCGCTCTGGACATGGGCGCGCTCATCGCCGGAGCCAAATACCGCGGCGAGTTCGAGGAGCGGCTCAAGGCTGTGCTGAAGGAGGTCCAGAAGTCCGAAGGGCGGATTCTGCTGTTCATCGACGAGCTGCACACCATCGTGGGCGCGGGCAAGACCGAAGGGGCCATGGACGCGGGCAATCTCCTGAAACCCATGCTGGCCCGGGGAGAGCTGCACTGCATCGGCGCCACGACTCTGGACGAGTACCGCAAATACATCGAGAAGGACCCGGCCCTGGAGCGCCGCTTTCAGCCCGTGGTGGTGGACGAGCCCGGCATGGAAGACGCCATTTCCATTCTGCGCGGCCTGAAGGAGCGTTTCGAGGTGCATCACGGCGTGCGGATTTCCGACTCGGCGCTGGTCACGGCGGTAACCTTGTCCAGCCGGTACATTTCCGACCGGCAGTTACCGGACAAGGCCATCGACCTCATTGACGAGGCCGCCGCCATGATCCGTACGGAGATCGACTCCCTGCCCACGGAGCTGGACGAGATCAACCGCAAGATCATGCAGCTTGAGATCGAGCGCGAGGCCCTGCGCCGGGAGAGCGACGCCTCCTCCCGCGAGCGCCTGGAGCGGCTGGAAAAGGAACTGGCCGAACTGAAGGAAACGCAGACGGGCCTGCGGGCGCAGTGGGAAAAGGAAAAGAGCGGCATCGACGAGGTCAGCCGGGTGAAGAAGGAGCTGGAAGCCACCAGGGAGGCCATCGCCAAGGCGGAACGCGAGTACGATCTGAACAGGGCCGCCGAACTGAAATACGGGCGTCTGACCGAACTGGAGAAGAAACTGGCGGAGCTTGCCGCCGCGGACGACGGTTCGCACCGCTTGCTGCGGGAAGAGGTGGGGCCGGACGACATTGCGGCCATCATCTCCAGGTGGACGGGCATTCCCGTGGCCAAGCTGGTGGAAGGGGAGCGGGAAAAGCTCCTGAAACTCGGAGATATCCTGCACGAACGGGTCATCGGTCAGGACGAGGCCGTACAGGCTGTGGCCGACGCGGTGCTGCGGGCCAGGGCCGGGTTGAAGAATCCGCAGCGGCCCATCGGTTCTTTCATGTTCCTGGGCCCCACGGGTGTGGGCAAGACGGAGTTGTGCAAGACTCTGGCCCGGACGCTGTTCGACACCGAGGAGAACATGGTCCGGCTGGATATGAGCGAGTACATGGAGAAACACACGGTGGCCCGGCTGATCGGAGCGCCTCCGGGCTATGTGGGCTACGACGAGGGCGGGCAGCTGACCGAGGCCGTGCGGCGCAAGCCCTACAGCGTGGTCCTGTTCGACGAGATCGAGAAGGCCCACCCGGACGTGTTCAACGTGCTGCTCCAGATTCTGGACGATGGCCGCCTGACGGACAGCCATGGCCGGACGGTGGATTTCAAGAATACCATCATCATCATGACCTCCAATATCGGATCGGCCATGCTTCTGGATGGCATCACGGAGGACGGCGGGCTCCAGGCCGGAGTGCGCGAGGCCGTCATGAGTGCGCTGCGGACTCATTTCCGGCCCGAATTCCTGAACCGGGTGGATGAGATCGTGCTTTTCAGGCCGCTTCAGGTGGAGCAGATCATGCGCATTGTCGAGGTGCTGCTGACCGGTCTTCAGGAACGCCTGGCCGAACGCAAGATCTCTCTGGAGCTGACGGACCGGGCCAGAGAGTTCATCGCCCGGGAAGCCTATGATCCGGTTTACGGGGCCAGACCGCTTTTACGCTATCTGCAGCAGCATGTGGAGACGCCCCTGGCCAGGGAAATCATCGGCGGACGCCTGCACGACGGGCAGAAGCTGGTGGTGGATGAAGAGGGCGGCGCTCTGGTTTTCCGCTCCTGAGTGATGGGGGCATCGGGCGGTATTTTCCCGATACCCCCGTTTTCCTGCCGACCGGCCCCGGATTTTCCATCCGGGGCTTTTTTGCGTCCGCCGGCCGTTCAATCCTTTTTGCGGACTATCCGGGGCTTGCTCCCATCCTGCGGGCCGATGAGGCCGTCGGCCTCCATCTGTTCGATGAATCGCGCCGCCCGGTTGAATCCGATTCTGAGCCGCCGCTGGATCATGGAAATGGATGCGCGACCCTGGTCCGCCACGAATTCGATGGCTTCGGCGTACTTGGGATCGTCCAGCACGTCGCCGGCCCCGCCACCACCGTCGGGAGCGCTGTCTCCGCTGGTCCCCCATTCGGCGAAATCCAGCTCGAAATGCTGGGAGCGCTGTTTTTCCCAGTGTCTGACCACGCGGGCGATTTCGTCATCGCCCACGAACGCTCCATGCACCCGTTGCAGCCCGCCGCCGCTCAGCTTGAAGAGCATGTCGCCCTGGCCGAGCAGGTATTCGGCCCCGATGCCGTCCAGAATGGTGCGGGAGTCGTGCTTGGAGCTGACCTGAAAGGCGATGCGTGACGGGAAATTGGCCTTGATGATGCCGGTGACGACATCCACGGACGGCCGCTGCGTGGCGAGAATGAGATGTATGCCCGCGGCCCGCGCCAGCTGCGCCAGACGGACGATGCTGCCTTCCACTTCCTTGGCCGCCGTCATCATCAGGTCGGCCAGTTCGTCAATGACAATCACCAGATACGGAAAAGGCTTCAGATCGCGCAGGGGCTCGGGGCGGTCGTCGCCCATTTCGGCCAGCTTCTGGTTGTAGGTCGTGATGTGGCGGACACCCGTGGCGGCCATGGCCTCGTAGCGCTGCTCCATTTCATATACGGCCCATTCCAGGGCGTTTTTGGCCAGATGCATGTCCGTGACCACGGGATGCACCAGATGGGGCAGGGAACTGTAAACAGCGAGCTCGATGCGTTTGGGATCCACCAGCAGAAGCTTCACGGCTTCGGGCCCGTGTTTGTAGACGATGCTCAGCAGCAGGCAGTTCAAACACACGGATTTGCCCGCACCCGTGGCTCCGGCCACGAGCATGTGGGGCATTCTGGCCAGGTCGGCGATTTTGGGCTTGCCCTGGATGTCCTTGCCCAGGGCCAGGGGGATCTGCGCCTTGGTGTCGGCAAAGGCGTCGTCGTCCAGAATCTCCCGCAGATAGACCGTCTGCCGGATTTCGTTGGGAATTTCGATGCCCACCGTATCCCGGCCGGGCAGCGGCGCCACGATGCGCACGGCACGGGCCTTCAGGGCCAGGGCCAGATCGTCGCTCATGCCGGCGATGCGGCTGACCTTGATGCCGGGAGCGGGCTTGAATTCGAACATGGTGATGACCGGTCCCGGCTGCACGCCCTGCACATCCCCCTGAATGCCGAAATCCGCGAAGCAGGCCGTCAGGGCCTGGGCCTGTTTGTCCAGAATGTTCTTGGACACGCTGGCGCGGGATGGAGGGACGGCGGCCAGCAGATCGAGGGGTGGCAGACCGCCGGGCTCCGGGCGCGGTGTTGCGGCATCCCGGGGCGGGGCGGAGGGCCGGGGGACCTCTTTGGGGGCGGGGGCGGGAGTTGAAGGCTGTGGGGCCTGCGCGGGGACCCCGGTCTTGGCAGGCGTGGCCGGGGGAGGGGTCTTTTCGGGCCGTCTGGCGAAGAGGCTATGCAGGGCGTCATGGATGCGTCTGTACCCGCTGTGGAAGATGTCCCCCAGAGTCTTGTACGGCATTCCGAGCAGAAGGCGCAGGCCGACGAGGGTCAGGCACAGGTTGACCAGTACCAGACCGTATGTCCCGAAGATCCGGAGCATGAGCCCATGCAGAAATCTCCCCATGAAACCGCCGCCCGCCATGCCGCCTTCGGGCAGCCCGAGATGAAGCACCGTAAAATGCGCCCAGACAGGAATCAGTGCGGCCAGCAGGATGCCACCGAGCCAGCGCAGCCAGGACGGTCTGAACCGGGGAAAAAAGAGCATGGCTGCGCCCAAGGCCAGAAAAACAGGCGCGAGCCAGGCTGCCGCGCCGCAGAGATCGACCAGTCCTCCGGCCGCGTAGGAGCCGAGCGCGCCAGCGAGATTTCGGGTTTTATGCCCGGCCGCCGCCTGGTGGTTGAAACCCGGATCTTCGGGGCTGAACGAATAAAGGGCCAGAGTGATCAGGGCCAGGGCGCAGGCGAAAAGCAGTGCGCAGATTTCCCGTACCAGTTTGTTGCCGTCCTTCGTCATGCGGTCTTTCCTGATGAAGTTCCAAAAACAAAAGGCCACAGAGCGTTCTCCATGGCCTTTGGTCTGCTGCGTCCAACCGGACTATTCGCGGCCGAGGTACTCGCCCGTCTCCGTATTGACCTTGATTCTGGTGCCTGTTTCCACAAAAAGCGGCACATTGACCACCACCCCGGTCTCCAGAGTTGCGGGCTTGGTGGCTCCGGTCACGGTATCGCCTTTGACGCCGGGGTCGGTCTCGGTCACTTCCAGCACCACGGTTCCGGGCATTTCCAGATCCAGAGGCCGGTTTTCATAGAGCATGACCTTGTAAGCCGAGGCTTCCTTCAGATAGCCGCCTTTGTCGCCGACCACATCCGCCGGGATGGAGATCTGCTCGAAGGTGGTCATGTCCATGAAGGCGTAGCCGTCACCTTCGTTATAGAGATACTGCATTTCCCGGACCTCGAGATCGGGCCGGGGAAACTTGAGCCCCGAACGGAAGTTCTGCTCCACCACTGCCCCGGTGAGCAGATTGCGGTACTTGGTGCGCATGAACGCGCCGCCCTTGCCCGGCTTGTAGTGGCTGCACTCCAGAATTTCACAGGGCGCGCCGTCGATCTCTATCTTCTTTCCTTTCTTGAAATCACTTGTCGCTAACATTCCTGACTGTTTCCTCCGTGGATTTGTCTCCGCCGACAGCCAGAAAAAGCTGCCACAGCGCTTGGACTGCAAGCGCATAGCTCATCAGGCCAAAACCGGCAATACTTCCGGCGCAGTGCCGGGCGATAAGGCTTTTGTGGCGGAGTTCCGTGCGTCTGGCATGAACATTGGTCAGGTGCACCTCCACGCAGGGAATTCTGATCCAGGCCAGACAGTCCGCCAGAGCCAGGCTGGTGTGGGTATATGCCCCCGCGTTGAGCACCAGACCCGAAACCCCGGAGCGCCAGGCGGCCTCCAAGCGGTCAATGATGGCTCCCTCGCTGTTGGACTGGAAAAAATACAGGCTGATGGAAGAAAATTCCTCTCCCATCAGCCTTTTCGTCAGTTCAGGCAGGGCGTCCATGCCCTCGGTGCCATAGATTTCCGGCTGGCGCAGCCCCAGCTGTCCCAGGTTGGGACCGTTCACCACCAGAATATCCATGGGCTATTTATGTTCCTTGGGCTCCTGCACCTTGTCCACATGTCTGGGCCGGACCATCACGGTTTCCGGATCGACTTCGGCGGGAAGGGGGCTTTCCGCGTCCAGGGCCATGACATCCACATCCATCAGAAAAACCAGATCGTTGGGCTCTATCTCACGGTTGCTGGCCATGATGTCCAAGGTGCAGAGCATGCCCGAGTTCTTTCCCCGCACTTTGGAAGCCATTGCTATATGCGGCGTGACGTGCTTGACCTCGGCCAGGCCGATAACCCGCAGGACATGGGGAGACAGTTCGCTCACCGGTTCGGCGATGACCGCATAGGCGGGCATCTGCGGGGGAAGGGCCAGATGCAGTATGGCGTAGACGACATCGTGCATGCCGGCGATATACCGTCCTTCCTCCAGCACCACGATGCGGCCGCTCAGATCCATGTCCCCCATGAAACGGGTGGCGACCGAGAATTTCTGGATCATATCCCCAGTTTCTTCATCCATGACTCTCGTCAGCATCCCATGCTGGGCATACTTGCCGCCTGAAGCACCCAGGGGGACCAGACCATCCGAAGGAATCATGACCAAATCGCGGTTGATCATCTTGTTGAATGCCGAGACCAGTCCGGCGGAGCATGCTTTTTTCCAGATTTCAGCATCCCGGTCCGTATACTGCTCCAGCTCCCCCGGACTCAATTGCAGTTCAATCACCGCTTTTTCTTCCGCAATCAGGGGCTCGTGGGAACTTGCGTCCGGAACTACCGCTGCTTTTTTTGCACACGCGCCCAGGGACAAAACAAGACTTAATACAACAAGCAGCACACGCATCTGAGGCCTCCAATTAATTGTTGATCAGCAAAAATATTGACTTTATCAGTGCCTGATGGATGCATCTTCCGTCAAGAACTCCAGTACAAAAATACATCATCTTCCTACTGTGATTCTTGAAAAAACCGTTTACGTCCTCGATCAGCTGGAAGACATGCCGCTGCCGCAGCTTGCGCTGGCGGGGCGCTCCAATGTGGGGAAATCGTCTCTGCTGAACAGACTGGCCGGGCGGAAGCATCTGGCCAAGACCAGTTCCACGCCGGGAAAAACCCGCAGTCTGAATTTTTATCGGGTCAGCCCCGAAAATTTTTATCTGGTCGATCTCCCCGGTTACGGTTACGCTCGCTGTTCCAAGACGGAACGGGATAAATGGGCCCGCCTCATCGCCGCGTACCTACATGGCAATACCCACCTTTTCGGCGTTGTGGCCCTGCTTGACTCGAGACATCCGCCGCAGGCCAGCGACATGGAACTTATCGAGTATATTCAAGGTCAGAATATCCCGCTCTTTCCCGTGCTGACCAAAGCTGACAAATGCAAGCAGCAGCTCCGCCGGACGCATCAGGCCATGTGGCAGCGTCTTTTGTCGGCGGAAACGCCGCCCATGCTTGTCTCCAGCCACTCCGGCATGAACATGGACAAGCTGTGGCGTTTTTTTCTGGACAGGCATGCCGATTACTTGGCCCGTCGAAGCAGTGGGGCGTAGCTCATGCCTTCAGGAGCCCTGTGGAATCTTTGTATCCATGAATTATACCCTTCTGCGTCAGGAAAATCCTGATGCTGCGACTCATGCAAGGGCGCGAAGATTCAGCTCCGCCCGCCGGAGATGGTTTATGACGGAACGGATTCTTCTTGACTACGGCAGCGGCGGCCGCGCGTCGCACCGGCTCGTCAGCGAGCTTTTTCTCCGCCATCTGGACAATGAAATCCTGGGGCGGCTGGACGATGCGGCCCTGCTGCAGGTTTCCGGCCCCGTGGCCGTGAGCACCGATTCCTTCACCGTCGATCCCATCTTTTTTCCCGGCGGCGACATCGGTGCGCTGGCCGTGCACGGCACCGTCAACGACGTGGCCATGCTCGGCGCCAGGCCCAGATATCTGACCTGCGCCTTCATTCTGGAAGAAGGGCTGCCCATGGAGGAACTGGAGCGCATTGTCGGATCCATGGGCCGGGCCGCGCGCGAGGCGGGCGTGCAGGTGGTCGCCGGAGACACCAAGGTCGTGCCCAGGGGCATGGCCGACAGGATTTTCATCAATACCACGGGCATCGGCGAGGTTTTCGTTCCGGAGCCGCCAAGCGGTCACAGGGCCCGGCCCGGCGACGCCATCCTGCTCAGCGGCTTTGCCGGGGATCATGGTCTGGCCGTACTTTCCCGGCGCGAGGGCCTGACTTTCGACGTGCCGGTGGAGTCGGACTGCGCATCCCTCAATCATCTCGTTGTCCGGCTGCTGGAAGCCGTCCCGGAGGTGCATGTGCTGCGCGACCCCACCCGCGGGGGCGTGGCCACGACCCTGAACGAAATCGCCGCCCAGTCCGGAGTGGAGTGCCGCATTTTCGAAGACGCGGTTCCAGTACGGCCAGAGGTGCGCAGCGGCTGTTCCTTTCTGGGACTCGATCCGCTCTATCTGGCCAACGAGGGCAAATTTCTGTGTATCCTACCGGAAAAACTGGCGGATCAGGCTCTTCAGGTTATGCGGTCCGACCCGCTGGGCGGCCATGCGGCGCGCATCGGCGAAGTGCGCTCCGGACGGCCCGGCAGAGTGGTCCTGCAAACGGCGCTGGGCGGCTCGCGGCTCATGGACATGCTGGAAGGCGAGCAGCTTCCCCGCATCTGCTGATATGGGTTCTTTCGTTGCCATCGATTTCGAAACGGCGGACTCGCGCCCGGACAGTGCCTGCGCCGTTGGGCTGACCAAGGTTCGTGAGGGCACGATCGTCGATCGCCTGTACGCTCTGATTCGTCCGCCGCGGGCGAGATTTTCTCCTTTCTGCGTGAACGTGCATGGCATTCATTGGCGGGATGTGAAGAGCGCGCCTTCTTTCCGGGAGTTCTGGATCGAGCACGCCGGATTTCTCGAAGATGCGGATTTTCTGGCTGCCCACAACGCCCGTTTTGACCGGGGCGTGCTGGCTGCCTGCTGTGCCATGTCCGGTCTGCCCGTTCCCCGTCTGCCTTTTGTCTGCACAGTGGATCTGGCCCGCGCCCTATGGAACGTGCGGCCGACCAAACTCCCGGATGTGTGCCGGTTTCTTGGACTTGATCTCAATCATCACCACGCCGGTTCCGACGCCGACGCCTGCGCCGGCATCGTCATGGCCGCCCTGGCCGAAAATCCTTCCTGTCTGACCCTGTTGGGCCTGATCCGCTGAAAAAAGCCGCGTCCGGGGCGGAAGTGCCGCCTTGTCGGGACCCTTCATCTGTTTCGTCCCTTGAAATAAGGCCCCGTGTGGCGCAGACTCTTCGCGCACAACCCGCCGCATTCTTTAAGGAGACAACCATGCCCCTGACCACAGCCCAGATGCGGGCGCATATCTTTCTGGTCATTC
>JAUMXF010000084.1 GCA_030529235.1 Pseudomonadota bacterium
CCGGGCAGCAGGCCCTGGCGCGTGCAGCGTTCGCCGAAAAGAAGAAGCGCCGCCTGTTCCCGTGGCCCCAGGCCATAGCTCATGGCCTGCCAGTAACGTATCAGGCTTGGAGCGGGCAGCCACTCCGGGCGGTACGGCTGTCTGGACAGGGCGTCAAAGTGTTCTGGAAGAGACCCGGTGATGCGGGAAATATGTCTGTTTAAGCGCTCCAGCAGGGCAGCGGCTCTATCGTTCAGCCCCCGGCGTACGATCCATACGGCGAAGACAAAGGGCAGGCCGGTCCACGCGGTCCATTCCGAAGCCAGATCGTAGATATGGTATCCGGACGGAGGCAGAATGAAATGGTGCAGGGCCGCATTGCCGATTTCCAGAAACGGGCGGCCCGTGTCCAGTCCGGCTCCTGGCGGTACTTCCGACCATGAAACGGGCGGCAGCTCCCAGCGCTGGCTCCAGAGCACACGCAGCAAGGCCGAGGACGTGGCCGAGGCCCCGGTCAGGCGGATGGGACCGGGATTTTTGTCCAGCCATGCGGGAAGCTCGTTCAGGGGGGCGGGCGAAAGAAACAGCACGCTCTGGACTTCCCGCTCCGCGCTGATGGAGGCTCCGGGCAGAAGCTGGTATTTCTCGGCGTGCAGGAGATATTCGAAGGAGGATGAAGGCGAGACATCCAGAAGCCCGGAATCCAGAGCCCGGTTCAGTTCGCTGGGGTGCCCCGGCTGGTAGTGAAAATCCGGTCCTCCCGGACAACTTTGCTCCAGAAGGTGAAAGACGTGCCAGATATTTAGGTAGTCTATTTTTCCGATGCGCAGGGTCATGAAGGAGTGCGGGGTTTGATCCGGCCGGGGCGATTCCGTTGAAAGACCGCCCCGGTGTATCCGGTTATTTCAACTGGGCCATGAGCGTGTTTTTGATGTCGTCGATGGAACCTTCTCCGTCCAGCTCAATGTATTTGAACCCGGCCGTGTCCGCGAGATTTTTGAAATAATAGGAGGCGGCCAGGGTGCCGGTCTTAGTGTCGTAGTAGATGTCGTGACGCTTATCGATGGCGGCCTCGTCCTGATCGTCGGCGCGGGAGGACAGCTCGCCGCCGCAGACCCGGCATTTTTCGCCGCTGGGCTTGATGGCGTCGATGAAAATGTTGTTGGGATGATTATTGTCGTTCTTACAGAGGCGGCGGCCCATGATGCGGTTCTTGGCCACTTCGCGCGGCAGAAGGATTTCGATGACGTAGTTGAGCTTCACCCCGTCGGCCTGCAGGGCTTCCCACAGTTTCTGGGCCTGCACGATGGACCGGGGAAAGCCGTCCAGCAGCCAGCCGTTGGGGCCCGTGTTCTTGAGCACATCCAGCACCATGGGGATGGTGATGTCGTCCGGCACAAGTTCACCGCGATCGATATATTCCTTGGCCTTCTTTCCCAGTTCCGTGCCGCCGCCGATGTGCTTGCGAAAGATCGCTCCTGATTCGATATGATCCAGGTCGTATTTTTTCTTCGCCAGGGAGCCCTGGGTGCCCTTGCCGCTGCCGTTGGGTCCGAAAATGAGAATATTCAAGGCGAAACCTCCTGTAAAAAATTTCACAAAAAATTATAACCACCGGTTCGGCCTGTCAACGGAAGAGCTGAACGGGCTTGTCAGTTCCGGATTCCCGGAGATAAAAGTTTTCAAGGTGTCTTCGGCCGCATATCCGGGATATCGGAGGGATCATGGGCATTATGGATGAATGGGGCGACGCTCTGGTGCGGGAAACCCTGCGCGAAGCGGCTGACGTGTTTTTCGGCGCCCGCAAGGAAGTGGAGGAAGAGATCGCTCTGTTTCAGTCCCGGGCGGCCGAACTCCGGGTTCGGGCGGAAAAGATACGGCTCTGGACCGGCGGGCTGTTTTTTCTGCTCGGTCCAACAGGAAGCTCCGGTCTGCCGGAAGGGCTGCGCGCGGGGCTGACTGCCGAAGATACCCCGGAGGGAAGCCGTCTTGTCCTGCCGCGCCTAAAGAGCTTCACCAGAAAAGGGCTTTTCGTCAAAACGGCCTGGCGCCTGTATGTCGAGCTGGCCGGAATGATCGACGCCTACATGCATGGCGCGCCGTATGCCGATCCCCTGTATCCCGGCCGCAAGCTGGTCAGTGTTCACTACGATCAGGTGCGGCGGCATTGCGAGGCCGTCAACGAACGCATCGTCCGGCTCAACGAGTCCAACCGCCCTTCGGAATCCCTGGGGTTTGCCAAGCGCATGAATCAGAATCAGGTGCATAAAGAATCCGTCACCGGGGGCGGGGAAGGTACCGTGTCCCTTGACGAGGACCTGGCGTTCAGCCCCATTGAGTTTGAAGCCTGCGGACTGCCGTTTTTTCCCGATCTTCCGGTGGATGGCGCGACGGAGAAACAGTTCAGGGATTTGTGCGCCGGTGTTTTCGTGCGGGAACCCGAACGGGCGGTCATGGCTCTGGAAACTCTGCTCCGGGGATGACGGACGCGGATGAACGTGTCTGTGGCCGCCGGATGTGCTCCTTTCCGATTTGCCCGCATGTCCGCTTTTCCTTTGCTTTTGCGTGGTTGCGCATGGAGAAGAGGCCGGATAGTTGATCCGGATCGACTCCGGCGGAGTGCGGGACAGCGCTCCGTAAAACCGCAATCTTTCCGACATCCGTGAGCACCCAGACCTCCATCGCCCGCAATGCCTCCATCGTTTCCGCCGCCACGCTTTTAAGCCGCCTGCTCGGTCTGGTCCGGGATCTGATCATGGCCTATGCTCTCGGCGCATCCGTTCTGGCCGACGCCTTTTTTGTGGCCTTCCGCGTGCCCAATCTGCTCCGGAGCCTTTTCGCCGAAGGTTCCATGACCATGGCCTTTGTGCCCACCTTTGTGCGCGTCCGGAAGGAGGACGGGGATCAGGCCGCTTTCACTCTGGCCCGGTCCATCCAGTTCTGGCTGCTGGTCATCCTCGGCGGTCTGACCCTGCTGGTGGTCCTTTTTCCCCAGGCCGTGACCATGCTCATCGCTTCGGGATTTGCCGCCAAGCGGCCGGAGATGTTCGAGCTCACGGCTCATCTGATCCGCATCTGCTTCCCCTATATCCTGTTCATCTCGGCCGTGGCCCTGTGCATGGGCGTTCTGAACAGCATGGGGCATTTTCTTCTGCCCGCCTTGGCGCCGTGCGTACTGAACATCGCGCTCATCTCGGTCAGCCTGCTGGCCATCTGGCAGGACGGCAACGTGGCCGTGTGGCTGGCCTGGGGCGTACTCGCGGCGGGGCTCGGACAATGGCTGCTGCAACAGCCGATGCTGCGGCGGAAGGGCTTTTCCTGGGCCGGCCCGGTCCGTCCGGCGGGACCCGGCGTGCGCCGTATCGGCCTGCTCATGCTGCCCACCATTCTGGGTTCGGCGGTGTATCAGCTCAATGTCCTGATTGGTACGGGCATGGCCTCTTTCCTGCCGGAAGGATCCGTTTCCTATCTGTACTATGCGGACCGGCTTTTTCAGTTTCCTCTGGGCGTATTCGGCGTGGCCGTGGGCGTGGCCGCGCTGCCCGCCCTGTCCTCCCTGGCCGGAGAAGACCAGCGGCCGGAGTTCGGCCAGGCCCTTTCCTCGGCCCTGAACCTGATTCTGTTCATCAATCTGCCTGCCGCGGCCGGTCTGGCCGGTCTGGCCTGGCCGCTGGTGGATGTCCTTTTCGGGAGAGGGGAGTTTTCCGGCGCGGCGGTGCACGGAACGGCCCTGGCGCTTTTGGGCTATGTGCCCGGCCTGCCCGCCTTTTCCTGCGTGCGCTCCCTGGCTTCGGCCTATTACGCTCTGGGCGACACCAAAACGCCGGTCCGCGTGGCCGTGGTCTGCCTGCTGGCCTATGTGCTCATGGGCGGGATCGGCATGCAGTTTCTGGGGCATGTGGGGCTCGCTCTGGCGTCGTCCGTTTCGGCCTGGATCAACGTGCTGTTGCTGGGCGTTTTGCTGCGGCGGCACTGCGGGGCATGGTTCAGGCCGGGACGTGACCTGCCGCTGTGTCTGCTTCTGAGCGCGGGTCTTCTGGCCGGCTGCCGGGCCAGCGCCGAACTTGGTCGCGTGAGCCTGCTTCTCATTCCTCTCTGGGCCGGCGCATATATGGGACTGAGCCTTCTCGTGCGCGACGGACAGGCCCGTCTTCTGGCCGGCGCTCTGGGCCGCAGGCTCCGCCGCTCCTCTTGAAGCGGGGTCTTTTTGCCGGTACGAAATATTTTTTCGCAAACGAACAACCGAGGATGTCATGATTCGCGTCAACGAGAATTACCTGAAACTCAAGGCTTCCTACCTTTTTTCGGATATTGCCCGCCGGGTGGCTGATTTTCAGAAGGAGAATCCGGACAGGAAGATCATCCGCATGGGCATCGGAGATGTGACCGAGCCCCTGTCGCCCGCCGTGATCAAGGCCTTCCACGAAGGAGTGGATGAGATGGCCAGCGCGTCCACCTTTCACGGCTACGGTCCGGAACAGGGCTACGGATTTCTGCGCGAGCTCATCGCACGGGAGGATTTCCAGTCCCGTGGGGCGGACATTGCACCGGACGAGATCTTCATCAGCGACGGCGCCAAGTGCGACACGGGCAACATCCAGGAGCTTTTTGCCGGAGACATCCGCGTGGCCGTGCCCGATCCGGTCTATCCCGTGTATGTGGATACCAACGTCATGGCCGGGCGCACCGGACGCGATGCTGGCGGCCGCTATGAGGGGCTGGTCTACCTGAAGGGTACCAGAGCCAACGGATTCATCCCGGACCTGCCGAAGGAACCCGTGGACCTGATCTATCTGTGCTATCCCAACAACCCTACGGGTGCGGCCATCACAAGGGAACAGCTCGGAAAATGGGTGGACTACGCCCGCAGGCACAAGGCCCTCATCCTGTACGATGCGGCTTACGAGTCTTTCATCCGCGATCCGTCGCTGCCCAGAACCATTTACGAAATAGAAGGAGCGCGGGAAGTGGCCATCGAATTCCGCTCCCTGTCCAAAACCGCCGGGTTCACCGGCACGCGTCTGGCGTTCGTGGCCGTGCCCAAAACCTGCGTGGCGTACGACAGCGCGGGAAATGGCCACAGCCTGCACGCCCTGTGGAACCGCCGCCAGAGCACCAAGACCAACGGCGTGTCCTATCCGGTGCAGAAGGCCGCGGCCGCCGTGTATTCGCCCGAGGGACGGGCCCAGACCAAGGCTCTTGTGGATCATTATCTGAGCAATGCGGCCATTATCCGTCGGGAAATGACCAGTCTGGGCTACGACTGCGTGGGCGGGGAGAACTCTCCGTATGTCTGGATCGACGGCAAGATGGGATCGTGGGAATTCTTCGACATGCTGCTGCGCGAGGCGGCCGTGGTCTGCACGCCGGGGGCCGGATTCGGCGCGTGCGGAGAAGGATTTATCCGCATTTCGGCCTTCAACAGTCTGGAGAACGTGCAGGAGGCCATGGAACGCCTGCGGTCCGTGCTGAAGTAGGCGGGAGCCACCGCCGGAGCCGCTTGTCGCATGGGCTGGGCGGTTGAAGGAAATCAAATGGTGGGATGACGTTGACGATGGAGTTCGCACAGACTGCCGGGCTTTCCGTGGAGGAGGCCCGGCGTTTTTTTCCGCGCGGCCTGAGTCAGCCTGAATCCGGGTTCCGCTTTTCCGTGGACGCGCTTCTTCTTGCGGCCTTTGCCGGGAGGGGCGGAGCGGATGGTCTGATCCTCGATCTGGGCGCGGGCTGCGGCGTGGTGGGTCTGGCCCTCGCGCTGGGATGCCCGGAGATATGTGTGGCCGGGCTGGACCGGGATGCGGAAATTCTCGTCCACGCCAGGGAAAATGCCCGGCGGCTCGGCCTTGAGGAGCGTTTCATGCCCTTTTTGGCCGATGTGGCCGCACCCGGCGGCCTGCGGGCGGAATGCGCCGACATGGTGGTCTGCAACCCGCCTTACCGGAGGGAAGGGGCGGGGCGCATGTGCGTGCGGGCGTCCAGAAATCCGGCCCGCTTTGAAACCCATGCCGGTCTGGAGGATTTTCTTCGGGCTGGCGCGTTTTTCGTGAAAAACAAAAGACCGTGCGCCTTCGTTTATCTGGCCGAACGGGTGGATGATCTGCTGGCGGGCCTTTGCGCCGCGCGGCTGCGGCCCAGGGAAATGCTGTTCATCCATCCCCGTCCGGGTCGGCCCGCCCGGCTGGTGCTGGTCCGGGCCGTGAAGAACGGCGGGGCCGGCTTGAGTGTTCTTCCGCCTCTTTTTCTGCACGAGGAAGAGAGCGGGGAGTTCACCAGCCAGACCCTCGCCTTCTGCCCCTGGCTGCGTTGCGCACCCGGAGAAACATCCGGAAGTGGCTGATGCGGGCGTTTTCTGCAGCCAGCTCTACGCCGTGGCCTTGCTCCAGGAGTCGCGCAGGCCGACCGTGCGGTTGAAAACCGGTTTTTCCGGCGTGTGCTCGAAGCGGTCCGCGCAGAAATAGCCCTGGCGCTCGAACTGGAAGCGGTCTTCGGGCGCGGCGCGGGTAAGGCTTTCCTCCACCACGCAGTCTGTAAGAGTGACCAGGGATTGCGGATTGATCTGGGCCAGAAAGTCCGCGTCCCTGCCCGGAGTTTCGGCCATGAACAGGCGGTCGTAGAGGCGGATTTCGGCCCGCCTGCCATGCCGTGCGCCGACCCAGTGCAGGGTGCCCTTGACCTTGCGGCCGTCGGGAGCGTCGCCGCCGCGCGTCTGCGGATCGTAGGAGCAGATGACCGCCTCGATTTCTCCATCGGGGCCTTTGCGTACTCCCGTACAGGTGATCAGGTACGCGCCGCGCAGCCGTACTTCCCGTCCCGGAGCCAGCCGGAAGAATTTGGGACACGGGCTTTCCATGAAATCGTCGCGTTCAATGAAAATTTCCCGCGAAAAACCCGCCTTGCGGCCGCCCATGTCCGGGTTTTTCGGGTGGTTCGGCAGATCGAAGAATTCCTCTCTGTCTTCGGGATAGTTCTCGATGACGACCCGCAGCGGACGCAGCACGGCCATGGCTCGCGGGGCCGTGGCGTCCAGTTCTTCGCGCACGCAGTTTTCCAGCAGGCTCATATCCACGCAGCTGTCCGAACGGCTGACTCCGATACGCTCGCAGAAGTCGCGCAGGGCGGCGGGCGGAAAGCCCCTGCGGCGCATTCCCGAAATGGTCGGCATGCGCGGGTCGTCCCAGCCAGAGACCAGCCCTTCGTCCACCAGCTGTTTCAGCTTGCGCTTGCTGGTCACGGTGTAATTGATGTTCAGGCGGTTGAACTCGTACTGTCTGGGCCGGGCCGGCACGTCGAGCTGGTCCAGAATCCAGTCGTACAAGGGCCGGTGATCGGCGAATTCCAAAGTGCAGATGGAGTGGGTGATGTGTTCCAGAGCGTCGGACAGGCCGTGGGCGAAATCGTACATGGGGTAGATGCACCAGTTCGAGCCCGTGTTCTGATGCTTCTGGTGGAGAATGCGGTACAGGGCCGGGTCGCGCATGTTCATGTTGGGCGAGGCCATGTCGATTTTGGCCCGCAGGACGTGCGCGCCCTCGGGGAACTCTCCGGCCCGCATGCGGGCGAAAAGATCGAGATTCTCTTCCACCGGGCGGTCGCGGTAGGGGCTGTTCACGCCGGGCTCGGTCAGGGTGCCCCGGTAGCGGCGCATTTCTTCCGGCGGCAGGGAGCAGACATAGGCCTTGCCCTGACGGATCAGCTCCACGGCGAAGCCGTACAGCCGCTCGAAGTAGTCCGAGGCGTGATGGAGATGGGAGCCCCAGTCGAAGCCCAGCCAGCGTACGTCTTCCTTGATGGATTCCACGTAGACCGGGTCTTCCTTGCCGGGGTTGGTGTCGTCGAAGCGCAGATGGCAGCGCCCGCCGTAATCCCTGGCCAGACCGAAATTGAGGCAGATGGACTTGGCGTGTCCGATGTGCAGAAAGCCATTGGGCTCCGGCGGAAAGCGGGTGACGACCCGGCCTTCGTTTCTGTTGTGGGCCAGATCCTCTTCGATGATGGCGCACAGAAAATTGGATGGCGTTTCCATGAATTGTCCTTGTTGGGTGCGTGTTGGGCGGTTTGTGTAAAGCCGGGATGCGGGGTTGGCAAGGCCCGTCAGGTACGCCCGCAGGGCGTCGCGGGTGCTCGGAAAGGCCAGCCCGTCCCAGGGAATTTCGTCCGGGGCGAACAGAGTGAGGGCTTCGGCTTCTTCTCCGGGAACGGGGTTGGCCCGCTCAAGCCGGACACTGTACACGATGACCACCGGCGGCCAGTCCGCATAGGAAAACACGCCCACTAGGGCATCGGGCTCCACCGAAAGCCCCGTCTCTTCCCGGATTTCCCGCACGGCGGCCCGTTCCACGGGTTCGCCCCGGTTCACGTAGCCTCCCGGCAGCAGCCAGCGCCCGGCATCACTCGGACGTTTGCGGCGCATGAGCAGGATTTTGCCGCCGATGTCCACAATGACGCAGACCACGGTTTTGGGATCGAGATAGACCACATGGCCGCAATGGGAACAGTGGGGATGCGGGGTTTCGGGCCGGGCCGCGAGGGTGCCGCCGCAGGCCGGGCAGAAGCGGTGTTCCTCGTGGCGGCGGGAGCGGGTCATGCGTAGGTGTTGAAGCGGATTTTTCCGTCCTTCAGATTCCGGCGCGGATGGGGTTCGGGTTTCCGGGCCGGGTGGCCGATACCGATGACGGCTTCCACGCGCAAATGCTCCGGGATGTTCAGGATCTGCCGCACCCGCGTTTCGGCGGATGAGCCGGAGGCGTCTTCCCGCAGACGGATCTGCGCCCAGCAGCTGCCAAGGCCCAGACTCTCGCAGGTCAGCTGGAGAATGATGGCCGCGATGGAGCAGTCTTCGATCCAAGTGTCGGCTGTGTTCTCATTGCCGAGCACGGCCACGCCCAGGGCCGCGTCCTGCAGGAAAGCCGCTCCGTGGGCCTTGGCTCCGGCCAGCTCCCGGAGCAGGGCTTTGTCCGTGACGAAAAGAAATTCCCATGGATCAAGGCTGCGCGAGGAAGGCGAGCGGAGTACGGCCTCCTTCAGCATGTCCAAAGTTTCGGGAGAGATTTCCTGATCCGTGTAATGACGGACGCTGCGGCGGGAGCGGAGGAGATCGAGCATGGATGACTCCGTTGTTTTGCGGGATGTTTCTTGATCAGCGGCGGCCCTTTTCGTATCAGACGCCCCTGTGCGGGGCAATCTTTCCCGATGAAATCCGGAAATCCGGCCCATGCCGGCGGGAGGAAGAATGGACTGGCTGATACTTGCCTTGACGCTGCTGGCCGGATGTCTCATGCCTGTCCAGCCTGCGGTCAACGCGGTGGTGGCGCAGACGGTGCGCAGCCCGTATATTTCCGCGTTTTTCTCCTTTCTCGTGGGAACTCTGGTTTTGTGGCTGCTCGTGGTCTTTCAGCGCACACCCTGGCCGCCGGTCAAGGTGCTGGCCGGTCTGCCCTGGTGGGCCTGGACGGCGGGGCTCATGGGCGCGTTTTTCGTCAGCATGACCCTCGTGGCCATTCCCCGTCTGGGCGCGGCCAATGTCATGGCTCTTCTGGTGGCCGGGCAGATGGGCCTGTCCCTGGCCATGGACCACTACGGCTGGCTGGGCGTGGCGGTGCAGCCGGTCAGTCCGTGGCGCATTCTGGGCGCGGTTCTGCTGCTGGTCGGCGTGGTTCTGATCCGCAGATTTTAGGAGGCGGGGCAGAGGCGCTTTCCGGCGGTTCATCCATACAGGAGTATATGGACGCGGGCTTTCGAATCATTACTTTTATCCGGGCGGACTGACATGCGCATCAACGTGGGCTCGAAAAACCCGGTCAAGCTGGCGGCCATCCGGGATGTCATGGAGGCGCGTTTTCCCGGAGCCGATTTTGCGCCCGTGGCCGTGGATTCCGGCGTGCCCGACCAGCCAGTGGGCCTCGAACAGACTCTGGGCGGAGCCATGAACCGGGCCCGCGCCGCCTTTGCCCTGTCCTGCGATCTGGCCGTGGCTCTGGAATCGGGGCTTGTGCCCGTGCCCCTGACCCGCACGGGATACATGAACCTGACGGCCTGCGCCATTTTCAACGGAGAGGAAATGTTTCTGGGCCTTGGCCCCGCCTTCGAGCTGCCGGACGAGGTGTCCCGGCTGGTTGTGGAGGAAGGCATGGAACTGGACCCGGCCGTGCGGCGGGCGGGCCTGACCGAAGACCCGCGCATCGGGTACGGTCAGGGCATCATCGGCATCTTGAGCCGGGGCCGGGTCACGCGCGCGGACTACAGCCGTCCGGCGGTGTCCATGGCGCTTGTGCGCATGGGTCTGTAGACGGCCGCAGGCTTTGCGCCGCGAAACACAAACCACATGGAGAAATCATGTCCCGTTCATATCTCGTATACCGGTGCCGGACAGGCGAGGCCATCAAGAAGCCCGAGGCGGTCATCGCCCTGTGGGATGAGGATGTGCCCAGATTTTCGGAAATTCTGGACGAAGCCGCGTCCGCGCGTCCGGACCGGGCCAGGAAGGAGGGGGAGTACTGGGAGATCGTGCTGAAGGAGAAGGCCGATCCGTATGATTGGGAAAAGGTGGTGAAGCCCATCCGCAACAAGGAACACGATCCGCTGGGCGACATGTGGAAAGAGCGGGGCAAGATCCAAAAGCTCATGGACGAGGGTGCGACCCTGGAGCAGGCCATGCAGGTCATGACGCCGTTCAGCCACACCTTCCGCTACGAGTCCGAGGCACCCAGGAACCTTCTCCCGCACATGGACGACCTGAAGTCCTGATCTTACGATGAGCGATCAGAATCAAGGTATCCACTCAAAGCCTCCCACTTGCCTTCCTATCTGTTTGGTTGCTTCCTGCCGAGGAAGGGACCCAGAAGTCTTTGATAGTCTTCTTTGGTGTCCACATCGTGGAAAAGCAGCGGATCATCCACCTCCACATGGAGTACATGCTGGGCATGCT
>JAUMXF010000085.1 GCA_030529235.1 Pseudomonadota bacterium
CGCTCATCTGTGTCTCGCCAAGACGGAAGCGCTGCAGAATCTCGGCGCACGGTTCAGTCAGGACAAGGCCGCAGCTTGTCAGGGTGACAGGAGGGAGTTTGATATTCTTGCCGAATTTATATCCATATAATGTATCAGGCATCAGGGATGGGTCAATTTTTTTATATGCATTGGCAGTTTTTAGTATAGGCAACCAAATAGCGGCCAGATCGTCCTCAATTTTCCTCTCTTCCTCTGTTTTATGCGTTTTAAATCTTAATGTAGCAGATGTTGGATAGTCATCATCCTTTCCAAATGAAACGCCAAGCGCTCCTCTTATTGTATTGATATCTTTTACTCCACTTACCCATACGGTATTGTTTTGCTTGCTCATTGCACCCTCCGACAGAATAAACAAAGATTATTGGCAAAAATAAAACAGATTTGCTGCGGTTATGGAGTGGCTAATTTTTAGACATTTTTTAGAAAAGAATGCCGCTGTTTAGCGACAAAGGCTTCCATTCGCAATGAGGTGCCTCAAAAATCAAATCGTGCTTGACAGCCCGCGCCGGGACACTAGATGTACGCGGGCCGTCCGCCTTCCGGGACTGCCGCAGCTCCCCGCGGACCGGCCGGACCATCACCGACCTTATGGAGGACATTCATGAATCAGATGCTGAAGACCACTTTCCTGCTGACCGCCCTGACCCTGATTCTGGTGGCCATGGGCGGGGCCATCGGCGGAAAATCCGGCATGCTTGTCGCGTTTCTCGTGGCCGGAGGCATGAATTTCTTCGCCTACTGGAACTCGGACAAGATCGTGCTGCGTATGTACAACGCCCGGCAGGTGACCCGCGAGGAAAGCCCCGATTTTTACGGCCTCGTGGAAAATCTGGCGCACAAGGCGGGCATGCCCATGCCCAAGGTGTATGTCATTCCGTCCGACAGTCCCAACGCCTTCGCCACGGGCCGCAATCCGGAAAATGCCGCCGTGGCGGCTACTCAAGGTATCATGCGCATTCTGTCCAGAGATGAACTGGAAGGAGTCATGGCCCACGAACTGGCCCACGTCCGCAACCGGGATACCCTCATCTCGACGGTGGCGGCCACCATTGCCGGAGCCATTTCCATGCTGGCCAACATGCTGCAGTGGGGAGCCATCTTCGGCATGGGCCGCAGCGACGAGGAAGGCGGCGGCAGCATTCTGGGCAGCCTGGCCCTGGCCATCATCGCGCCCATCGCGGCCATGGTGGTGCAGATGGCCGTGTCCCGCTCCAGAGAATTTCTGGCCGACGAGACAGGGGCGGCCATCTGCGGCAAGCCCCGCGCTCTGGCCGGAGCCCTGCAGAAACTGCAAATGGCCGCGGGCCGGATACCCATGCAGGAGGCCACCCCGGCCACCTCACACATGTTCATCGTCAATCCGCTCACGGGCAGCCGCATAGCGTCTCTCTTTTCCACGCACCCGTCCACGGAAGAGCGTATCGCCCGCCTTATGGCCATGGGTTGAGGTCTTTTTCCGGGCGCCACAAAGCTCACAGAAATCCCCCTCCCCTGAAGCCCCGGATGTTTCGGCCTGGCCGGAGCATCCGGGGCTTCTTTTTCACATGAAGGATCAGATCGGCGGCGTGCCGAGTCCCGGCAGCCGCTCCATACCCCTTTCCCCTCAACATTTCCGCATGAAAACGGGGCAGATTCCGGGTTGTTTTTTGATGCCTCAGAAGAGAAGAACACTGCACAGGCACACAGGACTCCTCCCGCAATTCTCAAACCCGCGAGTTTCCCCATGCTGCTTCTCGGTATTGTCGGTCATCCTCTTTCGCATACCCTGAGCCCGGTCCTGCACAACTGGGCCGCCGGAGAAACCGGCGTCCGGGCATCCTATCATGCCTGGGACACGCCGCCGGACAGGCTGCCAGCATTCATGGCTGCCTTGCGCGCCCTGCCCGTTCACGGCCTGAGCGTGACCATCCCGCACAAGGAGGCGGTCATGAGTTTAGTGGACAACCTGACGGACAACGCCCGGGAAGCCGGAGCCGTGAACACGCTATTCTGGGAAAAGGGCATTCTCTGGGGAGAGAATACAGATGTTGCCGGGTTCATGGCTCCGCTGGAGGAACTCGGCGTCCGGCCAGGGCGGGCGCTAGTGCTCGGCGCGGGCGGAGCGGCCAGGGCCGTGGTGTGCGGCCTGCGCCGGGAGGGATGGGATGTGGTCTTGTCCGCACGCACGGAAGAGCGGGCGAGACGTCTGGCGGAGTCTTTCCATGCCCGGGCCGTACCCTGGGAGCAGCGCCACGATGCGGCCGCGGACCTTCTGGTCAACACCACCCCTTTGGGCATGTCCGGTCCGTTTCAGTCTCTTTCGCCGTGGAAAGGCTCTCTCCAGGGAGTCCCGCTGGTGTACGATCTGGTCTATAACCCCAGGCAGACGCCCCTGCTGGCCCAGGCCCTCCGGGAAGGCGCAAAGACTCTGTGCGGCCTGCCCATGTTCGTTCATCAGGGGCTGGCCCAGTTCAGATGCTGGACCGGCCGGTCGTTCGATCCCGACCGGGCCCTGGAGCTTCTCGAACAGACTCTGGCCGCCCGGCGCGGGACATGATTTTCACTGCGAAAAGCTATTCAAAATCGAAGATATGCCTGCGCGCTTCGGCCGGGTCGATGCCTCTGGTGGCGGCGATGGCCTCCAGATTGTCCTCGGCGTCGGACTTGCGCAGGTAAAGGGGCGCGGGCGGTTCTTCGGAGAACCGCGCGGCTCGGGCGGCGGCAAGGAGCACGGCAGGGGACGGCGTGTCGAATTCCGGCGGCAGAACGCGCACTCCGGGAATATCGAGCAGCGCGGGATTCTTGCGCAGCCCGTTTCCGGCCAGATATACCGCCCCTTCTCTTGCGGTCAGCATCTCCCGAATCCGGTCCGCCGAAAAAACTCCGATGCCTGTCAGGGCATGTGTTCCGGAGAAGCCCTGTACATAGACCTGCCCCTTGCGGGCATACAGAACCACCCACAGTTCCCCGGAAATTATGGCGGCCGTCTGGAGGGACAGCAGGCCCGGCTACTCCAGCCCGGCCATGGGCTGGTAATCAGGCCGGGCCAGTCCGTACATGGTGGCATGGGCGATGCGCAGACCGGTGAAGGAGCCCGGTCCGCGCACGCAGGCAATGCCGGACAGCCCTTCCACGCCCATGCCCAGCACGTCCAGACCGCGCTCGATGGCCGTGGGCAGATGCACGATGGACTGGCCGGGACAGCGTATCTCCTCGGCGAAGAGCACTCCGTCCCCGCCGCCGAAGACAATCTGGGCGCACTCCCCGGCGCAATTCAGCACCAGGACGGGATCAGCGGAAATGGCGCAGGATGTCATTGATGGTCGCCACAATCATCAGCATGACCAGAAACAGCATGCCCGCCTTGAGGGCTGCCTGCTGAACCTTCTGGTTCAGAGGTCTGCCGGTCACGGTTTCCAGGAAAAAAAACAGAATATGCCCGCCATCCAGCACCGGAATGGGCAGCAGATTCAAAATGCCCAGATTGATGCTGATCAGTGCCGTCAGGGCCAGCAGGCTGACCAGACCGTTCTGGGCCTCCTTGTGGATCAGTTCCGTGATCAGAATCACGCCGCCCATATCCGTCCAGGGAATGACCCGTTCGATCAGCTTGACCAACCCCGTGAGCATGAGCCCGCTGACCTCCCACATCTGCTTCGCCCCCTGAACGGCCGCTGCGAGAAAACCCAGCTCGCGGGAGGCGAAGTCTCCCCTGGGCGCGATGCCGAGCATCGGCGTGACCTTGGTTTCCCCGAACAGGTTGCGCTTTTCCTGAAGCCTGGGCGTGGCGCTTACGGACAGGATTTCCCGGCCGCGCTGCACGTCAAGGCGCATGGGCTGTCCCCGGTTGGCCTCGATACGCTGAACCAGATCTTCCCAGACGGCGATATCCTGTCCGTCGATGGCGAGCACATGGTCGCCCGTGGCAAGACCGGCCTCCTGCGCGGCGCTTGCATTGTTGACCTGGCCGATGACCGGCAGCAGATCGTGTATGCCCTGACTCCAGGCCAGTCCCCAGAAGATGACCCAGGCCAGCAGAAAATTGAATACCGGCCCGGCCAGCACCACCAGCATGCGTTGCCAGGGCGGCCTCAGGGAAAAGGATTCCTTGCTGCTGAAGCCTTCAGGCAATTCCGCATCCGGAGACTCTCCCACCAGCTGCACATAGCCGCCCAGGGGAAAGGCGCAGACGCGGTAGTCTGTCTTGCCTCTGGTGAAACCGAAAAGACGTTTCCCGAATCCCAGGGAAAAGACGCTGACGCCCATGCCCAGCCCCCGGGCCACCAGAAAATGCCCCAGTTCGTGAAAAAAAATCAGCCCTCCAAGGACCACTATTACCGCGATGACACTACTCATGTTGATCCTGTATCGAAAACGCCGATCGAAACCGAAGCGGCGTCATACTGGTTTGCCGGTCCCCGCCGGGACCAGGTATTTCCGAACTGCGAAAACGCGTCTTCAACCCTGTTTTTCCGGGCGCTTTCACAGACTTCGGGAGGGAAAATTTCAGGGATGTTGCCGCATCTGAGCCCGGCCGTCTCCGATGGCTGCATCGGCCGTGCGCCGGGCCTCCCGGTCCAGATCCAGAATGCTTTCCGGATCGTGGAATTCGCCACACGGAGCGGTCGCGAGCATGTCCTCGATGAGCCGGGCGATGCCGGGAAAGGAAATGCGCCGGTCCAGAAAAGCCTGCACGGCAACTTCATTGGCCGCGTTCAGAACCACGCAGTGCGCCGTACCCTCCCGCAGGGCCGTGCGGGCCAGATCCAGACAGGGAAAACGCCCGGTGTCCGGAGCCTCGAAAGTCAGGGTGCCGATGCGGGTCAGATCCAGCGGTTCCAGGCCGGTTTGCAGCCGTTCGGGATAGCCCAGACAGTAGCCGATGGGAATTTCCATGTCCGGGATGCCCAAGTGGGCCAGTTGAGAACCATCCTCGTACTCGGCCAGAGAATGCACGATGGACTGGGGATGGACCACCACGTCCACCTCCTGGGGGGCCATACCGTACAGATGCACGGCCTCGATGATCTCCAGGCCCTTGTTCATCATGGTGGCCGAATCGATGGAAATTTTGGCCCCCATGGACCAGTTGGGATGCGCCAGGGCCTGCTCCGGCGTGACGCGCTCCAGAGCTTTGGCGCTTTTGGTCCTGAACGGACCGCCCGAGGCGGTCAGAATCAACCGCCGCACCTGTCGCCCATCGTGCCCCATGACGGCCTGAAACAGGGCGTTGTGCTCCGAGTCCACGGGCAGGATCACGCAGCCGCTCTCCCCGGCGATCTGCCGGAACAACTCTCCGGCCAGCACCAGGGCTTCCTTGTTGGCCAGGCACAGCACCTTCCCCGCCCGGGCCGCGGCAAGCGAGGGCATAAGCCCGGCCGCGCCCACCTGGGCGGCCAGCACCAGATCAACTTCGGGCAGCGCGGCCAGTGCCATGTATCCATCCTGACCCGTATGGATGTGGGGAGCGTACCCCGGGGGCAGCATCAGGCGCAGTTCATCCGCTCCGGCCGCATCCAGCACCCCGAGATGGGCGGGACGGAAGCGGGCAGCCTGCTCGGCCAGCAGCTTCACGTTGCGGGCCCCCGCCAGGGAATGGACGCGCAGTTTCTCCGGATTTTTGGCCGCGATTCTGAGAGCGCTCATGCCGATGGAGCCGGTGCTCCCCAAAATGGACAGAACGCGCTGGCCGGAGTGCAGGTGCGCCGAAGCCAAGCCGGAGATGTACTTCATAGGGTGGCCGGGAAAAAGGGATGGACAGCGGCCAGAGCGCAATAAAGCGGCAGGGCGAAAAGCAGGCTGTCGATGCGGTCCAGCATGCCGCCGTGACCGGGCAGTATGCGCCCGGAATCCTTGATATCGCGCGAGCGTTTCAGAGCCGATTCGAAAAAATCCCCGGTCTGGGCCGCGATATTCATGGCTGCGCCAAGAAGGGCAAAATGCATCCACGGCGAGGCACCAGCGGCCAGTCCGAATCCCACGGCCACGATCACGCTGGACAGCAGACCGCCCAGACTGCCGCTCCAGGTCTTCTTGGGGCTGATGGACGGCCAGATCTTCGGGCCGCCAAAATGGCTTCCCGCATAATAAGCGCCTGTGTCCGCGGCGAAAGTGACCAGAAGCACCAGCATGATTTCCACGAAAGACATGTCGCGCAGAAGGCGCAGCAGAAAAGGCAGATAAAGAAGACCGAAAAGAAATACCTGACTGTCCTGAAAGGCCGAAGGAGACCGCCCCCTGTCCTGAGCCAGCAGAAAGGCCAGAGCCGCACCCAGCATGGCCAGACAGACCAGAACCGTTCCCGGCCAAGCCAGAGGGGCCCAGACGATGCCCGCGGCCACGGCCACGCCGTAAATTTTCCAGCCCACCCTGCTCCGGCCGGGCCAGAACATGGCGTAAAATTCCAGAAGTCCCAGCACGGCCACAATGGTCACACCTACGCTCAGGGCCGGATCGCCGTAAAAAAGCGCGATGCCCAGAAAAGGCAGCAATATAAGGGCGGTCAAAATTCGCTGGAGGTGCGAACGGCTCATGCGGGCTTCTCTCCGGCGGAATCCCCCCCGATGGATCCGAACCGCCGCTGGCGGCGGGAAAAGGCGTCCAACGCGGCGCGGAGCTGATCGGCATGGAAGTCCGGCCAGGCCACATCGGTGAAGTACAGTTCGCTGTAGGCGCTCTGGTACAGAAGATAATTGCTGAGCCTCTGCTCTCCGCTGGTTCTGATGATCAGATCCGGGTCGGGCATGCCGCCGGTGTAGAGCTCCCGCGCGAAGACATCCTCGGTCAGATCTTCCGGCTTGACTCCCCGGCGCAGCAGAGTCTGGCACGCGCGCAAAATTTCATGACGGCCAGAATAGTTGAGGGCCAGATTCAGGGTCATGTCCGTGCATGCGGCGGTCTTGTCCATTGCGTGGCGCAGCACCTGCCGGGTGGCCAGAGGCAATTCGTCCACCTCGCCCAGAACACGCAGCCGGATGCCCTGCTGGTGAAGGCTCGGCAGTTCCCGGGTCAGAAAATCCTTGAGCAGGGTGAACAGGAAATTGACCTCCTGCTTGGGACGAGACCAGTTCTCCTTGGAAAAGGTATACAGAGTCAGATACGGAATGCCCAGAGCGCGGCATTCCTGCACGATTTCCCGCGCCGTTTCCGTCCCGGCCCTGTGACCCGCGCTGCGCTCCAGACCTCTGGAACAGGCCCAGCGGCCGTTTCCGTCCATGATGATGGCAAGATGCTTGAGAGGCGGCATGGGCTTTTATATCTCCATGATTTCCTTCTCTTTCTCCGCCAGGACGGCATCGGCTTTCCTGATGAAGTCGTCCGTGATTTTCTGCACCTCGTCCTGAGCCTTGTGCGATTCATCCTCGCTTATTTCCTTGGCGGACAGGAGCTTCTTGAAGGCTTCATTCACATCGCGGCGCACGTTACGGATGGCGACCTTGGTGTCTTCGGTGTACTTTTTGGCCATTTTGACCAGATCCTTGCGCCGGTCCTCGGTCAGGGGGGGGATGTTGATACGGATGGCCCGGCCGTCATTGATAGGCGTAAGACCCAGATCGGACTTCATGATGGCCTTCTCGATGCCGGTGAACGCGCCACGGTCCCAGGGTGAAATGGAAATGGTCCGGCTGTCGGGGATGGACACGGAAGCCACCTGGTTGAGGGGCGTGGGCGTGCCGTAATAATCCACCCTGATGCTGTCCACCAGGGCGGTGGAGGCGCGGCCCGTACGCAGTTTGGAGAATTCCTTCTCCAGACTGTCGATGCTTTTCCGCATCCGGTTCTTGCAGTCTTCCATATGGCTGTCCATGAGTCAGTCTCCTTTGACGATGGTTCCGATGTCTTCGCCCATGACCACCCGCTTGATGTTCCCGGGCACAAAGAGATTGAACACGCCGATGGGCATCTTGTTGTCCATGCACAGGGAAATGGCCGCCGAGTCCATGACGCCCAGCCGCTGCTGCAGGACTTCCAGATAGGTCAGTCTGGTGTACATGACCGCATCGGGGTGTTTTTCCGGGTCCTTGTCGTAGACCCCGTTCACCCGGGTGGCCTTCAGAATGGCGTCGCACTTGAGCTCCATCGCCCGCAGCACGGCGGCCGTGTCCGTGGTGAAGTAGGGAATGCCCGTCCCCGCAGCGCAGATGACCACCCGCCCCTTTTCCAGATGGCGGATGGCCCGGCGGCGGATGTACGGCTCGGCCACTTCCTTCATGTCGATGGCGGTCATGACCCGGGTGGAAATGTTCTGCTTTTCCAGAGCATCCTGCACGGCCAGAGCATTCATGACCGTGGCCAGCATACCCATGTAATCGGCCGAGGCCCGGTCCATGCCTTTGGAGGATACGGACACGCCCCGGAAGATGTTGCCGCCGCCGATGACCAGACTGAGCTGGACGCCGAGAGAGGCCGCCTCCGCCAGTTCCCGGCAGATGGACTGAATGGTCTTGGGTTCGATGCCAAAGCCCTGTTCGCCGGCCAGAGCCTCGCCGGAAAGTTTGAGCATGACTCTGCGGTAGCGGAGTTCGTCCATGATATGCCGCCTTGGGTAAACGGTGGAGAAAATGAAGCGACGCGCCGGGGAAGGGCTATATCCATTTCACCTTCCGGGCGCAACAAAGGCGGCTGTCCGCCGTTGTGTTTCCCGCAAAAAAACGGCCCGGAAAAACCGGGCCGTTACTGATGAATGGTGGAGCAATCCGCCATCGGACGACGGGAAGGCGCTCTATTCCGCCTGAATCTCGATCCGCCGGGGTTTGAAGCGGGCCGCCTTGGGCAGGAAGAGCTCCAGCAGACCCTTCTTCAGATTGGCCCGGATACCCTCCCGATCCACGCCGTCGGAAATGGCGAAGGTGCGGACATACTCGCCGTCCCCGAACTCCACATGCAGAGCTCTGGCGTTTTCCTCGCGCGGAGAAAGGGACTTTCCCCGGATTTCCAGTTCGTTCTCCCGCAGATCAATGGACAGATCATCCTTGCTCACTCCGGGCATATCCACAAAGATATGAAAGCCGTCCTCGCGCTCCAGAATATCCGTATTGGGCCGGAAACGGGGGAGAGCCGGAGCCGCTTTCCTTTCCAGTTCATTTGTCATGGCATCTCCTCCTTTACTGGGCGTCAATAACGATGTTCACCGGGCGGACCTCCTTTGCCTTGGGAAGGACTATCCGAAGTATTCCATCCTTCATGGAGGCCTTTACCGCATCCGTCTGTACGGGAATATTCAAATTCAAAATACGCTGAAAGTTTCCCGTGGGACGTTCCTGTCTGTAGTAGTTTCCAACTTCACTCTTTCTCGTCCCCTTGATGGTCAGGCTTTTCTCGTTGAGCGTCAGCTCGATATCTTCCGTATCCATTCCGGGGATTTCCGATGTGACCAGAATATTTTCCTTGTCTTCACTGATGTTGACCGGTGGGTAGGCCATACGCCGCTGACTCAGTGAACTGGGACGCCACAACTCTTCAAAAAAATTGTCCAGGCTTTTGGGCAGATCATAATACGTGCTGAAATCGATAACCATAGGTTTCACCTCCAGTCTGTTGTGCCCCATAGATAAACACAACCGGTGCAGCGTCAAGAGTGGAAACATACGCCAAAGGTAAAGACAGGACAAAAATGTCCGTGCTGGTTTGACGCTCCCGGGAGTTTCAGTTATCAGTCGCCTATTTCAACAATAACTCTAAGGAGGAAATCATGTCCAAATCCCTGAAAGGCACCCGCACGGAAAAAAACATTCTGACCGCTTTTTCCGGCGAGTCCCAGGCCCGCAACCGCTACACGTTTTTCGCCAAACAGGCCCGCAAGGATGGCTATGTCCAGATGGCCGACATTTTCGAGGAAACGGCCGACCAGGAAATGGTTCACGCCAAGACCCTGTTCAAACTGCTGGAAGGCGGCGAGGTGGAGATCACCGCGTCCTTCCCGGCCGGACGCATCGGCACGACACTGGAAAACCTGCGCGAAGCCGCTCATGGCGAGCATCATGAATGGGAGCACATGTATCCGGAATTTGCCCGGATCGCCAAGGAAGAAGGCTTCCCGGAGATAGCGTCGATCATGCTGGCCATCGCCGTGGCCGAGAAGCAGCATGAAAAACGCTACCTGGCCCTGGCTAAAAACATCGAAGAAAATCGCGTGTTCAAAAAGGAAAAAAAGATCACCTGGCGATGTCGTAACTGCGGCTACGTTCATCAGGGCGAAAAAGCCGCGGAAAAATGCCCTGCCTGCGCCCATCCCCAGGCATATTTCGAGGAAGTGGCCGAAAACTGGTAATTCCGCTCAAAACCGCCGGGTGTCTTCATTACTATGGGAGGCACCCGGCGTGCCTTCATTTCTGAAACAAACCGGAAAAAATCAGCCCGAAATCCGGCCTTCGTCCAGCAGCGAGGCTCCATATGCGGCGGCGCCCAGCAGGCCGGTATCCGGATGGGTTATCAGACGCACGGGGATGGACGCCAGCAGATCGCCATAGACCGGGCAGTCCGTGAACTCTTCCAGAAATTCCCGGCTGGTCACGAAATGCGGATTTTTGGCGGCCACTCCTCCGCAGATATCCAACCCGCCCCGCGCCAGCACATGCAGCACATAGCTCCTGCAAGCCCGGCCATACAGGCGGGCGAACCAGGCTGCCGTTTCCGTGCCTGGCCCGGCCTCGGCGGCGGCTTCGGCCGGTTCGAGGCTTCTGCCCGTCAGAAACTCATGTACCAGAGAGAGCCCCCGCCCCGAGAGCACCGTATCGCCGAACGC
>JAUMXF010000086.1 GCA_030529235.1 Pseudomonadota bacterium
GATTGGTGGGCGGTACAGGGATCGAACCTGTGACCCTCGGCTTGTAAGGCCGATGCTCTCCCAGCTGAGCTAACCGCCCTCCCTGCCCGTCCTGATGGAAAGACGCTTCTACAGATGCGCAATCAGTCTGTCAAATATTTTTCCGAAGCCAAAGCGCCTTCAGACTTGTTTTCCTTCTCCCGCTTTGACTGCCTGCTGCGGGACAAGTGTCAGGGTTTCCGGTTCTTCTCTTCCCACAGACGGGCAATCTCATCCTCGCCCAGGGGGCGGGCATGTTTGATGGTCAGACTCCTTCCCCATTCACGGGCAAAATCCTTCTGCAGATACATGTTGAGGGCCATGGTGATGAGCATGGCGATGAGGGCTCCCAGGCTGGCCAGAGCCATATCCTTGTGCGCGTCCCACACGTCTCCCTGCGTGCCGAGATAGGCCGCGCCCAGTTCTCCCCCGAATACTTCGGCGGCCAGCCATTCGAAGAGTTCGTACAGCATGGATGTGGACATGGTGAAGTCGAGCGGCAGGAAGTAGCCCCAGAAACCTTCGGCCTCGGCCACGCGGAAATAGATTTCCCGGATGGGGTAGGCCAGAAGCAGTCCGTAGGAAAAATGCACGATCCGATCGAAGTTGTTTCGCTCCCAGCCCAGCATTTCATTCAGCGTGACGCCAAAGAGCGAGGAGAACCACTGGTCATAGGGCACCAGGGAATAGGTGTAGTGCGAGCCGATTTCATGAATGGACAGAAAAAGGAAGATGAGGGAGTAGGAAACGCGCGACAGGGGCATTTTTCGCGACGTGGCGAACAGGGTGCCGAGAAAGACGACCACCAGAAAGTTTTCCAGCGCCCAGTCTTTCCTGTCATACGGGGCAATGGCCAGAAAAACGAACAGAATGAGAAAGATGAATGTCAGCACGTGGAAATATTGAACGTGCGGAAAATGGCTGCGGTCTGGCATGTTTCGTCCTGAAGGCGAGTGGCCGGGTTGAATGTGCTTTTTGCGCCGAGTTCCAGCCCTCCGGGGTGGAGCCCAGCGCATGTTTTGTGGATTTACGCGGCATATTCCGGCCAACAAACCGGATTTGACTGCCCCGTGCGGTAAAAAATATTTCTTGTCAAACCTGTAAAACTCTTCCGGCGGGAATATCCGCCTGCGGAGACGACATGGCCAAAAATCACGATCCGCGCATGCATACGGCGGAACACATCCTGAACCAGACCATGGACCGCATGTTCGCCTGCGGCCGGTGCTTCTCCGCCCATGTGAACCCGGACAAGGGCAAATGCGACTATCATTTCGACCGCCCTTTGGACGATGACGAAGCCCGGGAAGTGGAACGCCGGGTCAACGACGTGCTCCGGGCGGACCTGCCTGTGTTCGCCGAAACCATGGACCGTTCCGAGGCCGAAGCCTGTTTCGATCTGCGCCGCCTGCCCCCGGAATCTGGCCCGGAGGTACGCATTGTGCGCGTGGGCGATTACGACGCCTGTCCGTGCAGCGGCGAACACGCCGAACGCACCGGTCAGCTGGGCCGGTTTCGCCTGACCAGCCACACCTTTGAAAACGGCGTACTCCGGGTGCGTTTCAAACTTGCCGCGCCGGCCTGATGTTTCCGCCTCCGGGGAAGCCATTCGCCCGTCCTGAACAAGGATACCCCATGCTTCATCCCTCCCGCCACGGCGGAGACATCCGCGCCGCGTCCCGAAAACTTGGCTGCCGCCCCGAGGAAATTCTCGACTTCTCGGCCAGCATCAATCCTCTGGGGCCGCCCGCGTGGCTGCGTTCCGTGGTGGCCGCAAACCTCGCGGGCGTGGCTCATTATCCCGAACCCAGAGCCCGGAGCCTGCGCCGTGCGGCGGCCTGCCGTCTCGGCCTTGCGGAGCAGTGCGTCACGGCGGGCAACGGCTCCTCGGAAATCCTGTATGCCGTGGCCCGCGCGGCCCGGAACATGGGCCTGCGCCGCGCCGTGCTGCCCGCGCCCTGCTACGGGGACTACGCCCGCGCCTGCCAGGTCGCGGATATTGCGGTGGACATGCCCGTCCTGCGCCCGGAAGCAGACTTTTCCCTGGACTGGGAGGATCTCGCGGCACGGCTCCATGAACCGGCTCTGGTCGTGCTGGGACAACCGTCCAACCCGGCGGGCGCAGTGCTGGATTCCGGACGAGCGGTCGAATGCGCCGCGCGGCATCCGGACAGTCTGTTCGTGGCGGACGAGGCCTTCGCCGATTTCGTGCCCGGCCTGCCTCGTCTGGCCTGCGCCGCGCCCAATATCTTCGTCCTTCATTCCCTGACCAAATTTTACGCCGTGCCCGGCCTGAGACTGGGGCTGGCCTATGGCCGCGAGGACCTGATCGCCGCCGTGGACGCCCTTCTGCCGGACTGGACCGTGAACGCGCCAGCCCAGGCCGTGGGCGAAGCCGCTCTGGCGGACGCGGATTACGCCAGGCGCACTGTGGAAGCCGTACCCGGCCTGCGCGAGAAACTGCGGGAAGATTTGCTGCGGCTGGATCTTGCGGTTTTTCCGGGTCAGGCCAACTACCTGCTCTGCCGCAGCCGGGAGCCGGACGGCGTGGCATTGCGGGAGCGCCTGCTTGAACGGCGCATCCTGATCCGCTCCTGCGCCGACTATGCCGGGCTCGACGCCGGATATTTCCGGGTGGCGGTGCGTTCCGGAAACGAAAACGACCATCTGGTGGACGCCCTGTCCGACGCCCTGGGCGCGCGCCGCACCCGCCGGGCGGCCGGGCGCCGTACTCCGGCCCTCATGTTCCAGGGTCTATCCTCCAATGCGGGCAAGTCCGTGCTCACGGCCGCCCTGTGCCGCATCTTCCTGCAGGACGGACTCTCCGTGGCGCCGTTCAAGGCCCAGAACATGTCGCTCAACTCCTTCGTCACCCGCGACGGCGGGGAAATGGGCCGCGCCCAGGCGCTCCAGGCCCAGGCCTGCCGGATGGAACCCGACGTGCGCATGAACCCGGTCCTGCTGAAGCCCAATTCCGAAACCGGAGCGCAGGTCATCGTGCTCGGCCGGCCCGTGGGCAACATGGACGTCATGGGCTACATCCGGGAAAAGCCGCGCATGTTCGAGACCATCAAGCGCGCCTACGACGAACTGGCGGCCGCCGCCCGGATCATGGTGCTGGAGGGCGCGGGCAGTCCGGCCGAGGTCAATCTCAAATCCCACGACGTGGTCAACATGGCCATGGCCCGGCACGCGGGCGCGCGGGTGCTGCTGGCCGGGGACATCGACCGGGGCGGCGTGTTCGCCTCCTTTGTGGGCACCATGGAAGTGATGGAGGAGTGGGAACGGGCGCTGGTGGCGGGATTCGTCATCAACCGTTTCCGGGGCCGCCGGGAACTGCTGGAAGACGCCGTGGACTATGTGCGCCGCTACACTGGCGTGGAAACCCTGGGAGTCGTGCCGTATCTGGCGGACCTGGGCCTGCCGGAGGAAGATTCCGTCAGCTTCAAGGAAACGCGGCCGCCGTCTTCCGGAGCGGAGCTGCGTATCGCGGCCGTGGACCTGCCCCATATCTCCAACTTCACGGATCTGGACGCCCTGCGTCTGGAGCCGGATGTGGATCTGCGCGTGATCCGCACGCCGGAAGAACTGGACGGGGCCGATGCCGTGATTCTGCCCGGATCGCGCAACGTGTTTGCGGATCTGGAATATCTGTGGAGCTCCGGCCTGGCCCCGCACATTTCGTCCGCCCCGGTGATCATCGGTATCTGCGGCGGGCTGCAGATGCTCGGAAACGCCGTGACGGACCCGGGGCGGGTGGAAAGCTCCGGGCAGACGGCCCGACCGCTGGACCTGCTTCCGCTGTCCACGGAAATGGCCCCGGACAAGGTACTGCGCCAGACCCGCGCCGTGTTTCTGCCCACGGGCAGGGCAGTGCGCGGATATGAAATCCACCACGGCAGAAGCGCGGGCCACGCCCGGCCGGTCATGACCTCGGAGGACGGAGAAACCATAGGCTGGGGCCGGGAGGACCTGTCCGTCTGGGGTACATACCTGCACGGCGTGTTCGACGACGACGCCTTCCGCCGGGAATTTCTGGACGGTCTGCGGAGTCGCAAGGGCCTCGCGCCCCTTGGAACCGTGCAGGCCGTATACGACGTGGAGGCCGCTTTGGACCGGCTGGCCGAAACAGTGCGCCGGAATCTGGACATGAAGCGCATCTATGAACTGCTGAAAATGTGATGCTTTCATAATTTCGCACGCCGCAAGGACATAAAAGGAGATGCCGTGGACCAGATTGCCTCTTCCGATCTCAAGACCATCCTGCACTCCAAACGGGCCAACATCTACTATCTGGAGCACTGCCGCGTGCTGGTGAACGGCGGCCGCGTGGAATACGTGACCGATGCGGGCAGGGAACGCCTGTACTGGAACATTCCCATCGCCAACACCACGACCGTGCTGCTCGGTCCCGGCACCTCGGTGACCCAGGCAGCCATGCGCGAGCTGGGCAAGGCCGGCGTGATGGTCGGCTTCTGCGGCGGAGGCGGCACGCCGCTGTTCACCGCCACGGAGCCACCCCTCGAAGCGCTCTGGTTCTCACCGCAAAGCGAATACCGTCCGACCGTCTATCTGCAGCAGTGGGTGGGGTTCTGGTTTGACGATCAGGCCCGGCTCGAAGCGGCCAAGGCATTCCAGACGTCCAGATTGCGGTTCACCGCCCGAGTCTGGATGCGCGACCGCGACCTGGCCGGGGCCGGTTTCGCCTCGCCCGGCCTGGAGAACCTGCTGGACAAGGCCGCGCAGCGGATGCTCGCGGCTCCGGATGTCACCGCCCTGCTGACGGAGGAAGCCCGGCTGACCAAGGCCCTGTACCGTCTGGCCGCCGAGGCCGTCTCCTGGGGCGAGTTCACGCGAGCCGCGCACGGCGGCGGCACAGATGCGGCCAACCGCTTTCTGGATCACGGCAACTATCTGGCCTACGGTCTGGGCGCCACCGCCGCCTGGGTGCTGGGCATCCCGCACGGACTGGCCGTCATGCACGGCAAGACCCGGCGGGGCGGTCTGGTCTTCGACGCGGCCGACCTGATCAAGGACGCGCTGGTTCTGCCCGTGGCCTTTCTGTCGGCGGCAAAGGGCCTCATGGAGCGGGAATTCAGGCCGGCCTGCGTGGAAATGTTCGCCCGCCACGAGGCCCTTGATTTCATCATCGAGACCATCAAGACCGTGGCCGGCCAAATGGAGCGCCGCCCGCCTTCTTCCGCAGAAGGCAACGCGGGGCCCCGGCCATGAACATCCTGCTCGTTTCCGAATGCTCCGGCGCGGCCCGCGCCCAGACCCGCCGCATTCTGGACCAGTTCTCCGAACGCCGGGGAGACGGCGTCTGGCAGACGGTCATCACTCAGGCGGGGCTGGACACCCTGCGCAAACTTCTGCGGCGGACGGCGCGCAAGAATACGGCCGTGGCCTGCTACCGCATGTACGGAGCGCGCACGGAACTGTTGTGGATAGCGGGCGCCGCCGGACGTTTCGGCCCGCAGGGCGTGGTGCCCACCAACCGTACGCGGCGGGACGTTCTGCGCGCGGCGGACGAGAACAACTGGCACTCCCTGCCCGCCATTTCCCTGCTCGCCCGGCTGGCCGCCCTCTGGCACGATGTGGGCAAGGCGAACAGGCAGTTCCAGCGGATGCTGCGCTCCAGAACCATCCAGAAGAGCCACATTCGCCACGAATGGATTTCCCTGCGCCTCTTCGAGGCTTTTGTGGGCGGCGATGACGACGAAACCTGGCTGGCCCGCATGCAAGCCTTTGACGCCGCACAGGCAGGAGACATTCTGGCACGAATGCGGCGCGACGAGGCGTCTTCGCTGACAAGGGACGAACGCAAACCCTTCGCCGCACTGCCGCCGCTGGCTCGGACAATGGGTTGGCTCATCGTCGGCCATCACCGCCTGCCGGTGCATCCCGATGGAAAAAAATGCGCCTCCGAGGTGCTGGAGGCCCTGCCTTACGCCATCGTCCGGGAGTGGAACGAACCCGGCTCGCCGCCGCCGGAAGAGGCCGGGGCATACTGGGACCTTCCCGACGATCTGTTCCACCGTTTGGGAGAGAAGTGGCGAAAACAGGTCCGTAAATGCGCGGCCCGACTCCTGGCCCTGCCCGCGCCGCCGAACGGCGAGGACCCCTTCGTGCTGCACCTGGCGCGGCTTGGTCTCATGCTGGCCGACCACAAGGTTTCCGCCGAGCCCGCCGGAAAAGACGCCGCTTTACCGGATGCGACCGCGCGCAAAAACGGCCTCTACGCCAATACCGGCAGTGGCGGAGCTCTCAGACAGACCCTGCCGGAGCACCTGACCAGGGTGGAGGCCATGTGCGGACAGGTGACGTACGCCCTGCCTCTTTTTTCAGACGAACTGCCGCGTCTGGCCTGCCATCGCGGGCTCCAGCGCCGCTCGGCGGACAGCCGTTTCCGCTGGCAGGACAAGGCCGTGGAGGCCTGTACCGCTGTCCGTGAACACGCCGGAACGGACGGCGTCTTCCTGCTGAACATGGCATCCACAGGCTGCGGCAAGACCCTGGCCAACATCCGCATGCTGTATGCCCTGAACAATCCCGAACAGGGCATGCGGGCCGCCTTTGCCCTGGGACTTCGCGTTCTGACCGAACAGACCGGACGGGAGTACCGGGAACGTCTGCGCCTTGCCGAAGATGAACTGGCCGTGCGCGTCGGCGGTGCGGCGGGCAGGGATCTGTACAATCTTTTCGCCGCTTGGACCGGGGAGGATGTGAAGCTCCGCGCAGGGGCCGAGAGCGAAGCCCTGGAAGCGGGCTGGCAGAAACTGGCTCACACGGGCGCGGAGTCGGCCCGGGAACTTTTCGGCGAACAGGACCACGTGCTCTTCGAGGGCCCCGCGACGGATCATCCTGCCGTGGCCAGAGTGTTCGAGGACGCCAGGGCCAGGGCTTTTCTGTCCGCTCCGGTTCTGGCCTGCACCGTGGACCATCTGGTTCCGGCCACGGAATCCCTGCGCGGCGGGCACCAGATGCTGCCCATGCTGCGTCTTCTGAGCGGCGATCTGGCCCTGGACGAAATCGACGACTACAGTCTGGAAGACCTGCCCGCCATTGCCCGTCTGACCTACTGGGCCGGGATGCTCGGCTGCCGCGTGCTGGTATCTTCGGCGACCATGCCTCCGGCTCTGGCGGTCGGGCTGTTCGCGGCGTACCGTGAAGGCCGGGCGGTATTCCAGAAGAACCGGGGCGAACGACCCGAGGAAGCGCCCGGCATCCACTGTGTGTGGACGGACGAATTCCGCACCTGCACGGAACGGATTGCGGACGAAACCACCTTTGCCGGGGCGCACAGAGATTTTTCCCGCAAACGCGCGCAGCGGGTGAGCGATGCTCCCCATCGCAGGTCGGTCCGTCTTCTCGATACGACGGCCCTGCACGGATGCTCTTCGAGAAAACTGGCCCGGGAACTGGCTCGTGAACTGCTCGGCGCGGCCTGCCGCCTGCACGCGGACAACCACAGCGTCTTTCAGGGCAAGAGGGTCAGCTTCGGCCTGGTGCGCATGGCCAATATCGGCCCGCTGCGCCGGGTGGCCCGCGCCCTGTGCGGCCTGGACGCACCGGAAGGCATGCGGGTGCATGTGCTGGTCTACCATTCCCGTTTTCCCCTGTGCGTGCGCACCAGGATAGAGGCGCTGCTGGATCGCTGCCTGACCCGCAAAGATCCGGCGGCCGTGTTCGACGAAGTAGGTTCCCGGCTGCACGGCCCGGAGCGCGATCATATCTTTCTCGTCCTGGCCAGTCCGGTATGCGAAGTAGGCCGCGACTGGGATGCGGACTGGGCCCTGGTCGAGCCGTCGTCCATGCGCTCGCTCATCCAGCTGGCCGGGCGTATCCGGCGGCATCGCCCCGGGGAGCACGGCACGGTCAACCTGCTTGTCTGGTCCCGCAATTTCAAAGCCCTTGAAGAACCGGGCGAACCCGCTTTCCGGCGGCCGGGATTTGAAACCGGCAAAGGCGGGCTTTTTACACTGCGTTCCCACGATCTGAAGCAAATCCTGCTTCCCGAACAGTATGAACGGATCGACTCCCGGCCGCGCCTGCTGGCGCGGGAACATCCCGAGCCGCGCGGCAATCTGGCGGACCTGGAGCACGCACGGCTTGAACGGCTGTTTGCGGCGGAATGCGAAAACCGGGAAGAACAGACAGCAAGGATATGCGCCTCTTCCTGGTGGCGGCAGCCCCAAAGCATGCTGACCGGTGTCCTGCAACAAAAACAGCCCTTCCGCGCCCCATCCTGCCCCGAGGCGGATTACGTGCTGCTTCCCGACGAAGATGAAAACGACTGGGTTCTCACCGCCATCAACAAGGCCGGGGAAAGCAGCCAGGAAGAAAAACTGACCCGCATTGTGGATGAAGGCGACCCGGCCTTGGCGCGGGGCGGCCCGGCTGAAATTTTCCACTGGGGACAGGGCATGGAGCCATGGATAGTGGCGGATGTCTTGCAATTGGTGTATGACCTGGCCGAAGAAAAGAATCTGAGCCTTGAACTTTGTGCCCGGAAATACGCTGTCCTGCGCCTGCCGGAAAGCGGGACGGGAGGCTGGAGCTTTCATCCACTTCTGGGGTTTGACCGTAAAGACTGAAAAAGGAGGCTTCATGGCTGAAGGAACGAATCTGGTGTATCACCTGCGTCAGGCCATGGAAGAATTCCTGGCCGCGCGGCTGGCCGTGAAAACGGAAAAACTGGCCCCGGACGATCCGGCCCGCGCCCAGTGGGAAGACAAATTCTCCCTGCCGGTCTGGCTTGCCGATGCAGCCCGCCGGGTTGCCTGGATTCAGGCCGCCACGCATACCATCAAGGCGGTACACCCGTCGGCCAGGGGCACAAATTTGTTCTGCCCGCCCCGGAGTCTCCCCTCCCATGAGCTTGTGGGCAGCCATCTGCTTGGAGACACATTCCGCAGTGACGTGGTGGGCAATGCGGCCGCCCTGGATGTAAACAAATTTCTGACCGTGGAATGCCTGGGCAAAACACTGTTGCAATGGATGCAGGAAGAGAGGGTTGCGGTTGTTCAGGCCATGGGCGGCGGCGATGCCGAAACCTGGGTGGACGCATTTCTGGGTTTTGTACGCCAACCCGAAACCCTCGAATCTCATACTCTGGGGAAACAGTTATACTGGCTGACAGGCAGCGATTCATCGCGTGACGAAGACTTTGTTCTGCTCGCGCCGCTCTACGCCAGTTCCCTTGTCCATGTGGTTTACGAAGAGATCCAGGAGCACCGTTTTGGCGATGCGGCCAAGGAAGCGCGCAAGGCCCGGAAGGAAAAGCTCTATTCCGAACATGCCGTGCATGATTACCCCGGCCTGGCCGTACAGAAACTGGGTGGCACCAAACCGCAGAACGTGAGCCAGCTCAACAGCGAACGCGGCGGCACCAATTACCTGCTGGCATCCTGCCCGCCTGTGTGGCGTTCACAGCGTGCGCGGCCCATTTTCGGCCGGAAATCCGCATTCCAGATTTTTGAAAAGAAGCCGGATGTACGGGAATATGTGCAAAAATTGAAAAAGTTTCTGGAAGAAAACCCAGACCCCATCATGTCCACCCGGAATCGGTGCGATAAACTCGTTTTCGGCATCATGGCGGAAATACGGCAATGCGTGGAGGAAATTCTGTCCCTTCCGCCGGGCTGGAGCCTCGACCGCCGTTGCCGTCTGGCGGATGAGGAAAGATGCTGGCTCGATCCTGTGGGTACGGCAACGGATCCCGATTTCGCGGATCTCTGGGAATTCATGGGCTGGGCGCCGGAGGTGGAACGCCGTTTCGGCATATGGCTGAACGACCAGCTGGCGGAAAAGCTGCCCATGGGCGATCCCGAACACCGTTACTGGGTAAAGCTTTTTGATGACAACTACTGGCGGCAGTTTCTGAAAGATACACAGCTTCGCGTAGAGGAGGCCAGTCATGCCTGAATGCCCCCATCCTTCCGGCCTGCTCATTTTGCCGCATCTGCGTGTGCAGAACGCGAACGCCATCTCCTCGCCCCTGACCTGGGGCTTTCCATCCATGACCGCCTTTCTGGGGCTCATGTGGGCGCTGGAGCGCCGTCTGCACGAAAATTTTCCCCTACAGTTCAGCAGCGTGGGTGTGGTCTGCCATGCCTTTGAGCCCCAGACCGTGAACACGGGTTTTCATCACCTCTTCTGCCTGACCCGCAACCCGGTGGAAAAGGACGGCGGTTCGGCATCCATCATCGAGGAAGGCCGGGCCCATCTGGATATCACCCTGCTTTTTGGCGTGACCGGACCGTTGCTGTCGGAGCCTGAAGCATATCGGGCCGAGGTTGCCCGGGAAATCATGGAGATCGTTTCGCGGATGCGCATCGCCGGGGGCAGCGTGGTGCCGCACAGGGTTTATTCCCGATTGCGGCCGGACATCATGCCGCTGTCTGAAAACGATGATGAAGAGAAGGATTTCGAAGAGCTGCGCTATCGCCTTCTGCCCGGCTTCACCCTGGTCGAGCGTTCCGATCTCTTAGACCAACGTCTTGAGGAACTGCGGCGGGACAACCCGGAGGCCACCAGGCTGGATGCCTGGCTGTCTCTGTCGCGTATCAACTGGCGGGCTGTTCGGCAAACGGACG
>JAUMXF010000087.1 GCA_030529235.1 Pseudomonadota bacterium
CAGGCCGAGGTCATGGCCGTGCTCCTTGAGCTGTGCTGTAACGAGAACATGGTGCTCATCCTCATCACGCTCGATCTGGGCGTGGTCTCCCAGGTCACGGAGAAGATCGCGGTCATGTACGCCGGACGCATCGTGGAGCAGGGCGCAACCGAAAGCATCGTGGAGCGGCCCATGCATCCGTACACTCAGGGGCTCATCAAGGCCCTGCCCCAGGGCGCGGGAGGCCGGAAACGCCTGCACCAGATTCCGGGCATGATGCCCAACCTGACCAGCATTCCGGCGGGCTGCGCCTTTCATCCCCGCTGCGACCGGGCCATGGACATCTGCCGCCGGGAAACGCCGCCGCTGTACGCCCTGCCGCACTCGTCGGGTCTGGCGGCCTGCCACCTTCACGCCGGAGCGGGACAGGCATGACGACAGACGCGCTGGTGCGCATTGCAAACCTGGTCAAGCATTTCGACATTTCCGGGGGCATTCTGGACCGCATCGCCTTTTCCGGCGGCATGCCCTATCTCGCCACCACCACGGTCAAGGCCATCAACTCCGTGAGTCTGGACATTCACCCCGGCGAGATCCTCTCCGTGGTGGGCGAATCCGGCTGCGGCAAATCCACCCTGGGACGCACGGTCCTCGGCCTGTACGCGCCCACCGGCGGAGAAATCTTCTTCCGGGGTCGGCGCATCGACAACCTGAGCCACGCGGACATGCTGCCCTACCGGCGCAAGATGCAGATGGTTTTTCAGGACCCCTACGCGTCGCTCAACCCGCGCATGACCGTGCGCCAGATTCTGCAGGAACCCGTGCGTTTTCATTTCCCGGAGCTTTCCGCCTCCGAAGTGCGGGACAAGGTGAGCGAGGTCATGCTCCAGGTGGGCGTGGACCCGGCCTGGGCCGGGCGCTTTCCCCACGAGTTTTCCGGCGGCCAGCGCCAGCGCATCAGCATCGCCCGGGCGCTGATGGTAGACCCGGAATTCATCGTGGCCGACGAGCCCATCTCGGCCCTGGACGTCTCCATCCAGGCCCAGATTCTGAACCTGATCATGGACTGTCAGGAGCGTTTCGGCCTGACCTACATGTTCATCACCCACGACCTGTCCGTGGTGGAACACATCAGCACGCGGGTGGCGGTCATGTACCTGGGCACCCTGTGCGAACTGGCGGCCAAGGACGACCTGTACCAGACCCCGCAACATCCCTATTCCCGCGCCCTGCTCTCGGCCATCCCAAAGCTCGGCTCCAAGGGCTTCGACCACATCCGCCTGAAGGGCGAGGTGCCCACGCCCATCCATCTGCCCGAAGGCTGCGTCTTCCACCCGCGCTGTCCGTACATGGACGAGCGCTGCCGGCGCGAAGTTCCACAGCTGCTGCCCTGCCCCAACGGCAGCCGGGCCGCCTGTCATGCCCTGGAAGAAGGACGGATCTGACGGCGAACACCAGCCAGCCTTCCTTCGTACGGCAGCCCTCCGGTGCAGGTCCATCCCCGCAGAAAGCGGCTTACGCGCCTGCCCGGTGCAAAGGGGCCTGACGCTTAAGGACGGGGCTCATCCCGGAAAAAACGCAGCAGAAGCATGCCCGCCACAAAGCCGCCGATGTGCGCCCACCAGGCCACGCCCGCGCCACCGCCATCGGCCAGCCCGGAGAATACCTGGGTCACAAACCACAGCAAAAGATAGAAAACCGCCGGGATTTCAAAGAAAAAGGGGATGATGAAGAGGGGCACCAGGGTCAGGACTCTGGCGTGAGGATAGAGAAAAAAATACGCCCCCATGACTCCGGCGATGGCTCCGGACGCGCCCACCACGGGGACCGTGGATTCCGGATTGGTCGCCACGTGCATCAGGAGCGCGCACAGGCCGCAGAGGACATAGAAAAGCAGAAACCTAAGCGGCCCCATGACGTCTTCCACATTGTCCCCGAAAATCCACAGGGTCCACATGTTGGCCACAAGGTGCATCCAGCCTCCGTGCAGGAACATGTAGGTGCCGAAAGACAGCAGGCCGCCGTCCGGATAACCGCGCCACTCGGCCCATTCGGGATGGATGAAACGCGCCGGAACCACTCCGTGCAGATGGAAAAAAAGAGCTTCCCCGGCCGGAGAAAGGCCAAGCGTGAACAGAAAAACGGCAATGTTCAGGCCGAGCAGGGCCCAGACCATGACCGGCTTGCGCCGGGAAGGAATGTTATCGCGCAGGGGAAACATGGGTCAGCTCCGATTCGTCCATTGTGTCCGGGTGTTCAAACAGGGCCGTCAGGCGGTCCATCCGCCGCCTTGCCCGGCCAAGGGATATGCCTTCCGCCGCGCGGAGCAGGCTTTTCGTCCGCCGCCGCAGGTCTTCGAGAGAGCCGGAGTTATCCAGAACGAGATGTGCCATGCGCAGTTTTTTCTCCTGCGGCCACTGCCAGGAATCCATCATCCCGATGCGCTCCGCATCCCAGCCGCGCACGCGCAGATGCGCGTGACGGGCTTCATCCGGACGGAAGACCGCCGCCGTCAGGTCCACGGATTCCGCCAGCCCCGCCTCGCACAGGAGCGGGATCTCGGCCAGACGCAAATCCGGGCCGGGCGCGGCCATGAAAGCGACCAGACTTTCCCGCACCAGAGGATGGATGAGCCGCTCCACCTCGCGCCGCAGGCTGTCCGAGGCGCACATGGCCGCCAGAAGCGCGGCCTTGTCCACTCCGCCGTCCGGGTCCAGAAACCCGCCGCCCAGATGGTGGGCGATGATCGCGCTGCCCGCTCCGCCCGGCGCGTAGGAATCCGCCACAACCCTGTCGGCGCAGAAAACCGGCAGGTCCAGTTCTGCGGCGAACCGGCCCGCAGATGACTTGCCTCCGCCCGCCGCGCCGGTCAGGCCCACGCACGTTCTGTCCCGGCAGAGGCGTTCCAGCACGGCCATGAAATCCGCCGGCGGCTGGACGAAAAAAGAAAGCTTCTCCCGGCTTTCGGGATGCGCCAGACGCAGCTGCCAGGCATGCAGCATCTGCCGGGGCGCGCGTCCGGCAACGGCTTTTTCCGCATAGAGCCTGTCGCCCAGCAGCGGATGCCCGATATGGGCCATGTGCACGCGGATCTGATGCGTCCGGCCGGTGAGGATGCGCACCCGCACAAGGGACGCGCTCCGGTCTGTGGCGGTCCAGAGCCGCCGGAAGCGGGTTTCGGCGGGCCGCCCCCCCGCAGTCACGGCCATGCGGGTCTTGATGACCGGATGGCGGCCCACAGGCGCGGAAACGATGCCCCCCGGCGCGGGCACGCCCGCCACCAGCGCCAGATATTCCTTGTACACGTCCCGGTCGCCGAACATGCGGGTCAGGGCCCGCCGCGAGGCGTCATGCAGCGCCAGGACGATCAGCCCGGACGTATCCTTGTCCAGACGGTGCACAATGCCCGGCCGCTCGCCCCCCTGATCCGGCAGGGCGGGAAAACGGTGGGCGGCCAGATGAACCAGCGTGGTTTCCCTGACGGAGGGCGCGGGATGCACGATCAGCCCGGCGGGTTTGTCGATGACGGCCAGACAGCCGTCAGCGTGCAGAACCGTAAGAGCCCCTTCCACGGGCGTGATCGTCCCTTCCGGCTCTTCGGCCGAAAGTTCCAGCGTCTGGCCGGGAACCAGCCGCGTGCCCGGCTTGACGCACACCCGGCCGTCGATGACGGCCCGCCCCTGACGGATCCAGTCCTGAATGCGCGCCCTGGGCACGCCCTCTTCGTCCAGACAGCCCTGCCAGAAGACGTCCAGCCGCCGGCCGCCGTCGGAGAGGTCCGCTTTTTCCGTCCATTCCCGCATGATGTATCCGCTGGCGGCGCGGCCTCCGGAGCGATCGGAAGGCATGATCCGCGCCGTGAATGTTTGAGGAAACCGGTAATCCGGTCCGGCGGCCGGGCAGTCCGGAATTTTTCCGCAACATCCCGTCCGGGGTCCCGGCTCAGGAAAGACGCGTCCTGAAATCCTCGTAGCCGAAGGAACGCACGACGCCGAGGGAGTCGTCCGCCGGATCGAAAACGGCGATGTCCGGCAGCCGGACGCCGTTGAAGGTGTTGGTCTTGACCATGGAATAGTGAGCCATGTCCGTGAAGACCAGCCGGTCCCCCACGGCCAGGGGAGCGTCGAAGGAATATTCTCCGGCCATGTCTCCGGCCAGGCAGGACAGACCGCCCAGACGGTACGTGTGCGCTTTCTCGCCGGGCAGGCCGGAACCGACGATGTGCGGGCGGTACGGCATTTCCAGAACGTCGGGCATGTGCGCGGGCACGGAGGTGTCCAGAATGGCGAAAGGCATGTCCGCCCGGACGACATCCAGCACCGTGGTCACCAGATAACCGGCGTCAAGGGCCACGGCCTCGCCCGGCTCCAGATAGACCTGCACGCCGTGGCGCCGCATGAAGCCGCTGACCACGCCGCAGAGCAGGTCCACGTCGTAATCCGGCCGGGTGATGTGGTGCCCGCCGCCGAAGTTCACATACTTCATGCCTCCGATGAACGGACCGAAGTTCTTTTCCACGGCGGCCACGGTGCGCTCCAGGCAGTCGGCGTTCTGCTCGCACAGATTGTGCCAGTGCAGGCCGGAGATGCCGTCGAGCCGGTCCGGCAGGAAATCGCGCCGCCGGATGCCCAGCCGCGAACCCGGCGCGCACGGGTCGTAAATGGGCACGGCCCCCTCGGAATGCTCGGGATTGATGCGTACGGCAAGCTGCATGGTCCGCCCGAGCCGGGCGCTCTCCGCCGCCGCCAGATGCCGAAAGCGTTCGAGCTGACCAAATGAGTTGAAGACCATGTGATCGGCCGTGGCGCACAGAGCCCGCACGTCCCTTTCGGAATAGGCGGCCGCGAAGGCATGCACTTCCCCCCCGAATTCCTCGCGGCCCAGCCGGGCCTCGTCGGGGGAGCTGGCGCACACGCCGTCCAGGGTCTCGCGCAGCACCGGAAAAAGACTCCACATGGCGAAGCCTTTCAGAGCCAGCAGGATGCGGCAGCCGGTGCGCCGCTTCACATCCGCCAGAATGCCGAGATTGCGGCGGATGAGGCCCACATCCACCACGAAAGCGGGCGTGGACCGCACCCGGGCCGCGTCAAAACGGCAGGCGATATGCCCATCCATCACAAATCCCGCACAACCCAGGGCAGGCCGTGCCGGTTCAGCTGCTCCATGAACGGATCCGGATCGAGCTCTTCCATGTTGAAGACGCCCTCTCCGCGCCATTTCCCGGTCAGCATCATCATGGCCCCGACCATGGCCGGAACGCCCGTGGTGTAGGAAATGGCCTGGGAGCCGACCTCGCGGTAGGCCTCTTCGTGGCTGCATATATTGTAGATGTATTTCCTGACCGGTCGCCCGTCCTTCACGCCTTTCATGACGCAGCCGATGCAGGTCCGGCCCCTGGTCAGCGGCCCGAGGGAACCGGGCTCCGGCAGCACGGCCCGCAGAAACTGCAGGGGCACGATCTTCTGGCCGTTGTAATCCACGGGCTCGATGGCGGTCATGCCCACGTTTTCCAGCACCTTCAGGTGATTCAGATAATTCTGGGAAAAGGTCATCCAGAAGCGCGCCCGCTTCAGACCGCGGATGTTCCGCACCAGAGACTCCAGCTCCTCGTGGTACATGAGATAGCAGTCCCTGGGGCCGATACCTTCGGGAAAGTCGTAGCTCATGCGCCAGGAGAGCGGATCCGTCTCCACCCATTCGCCGCGTTCCCAGTACCGGCCGCGCTGGGTGATCTCGCGGATATTGATTTCCGGATTGAAATTGGTGGCAAAGGGCTGCCCGTGATCGCCCGCGTTGCAGTCGATGATGTCCAGCTCGTGAATCTCATCGAACAGGTGCTTCTGGGCGTAGGCGCAGAAGACATTGGTCACGCCCGGATCAAAGCCCGAGCCCAGAAGGGCCATGAGGCCCTTTTCGCGGAAGCGGTCCTGATAGGCCCACTGCCACTTGTATTCAAATCTGGCCTCGTCCGGGGGTTCGTAGTTGGCCGTGTCCAGATAATCCACGCCCGTTTCCAGGCAGGCGTCCATGATGGCCAGATCCTGATACGGCAGGGCCACGTTGATGACGATTTTGGGGCCAAACCGGCGGATCAGGGCGGCGGTTTCGGCCGCGTTGTCGGCATCGATGGCGGCGGTTTCAATAGTCCGGCCGGTCTTTTCCCGCACCGACGCGGCAATGGCCTCGCATTTGGAGACGGTACGGCTGGCCAGAAGGATTTCCGAAAACACTTCCGGGACCATGGCGCACTTGTGGGTCACCACATGGCCGACGCCGCCCGCGCCGATAATCAGTACTTTGGACATGCTGTCACCTCGCAGATATTCGTGAGCGAAAAAATGAACCCGAAGGGCCGTGGCGGTCCGCAGAAAAGGCCCAAAACCTAATCCGCCGGATTCGGCCCGGCGGCACGGCATTCGGCGTGATCGCAGTTGCGGGCCACGTTCAGATACGTGTATCCGCGCAGCCCGCGCTCGAAAGCGCGCATGATCATGAACCGCTCCTGAGGGCTTATCTTGCCCTCGCGCACGCCCTGCTCCGCCACCTTGCGGAAATTCTCCAGCACCTGCTTGGGCTCGAATTCCACATAGGAAAGCACGTCGGACACGCTGTCGCCCTCCAGTTCGCGGATGAGGTCGTAGGTGCCGTCCTCGTTGATGCGCACGCTGACCACGTTGGTATCGCCGAACAGGTTGTGCAGGTCGCCCAGGGTCTCCTGATACGCCCCCACCAGAAAAGCGCCCAGATAGTAGGGCTCGCAGGGCCGCACCTCGTGCAGTTCCAGCACCCGCTTGACCCCGTGGATGTCGATGAAGGTATCGAGCTTGCCGTCGCTGTCGCAGGTGATGTCGGCCAGAATGGCCTGCTCCGTGGGCGCTTCGTCCAGACGGTGCACGGGCATGACAGGGAAAAGATGCCCGATGGCCCAGGCGTCGGGCAGAGACTGGAACACGCTCATGTTGCAGTAGTAGATGCTGGCCAGCGCCAGATCGACATCCTTCAGGGCCGAAGGCGGATTCTTCAGTTCCGGCGTCTTCTCCGCGATGCTGCGGATCACGGCCCAGAAGATGGTGTCGCTCAGGGCCCGCTGGCGCAGGGTGCACTGTCCCAGGCGGAAAAGCTGGCGGATCTGGTCCCGGTAATAGATGGCGTCGTTATAGCATTCCTGGAGATTCTTCAGGGACAGGCTGTTGTACACCTCCAGCAGATTGTGCACGGCCTCGGGCTCATCCTCGCCCAGTTCCCGGGGCACGGGGCGGTTTTCCAGGCGGCTCACATCCATGACATTGAAAAGCAGAACGGAATAATAGGCCACGGTGGCCCGGCCCGATTCCGTCAGAATGTGCGGATGGGGCAATTTGTGCTCGTCCACGGTGGCCATGACCGATTCCACGATGTCTGTGCAGTACTCTTCCAGCGTGTAGTTGCGGCTGCTGGCGTAATTGGTGTGGGAGCCGTCATAGTCCACGGCCAGCCCCCCGCCCAGGTCCAGAAAGCCCATGGCGCAGCCTTCCTTGGCCAGCTCGGCGTACATGCGCGCGGCCTCGTGCACGGCGGTGCGGATGTCGCGGATGTTCGGGATCTGGGAGCCCAGGTGAAAATGCAGAAGCTGCACGCAGTCCAGCATGGAGTGACCGCGCATGGTGTCGATGACGTCCACCACTTCCGAAGAGGACAGGCCGAAAATGGACAGATCTCCGGCCGACTCGGCCCAGTGCCCCCCGGCCTGAGTGGAGACCTTGATGCGCACGCCGATGCGCGGCCGGATGTTCAGCGCTCTGGAACGCTCCAGAATGAGCGGCAGTTCGCTTGGCATTTCCAGCACCAGAAAGCACAAAAAACCCATCTTGCAGGCGTACAGGGCCAGATCGATGTAGTCCTGATCCTTGTAGCCGTTGCAGATCAAGCACGCCTTGGGATTGTTCAGAAAGGACAGGGCCACGATGAGCTCGGCCTTGCTGCCCACCTCGAAACCGTGATTGAAGGGGCCGCCCACCTTGGCGATCTCCTCCAGCACCTGCTGCTGCTGATTGACCTTGATGGGGTACACGCCACGAAATTCCGCCCCGTATCCCAGGTCGTCGATGGCTTTGGCAAAGGACTCATGAAGAAGGGAAATCTGGGCGTCGAGCAGGTTCTCGATGCGCAGAAGTACCGGCAGACCCAGGCCGCGCTCTTCCAGGCCGCTGATGATGGACGGGATGGACACGCACACGCTTTTGTCCGCAAAGGGCGTGATGGCCAGTTCGCCGCCGGGCATGGCGCGGAAATAACCACCGCCCCAGTTGTCCACGCCGTACAGTTCGGCGGAACGGCCCACCGTCCACTTCTCAAGGCTCCGAGCGCGCATCACGATCCTCCCGAGGTCAAGATAGAGCCACTCCCTAAACAGGGCGCTGTCCAGCGTCAACTTGCCACAGAAAGCGACCCGCGCGGGTATTGAATTGGGATGAACTGCATGGTCTTATGGGAAAAATTGTCAATGACGCTGTTTCCGAGGAGGCCCTGCATGCCGATGTGGACATCTGGCATGATCCAAAATTGAATCGTTCCATTTTCATGTCCGCCGCCCTGAAGCAGGCGCTGGACAAGGCGAAGATGAGCAAGGTTTGGAAGCTGGTTTCCTGCAAACTGATCGGAGCGAGGTAAAGCATATGGCCGATTATTTCTGTTCATTTCAATGGAGGCTGTAATGAGCAAGCAGGGCAATACGGTTTGGATAAATGAAGTCAATGATATCTATGTCTCAAAATTTGATCCCGCGAGGCATGATGTTAAATCGAATGATCCTAGCCTTGGGGATAATGAATTTTTGTTCAAGTAATGAGTAAGAAATAGTCGACTTATTAATTTAAGATCATCGCAATTCAAAAAAATATAAAATCTTATGATGAAAATTTGACCAATATTTTCGAGAGGCAAATCGAATTTATACATTATCTTAGGAAAGTATATAAATGAGAATTATAAAAATTTCAATTGATAGAATATTTAAAAATATCTATTCTGTCCAAAAGATTTTACTCATCCCTTCATTTATTTTATTTATAATATTTGTCATACTTTTCAGAAATAATACTATTTCTGAGGATGCAGCAATTTATATCTGTATATATCCTCTATGGGCTATGGCAATCTCAGGATTTATTGTAACATTGATTATTGTAATTTTTTATGACTTTATAAAAATAAAATATGGGATAATTGAAATTAAAAATGATATTTTTTCAATGACAATTTTTTATATAGCTGTTATATCTATAGCTTTATCTTTATTTTTATTTCCATTTTCTATTTTAATTTTTATATGGGCGCAAATTAGCAAGCTTATATAGGAGTTAGAATTATGTCAAAAAACATGCTGGTGCATATATTCTCGATTTGTCAATGTCTGTATATGATGCATATAAAGAATTACATGAGGATAAAACTCCAGAAAATGAAAACAAGTTAGTGTCAAAAATAACGACACTACAGGATGCAATATCAAATACTCCGGCAAATTCTATATCTACGATAAAAGAGGTCACAGAGATCACGCCAATCATGAAAAAAGTGTCAACGCCACTATCAATAACAAATTGGTGCATATCTACAATAAATCTAATCTCTACATATAATGAAACAGTAAATTAAAACTTAAGCGACGAAGAAAATTTCAACGCATTTTATGATTACATGATATCTTGTGGATATCTTCTAACTAATGCGATGATTTCTCTTATTCCTGGTGCAATAATAGCTGCAGCAGGGCATTTAATGAAAGCAGGGTATGATGCATCTTTAAATAATAAGTTCGTTTTTGGATTAGATCGTTATATTTATAATATAATTGAAGCCTGGGACTATTTTATGCAAGAAACTCCTCTTGTGATTACTGATCGAAGTTGGGAGTTCGCACCTGACCAGTCTTCCCCGGGGATGTTAGATTTGTCTATTGATATTGATTTCACCCTCGCCCAACGCTTTGTTCCTGTGCGCGACCCTCTCACTCCGGACCTTGACGGCGATGAGCTGGAGACGGTGGGCACTGCGGCGAGTATTTTGTTTGACCACAACGGCGACGGTATAAAGACCGGCACGGGCTGGGTACTGCCGGATGACGGCTTTCTGGCTCTGGACCGCGACGGCAACGGCCTGATTGATTCCGGGCGGGAGCTGTTCGGGGATTCCACTCCCCTTTTTGATGCGGATGGTAATGAAATCGGCAAGGCGGCGGACGGTTTTGCCGCTCTGGCTCAGGAAGACACCAACGGCGACGGCGTAGTGGATGCCGGCGACAACAACTGGGCCAATCTGCGTGTCTGGCAGGATGTGAATCAGGACGGCGTAAGCCA
>JAUMXF010000088.1 GCA_030529235.1 Pseudomonadota bacterium
GCGCTTTTTGTGAGAAAATTTATCGCGATAAGCGCTTCTGTATGAGAAATTTTATCATGCCATAGCTTGCTGTCTGGTATTTGCCCGTGATTGCCGATAGCATGACGCAACCGATTTTTTCACACGAGGACACCATGACCGCGTACCGCCGCATTACCCTGATTGGCACGTCGGGCGTGGGCAAGACCACGGTGCCCGCCTCGTGCGGGCACGTGTGTTGAAACCGTGCCAGATCGCAGTGCAATCCGCCGGAAGTATGTAGCCGCCTTCGGGCGGCTATGAAACGAAGCCAGATATTATCAGGAACCGCCCCAAAGCTCTTAAAGCGTTATTTCAGCAGGCGGTTGATGATATCCCGGTATTTCTTCTCGATGACGTGGCGTTTTTTCTTGAAGGAATTGGTCAGCTCCTCGCCCAGCGTGAATTCCTTGGTCAGAAAGTAGATGTTCTGGAGCTTCTCGTAAGGCTTGAATCCTTTTTTGGCGTTGAGAAGCTTGTTCATCTCCTCCCGCAGGCGGTCCAGAAGCTGTTTATCCCGCAGCGCTTCCTCGGTTTCGCCAAGCACCTGATTGTACTTTTCCCGGACGAATTCGCGTAGTTTTTCCAGATCCGGAACGATGAGCGCGCCCAGCCCTTTCTTGTCCTGTCCCACCAGAACGGCGTCCTGCACGAAAGGAAAGACGGACAGCGTGGCCTCGATATTGGTCGGGTCGATATTTTCTCCGCTGGCCAGAACGATGATTTCCTTGGCCCGGCCGGTGATGACCAGTTCTCCGGTCAGGGTCAGGCGGCCCAGATCGCCTGTGCGCAGAAACCCGTCGGCGGTGAAGGCCTGGGCATTGGCTTCGTCGTTTTTGTAATATCCCTTGAAAACCTGGGCTCCGCGCACCTGGATTTCGCCTTCGGTACCGCGCGGCAGCTCCCGGTCCTGTTCGTCGGCGATGCGCAGGTCCGTTTCGCCCACGGCCGGTCCGATGGTGCCGAAGATCTCGCATTGCAGCCCGCGTCCGGCGATGGCCGGGGAACATTCGGTCATGCCGTAGGCGTTGACAATGCGGATGCCGATGGCGTCGATCCACTCATCCAGATAGGGCGGCAGGCTGCCGCCGCCGCTGATGGCCGCCTTGAGCCGTCCTCCGAATTTTTCCTGAACCATGACGAATTTCTTCTGGGCCAGAACATAGAGCGGGTACAGGGCGGCGCAGACCATGGCGGCGCGCATTTTTCCGGCCAGCACGGCCACGGCCGGGCGTTTGGCGAAGACCGGCAGGTGCCCGCGCAGGGCCCGGCGGTTTCGGCGGAAGGCGATGGAGACGGCTGCCAGTGCGTTGAACATTCTGGCTTTTTTGGGGTCTTTTTTCTTCAGGGCCGAGGTGATTCTGGAATAGAGGGCCTCCCACAGCCGGGGCACCGTGGCCACCAGTGTGGGTTTGTAGGTTTCCAGATCGGCGGCGAAGGTGCGGATGGACGAATAGACGAGGCAACTGCCGGAAGCCATGCCGATATATTCGGCCGCGCGCTCGAAAATATGCCAGGTGGGGAGGATGGACACCCACAGATCGTCCGGCCCCAGATTGATCAGGGGGGGCAGGGTGCGGACATTGTGCATGATGTTGGAGTGGGTGAGCATGACTCCTTTGGGCGTGCCGGTGGTGCCGGACGTGTAGATGATGGTCAGCAGGTCGTCCGGCGCGATGTGTCCGGCCAGGCCCTTGAACCATTCGATGTCGCGGGGCTCGATGGTCCGTTCCTCGAGGATTTTGGAGTAGGACACCACCTTTTCGAACCAGGAGTGCTTTTCCGCCCCGGAAATGATGAACACGTTTTTGAGTTTCAGATTTTTGATCAGGGGCTGCAGATCGTTGTAGAGCTTGTCCGTTTCGAGGATGAGAAAATCGCTCTCCGAATGGTTGACGATGTATTCCACCTCGCTGGCCGGCGTGTCGCAGCCACGGGGCACGCTGACCGCGCCCAGAGCCTGAAGGGCCATGTCCGTGACGATCCAGGCGTAGCGATTGTCCGACAGAAGAAAGACCTTGTCTCCGCGGCGGATTTTCGCGGCCTTGAAGCTTCGGGCAAGAAGGAGTGCGTCCTCGAAGAATTTTTCGTAGGTGACCCGCTGTTCATCTTCGCCTACCCGGTAGATGAAGGCCGTATTGTCCTTGTGGCGGGCACAGGTTTCGAGAAAAGTATGAAAAAGCGTTGGTGCGGAAGGCATAGTGGCTGTTTCCATGGTTCCGTGCTTGTCTGGTTGATCGGAAAGGGCGGTCGGTAATACGGGAGAGGGTGCCCGAAGACGGGAGCGTGAGCTGGAGCGGATCGCGGACATGGGGCACCCTTTGCATGAAATGGTCGTGCCCATGTAGGACAAGGGGCGGAGCAAATCAAGGCGGAATGGCTTGGGCCGCATGGCGGCGTATCTTGCGCCGGACCGGGCTTCCGGCATATCCTTCGCCTCCGGCGCCTTTACCGCAAGACAGTCCCGAAACCGCTTGCATCAGGGGAGAAGTATGATTTTCGACAACAGACCATATTCTTTCGACCGCGTGGCACGGCTCGCCATTGGCGCGGTCAGCCTCTGGGCTCTGGTCATGCTGCTCGGGTACCTGAGCGATGTTCTGGTGCCCTTTGCCGTGGCCCTGATTCTGGCCTACATCCTGAATCCGGTGGTGCGCCGGATTCAGGGTTACGTGAAGAGCCGGCCCCTGGCCATTGCCCTCACTCTTCTCATATTTCTGCTGGCAGGCGTGATTCTGGGGATGATCGTGGTGCCGCTGGTGGGACGGGAGATCGCACACATGGGGCGGCTCATTTCCGAACTGCTCTCCAATTCCAAGCTGGCCGCCGAGGCTGCCAAGCGCCTGCCGCCAGACATCTGGCAGGCCCTGCGCGATTATTTCGCCCTGCCCGAGGTGCAGGAATTCTTCCGCACGGACAGCTTCGTGTCTATGGTCCAGTCCGCCCTGCGCAAGGTGGTGCCGGGGCTCGTGGGGATCATTTCCGGGACGTACAGCCTGATCATGGCCCTGGTCGTGCCCGTTATCGTGCTGCTGTATCTCATCTTTCTGCTGCTGGATTTCCAGCGGGTCCAGGTGGTCTGGAAGGAAATGATCCCGCCCCAGTACCGCGAGAACGTCGTGTCCTTCGTGGAGGAGTTCGATCAGGCCACGAGCCGCTACTTTCGCGGACAGACGACCATCTGCGCCATTTTGTGTCTGGTGTTCGCCTCCGGTTTTTTTCTGATCGGCCTGCCCATGGGGGTGCTGCTGGGCTTCTTCGTGGGGATTTTGAATCTGATCCCGTACCTCCAGATTCTGGGGCTCATCCCCGCCGTGGTGCTCGGGGCCATCCATGCCCTGGAGACGGGGCAGTCTTTCTGGGTGGTCATGGCTCTCGTCGGTCTGGTTTTTCTGGTCGCTCAGATCCTTCAGGACGTGGTGCTGACGCCCCGCATCATGGGCAAGGCCATGGGGCTTTCTCCGGCCGTGATGCTGCTTTCCCTGTCCATCTGGGGCAAGCTGCTGGGCATGCTGGGTCTGCTCATCGCCCTGCCCATGACCTGCCTGTTTCTGACCTATTACCGCCGTCTGGTGCTGAAGCAGCATGCCCCGGCTCCTGTGCCGGCTGCGGAGGAAACATGAACATGCGGAAGATGCGCGATTTTCTGAAGGACGATCTGCGGCTTTCCATCGACTTTTCGCGGTCGGATCAGAACCGGGGCCTTGAACCGCCGCCGGTCCAGAAAGAACCGGGGGATGATCAGGGCCGTATTCCCTTGCCGCTTGATCTTCCGACGGAAAGCGTCGATCTGGTCCAGGCTCTGGGCGGGCGGCGCAGCCATCGGGCATGGACCGGAAAGGAGATCTCGCTGGCCGAACTGGGCTTTCTGCTCTGGGCCACTCAGGGCGTGCGCCGGAATGCCGGGTCGGGCCGGGTTTTTCGCACGGTGCCGTCGGCCGGATGCAGGCACGCCTTTGAGACCTATGTGCTGGCAAACGCCATCGCCGGTCTGGATTGCGGCCTGTACCGGTATCTGCCACTGGATCATGCCCTGGTGCTGGAGCGGCAGGCCGGGCCGGATTTTCTGGCCCGTCAGCACGAGGCCGTTCTGGGGCAGACCTTCGTGCCCAAGGCGAGCGCGGTTTTCGTGTGGACCGCCATACCGTACCGCATGGAATGGCGGTATCTGGAGGCCGCTCACCGGGTCATCGCACTGGACGCGGGACATGTCTGCCAGAATCTGTACTTGGCCGTGCAGGCCGTGGGATGCGGCACCTGCGCCGTGGCCGCGTATCACCAGCGCGCATTGGATGAACTGCTGGGCGTGGACGGCGAGGAGGAGTTTGCGGTCTATCTCGCGCCTGTGGGAAAGGTCTGAATTCAGAGCGTCGCGGAGAAATTTCCAATGGAGACGGAGACGTTCACAGCATGGAATCGTCTGGGGTCCGCCGTGAAATGCCCGTCTGCCAAAATTTCCGCTCAGCAAAACACATTCATTTGGCGAACATATGGCACTGATCAGCGCGCATGATCTCGTTCTGTCCTTTTCCGGCCCGCCGCTTTTAAGCGGCGTCAGTCTGCAGATTCATCCCGGCGAGCGCATCTGCCTGCTCGGCAGAAACGGCGAGGGCAAATCGACCCTGATGCGTGTGCTGGCCGGAGAACTCGAACCCGATCAGGGCGAAGTGCGCCGGGAGAAGGGGCTGTCCATGGCTTCCCTGCCGCAGGAAGTTCCGGCCGGTCTGACCGGGACAGTCCACGACGTGGTGGCTTCCGGAGCGGGGGAGGCGGGGCTGTATCTGGCCGCCATCCGTCGCGGTTCCGGGCCGGTGCATTCCGTGAACGAGCAGGCCGCCTGGGCCGCCACCCGGAAGATCGACACGGTCATCACTCATCTGGATTTGGATCCGGACGCCGATTTCCTCCGTCTGTCCGGCGGCCTGAAGCGCAAAACCCTGCTGGCCCGGGCTCTGGCCGGAGAGTCGGACGTGCTTTTTCTGGACGAGCCCACCAACCATCTGGATGTGACGGCCATCCGCTGGCTGGAGGAATTTCTGGCCAAACAGGTTTCCACGCTTTTTTTCGTCACTCACGACCGCATGTTCCTGCGCCGCGTGGCGGGCCGCATTCTGGAACTGGACCGGGGGCGGCTGGTGGACTGGGCCTGTGATTACGACACGTTTCTGCGCCGCAAGGAAGAAGTGCTGGAGGCCGAGGAAGCCGCCTGGCGGCGTTTCGACCAGAAACTCCGGGAGGAGGAAATCTGGATTCGCAAGGGTATCAAGGCCCGCCGCACCCGGAACGAAGGGCGGGTGAGGGCGCTCAAGGCCATGCGCGAGGAGCGCCGCGCCCGGCGGGAACGCTCCGGCAGCGTGTCCATGCAAGTGCAGGAGGCCCGCAAAAGCGGCCGTCTGGTGCTGGAAGTGCGGGACATTTCCTTTGCCTGGAACGGTGCGCCGGTGATCGAGCATCTGAGCCTCAATGTCATGCGCGGGGACAAGGTGGGCATTGTGGGACCCAACGGCGCGGGCAAAACCACCTTGCTGAAACTGCTTCTGGGCGAACTGGAACCGCAGGCAGGCGAGGTCCGGCCCGGTACGAATCTGGACATTGCCTATTCGGACCAGATGCGCTCCCTGCTGGACGAGACCAGAACCGCGCGGGACATTGTGGGCGAGGGCGCGGACTATATCGATGTCTGCGGCTCCAGGCGGCACGTCGTCGGATACCTGAAGGATTTTCTGTTTACGCCGGAGCGGGCCGGGATTCCGGTGAGCCTCCTTTCCGGCGGCGAGCGGAACCGCCTGCTGCTGGCCCGACTGTTCACCAGACCCTGCAATGTGCTGGTGCTGGACGAGCCCACCAACGACCTGGATCAGGAAACCCTGGAACTTCTGGAAGAACTGGTCGGCGACTTTCCCGGCACGGTGCTGGTGGTCAGTCATGACCGCGAATTTTTGAACAACACCGTCACGTCCTGTCTGGTTTTCGAGGGAGCGGGGAAAGTGGTGGAATACGCGGGCGGCTACGACGACTGGCTGGCCCAGCGTCCCCGGCCCGAGGCCGCCGCCGCGCCCGTATCCGCACCGCCCAGAAAGAAACCTGCCGCACGGCCCAAATTGACCTATAAGGAAGCCCGCGAACTGGAAGGGCTGCCCGGCCGGATCGAGGAGCTGGAAGAACGCATCGCCGAAACGCAGGAACAGTTGAACGACCCTGCCTTCTACACCAACGACCATACTGTGGTGGCGGAGGAAGCCGCCCGTCTGGAATCCCTCGAAGCCGAACTGGATGCGCTTCTGACCCGATGGGATCAGCTGGAAGAATTACGCATGGCGTGTGAGGGGGAGTCCTGAACGGCGTATAGAGTATTCAGTCCGGACCTCGCGCGGTGTCGCGGCCGGGCTTTTTCCTTCGGTCATCATTATACCAGAGGGTAGCCGCGCTATTTCTCCGGCCTGCACTCCGGGCAGACGCCTTCCAGCCGGATGTCCACATGCTCGACGGCCAGATCGAGGCCGTCAAGGGCGGCTTGGTCCACGGGCAGAGCCGCCAGGCACAGGTAGCGGTCGCAGTGGATGCAGTGCAGGTGGGCGTGCTCCGGCGTGCTTTCCTGGTCGCGCAGGCAGAACCGCTGCGATTTCTCGCCCAGGTCCAGACGGTTCAGAATCCGGTGTTCCACCAGCAGATCCAGAATGCGGTACACCGTGACCCGGTTGATTTCTCCGCTGCCGCCCACGGCCGTCAGGATTTCCGGAGCGCTGCGGGGGGAGTCCGTGTTGGCTGCGGCCATGAGCACCCGCACGCGGTGGAAAGTGGCCTCAAGACCGGCCCGGGTCAGCCGGGCGGCGGCATTTTTTTCGTTCAGGCGGCGTTTCATGTTCTCCTCCGTGCGAGCCGCGTTCCCCAGCCCAGAGCGTAGGCCGATGTGGCCACGGCGATGATGGACGCGCCGGACGTCAGATCGAAATGATAGGACAGGGCCAGCCCGGCCAGGCAGAATGCCAGGCTGAACAGGAAGGCCAGAAGCATCATCTTCCACAGGGAGTCGGTGTACAGTTCGGCCAGCATGGGCGGGATGGTCAGCAGGGCGATGACCAGAATGAGGCCGGCCACCTGGATGACCATGACCACGGTCACGGCCGTGAGCACCTGCATGAGCGTGTACAGAAAGCGCACGGGCACGCCGGTGGAGCGGGCGAACTCCGTGTCGAAGGACAGGGCCAGAAAGTCCTTGTACCAGAGAAGGACCGCGCCGAGCACAAGGCCGTCCAGAGCCAGCATGAACCAGAGTTCGCTGCGGGAAACAGCCAGCAGGCTGCCGAAGAGATAGCTCATCAGATCCACGTTGTATCCAGGCGTCAGATCCATGAGAATGATGCCGAAAGCCATGCCCGCGGCCCACATGATGCCCACGACGCCGTCGGAGCGTTCGGTCCGGCCGAAGGAAAACACGGCCATGAGGATGGCCGCCAGAACCGTGAAACCCACGGCGCAGGGGAGCACGGGCAACCCTGTGTAAAATGCCAGCCCGACCCCGCCGTAAGCCGTGTGCGCCACGCCGCCGGCCATGAATACCTGCCGGTTGACCACCACCAGAGACCCTATGACCCCGCAGGCCACACTGGCCAGCAGTGCGGCCCAGAGAGCGTTCTGCATGAATTCCATGCCCAGTATGCCCGTCATGCGTTCCTCCCGGCGTCGGTGAAGATGGAAGACACGCCTTTTATGTACTCGTCCAGAGGGCAGGAGGCGTCATGCGTGCCGTAGATAAGCTCCAGCATGTGCGGGGTCAGTTCCCGTCCGCCGCTCTGGATCAGTCTCCGGTTGACGGCGGCGACGCCGGTGATGCGGGTGGAGGCGGAGATGAGATCGTGGCTGACCATGACTATGGTGATGGAGGCGCTCAGGTTCGAGAGCAGGTCGAAAAGGCAGATTTTTCCCTGCGGGTCGATGTTGGAAGTGGGTTCGTCAAAAAGGAGCAGAGCCGGGTTCGCGACCAGGGCCCGGGCCACCAGAACGCGCTGTTTCTGGCCGCCGGACAGGGCGTCGAAACGCCGCCCGGCCAGATCGGCCATGTCCACCATGCCCAGGGCTTCCAGGGCTTTGTTTTTTTCGGCGAAGGAGTAGCCGGGCCAGCGCCCCGGAGACCAGAGTCCGCTTTTGCGGCGAAGCCCCAGCAGCACCACGTCGCGGACCGTGACCGGAAAGTTCGGCTGGACCGAGGCGTGCTGCGGAACGTAGCCCACGGCCGGGCGCACGGCGACGGGATCCGCTCCCAGAACACGGACCGAGCCCGATCCGGGCGGCAGAATCCCCAGGATCAGTTTGACCAGGGTGGTCTTGCCCCCGCCGTTGGGGCCGATGATGGTCAGAAAATCTCCGGCCCGGACCACCAGATTTATGTCCGAGAGCACCTCTTCATCGCCGTAGGCGTAGCAGACGTCGGACAGCTCGATGACGGAACGGGTGGGATCCGGGCGCCGCTCGGGCGGGCTGGCGGCGCAGCAGGAAGAACCGGGTGAATGCATGGATATCCTGAACTAAGGTTGCAAAAAAATAAAACCGTGCGGCGGGGCTGGCGGGCCGGCGCGGTCACTGCTGTAATTTCTTTATGTCGCCGTACCGGAAGCACGAGACCAGATGGTCGTTCGCCATGCCGACCGTCTGCATGTACGCATAGATGATGGTGGACCCCACGAACGACATGCCTCTTTTTTTGAGATCGCCGGAAAGCGCGTCGCTCTCGGGTGTTCTGGCCGGAACATCCCCGATGGTTTTACGGTTCCCGTCGATGGGCCTGCCGCCGGTGAATCGCCAGACATACGCGTCGAAGCTGCCGAACTCTTTTTGTATGGGCAGAAAGGCGGCCGCGTTCTTTCTCGCCGCGAACACCTTGAGACGATTACGGACAATCCCGGGGTTTTTCAGCTGTTCTTCGAGCTCGGCGTCGGTCATGCGCGCGACTTTTTCCGGATCGAAACTCCTGAAAGCCTGCCGGTAACCTTCCCGCTTGCGCAGGATCGTAGCCCAGCTCAGTCCGGCCTGCGCTCCTTCCAGAATGAGCATCTCGAAATGCTTCCGGTCGTCATGCACCGGAACGCCCCATTCCTCGTCATGATACGCGGTTTCCGGAAGGCTCGCGTGAGCCCAGTCGCATCGCTTCATACGGCTTGGTCCTCCATGACGGAGCCGGGTATAATCTCCGGCCCCGCCATGTACAACATGAATGCTACTTCAGGGCGTCGGCGAAAGCCCGGGCCGCGCGGAGCATGTTCTGCTCCCAGTCTTCGGCCAGAGGGTCCAGACGGACCACCTGCGCGCCGATCTGCTGGGCGATGACGGCGGCGCTTTTTTCCGAGAACTGCGGCTGCACGAAGACGACTTTCGCGCCTGTCTCCCTGGCTTTGGAGATGATTGCGGACAGTTCTTTGGGGCTTGGCTCCTTGCCGTCCACTTCCACGGACACCTGATGCAGGCCGTAGGCCTTGGCGAAATACCCCCAGGACGGATGGAAGACCAGAAACGTGCGCCGGTTTTCGGGTAGAGGCTTCAAAATGGCCCGGATGTCCTGGTCCAGGCGGTCCAGCTTCTGTTCAAAGGCCGCTGTGTTGGCGGCGTAGCGTTCGCTCTGGGCGGGATCGATCCGGCTCAGTCCGTCGCGGATGTTCCGGGCCTGAATCTTCACCAGAGCCGGGTCCAGCCAGATGTGCGGATCCAGCGTGCCGTGATCGTGATCGCAATCCGGACCGTGCTCGTGGTCGGCATGGTCATGGTCGTGCTCTTCGCCTTCATGGTCATGATGGTGATGCTCCGCCATGGGGATTTTGGCCACGCCTTCTTCCGTGTGCGCGACAGTGATGCCCGGGCTGGCGTTTCTGATCCGGGGCAGCCAGACGTTGTCGAACGTGTCGCCGATGGTGAAATATATTTTGGCCTTGGCCAGTTCGGTCATCTGCCGGGGCTTGGGTTCGTAGGCATGCGGGTTGGCGCCGGGCTCGACCATGACGGAGACCGGGACTTTCCCGCCGCTGACCTGACCCACGAAATATTTCTGTGGAGCTATGGTCACAAAGGCCGACGGCTCCGCCAGCGCCGGGGCGGCAAGAAACAGAAACACTATGGCAAAAAGACTTTTTTTCATGATTTCCTCCATGATATCGGGATGCTTTGTACGCAACAAGATTGCACGAAGTGAATGGGTATGCAACCCCGTAGCCCGGCCGACGAATGGTTTTTCATTCTCATGCGCCGCTAAACCGTTTGGAGAAGAGTCGCGCTTCCAAA
>JAUMXF010000089.1:0-631 GCA_030529235.1 Pseudomonadota bacterium
TAGGAACTATGAGGAATATAAGCACACAGGCAGACAAAAATCTGAAAATAAGTCTAATGGCGCGTCATGCGTTCGCCTACTCTGAAATGACCAGCACCGTCCACAGAGTCTGGAGGTGGATACTCATTGGGGTGGGCTTAGGAGCTTTGCTGCACGGCTTTGTGCCTCAAGAATGGTTTACTAAGAATTTTGGCACTAGTCAGTGGTGGTCTGTCCCAGTTGCAGTAGCTGTAGGTATTCCTTTGTATACCAATGTCACAGGGGTTATACCCGTTATGGAAAGCCTTCTGATAAAAGGGCTACCCTTGGGAACAACTCTGGCATTCTGTATGAGCACAGTAGCAGTAAGCCTACCAGAAATATTCATGCTCAAACAGGCTATGCAATGGAAGTTAATTACTGTATTTTTATTCATACTGATAACTATATTTATATTTATTGGATTTCTATTTAACGCAATCAGAATATGAATAAACACGATGTATAATAATTATAAACACTTTCCAGGACGAACCAAGAACTTTGCCGTTATACTAGACCCTACCCTAAAAATACACTACCTTTCCTTCTCTGCCAAAGAAACATACACAACCAATCAAATATGAACAATAAATTTTAGGGTAAGGATATT
>JAUMXF010000089.1:641-10012 GCA_030529235.1 Pseudomonadota bacterium
TCTCTCTTACTTTCATACTCACATACACCTTTTTTTCTTCATCACCTCATATGCTAAAATAACCAGAAAGAAAATCAAATAATCCTAAGTAAAGAGAATATCAGAAAAAAGATTCTGGGAGGGTCAAAATCTTACATTCCAATTCTCCTGCGATCTTGGAGCAAAGGAAGGGAAAAGGAAAGGAAGCAGGGGAAGAAGCTCAGGAAGGGCCCTTTTTGAAGCAGGGAGATCAGGCGGGAAAGGACAGAGGGGCCGCCAACTCGGTTGTTGGCTCATGAGATGGGACGTGGAGGAAAAAGCCCTCTCGGGCTGAAAGCCTCCTGTCATATTCTGAAGGGATAGAGGCAGTCAGGACCAATCTGACTTGCCCATAAGAACGCCCGGATTTTGGACAAAAAAAATGGAACGAAGGCTGATTACCTTGTTCCATCTTTGCTCAAACCTGGAGCCCACAAGCAGGATTGAACTGCTGACCTCGTCCTTACCAAGGACGCGCTCTACCTACTGAGCTATGTGGGCGTATGGTCGGGATGAGAGGATTTGAACCTCCGGCCCCTTGAACCCCATTCAAGTGCGCTCCCAGACTGCGCTACATCCCGACAACAGGCCATTGTTTTTATGGACGTCTTTTTCCTTTGTCAAATGTTTTTCGGTAATACGCCGTCCAAAGATACGAAACAGGCTCGCCGAAAAGCTGAAAAATGAGAGTCCTTCCCTCGCAACCTGAAAAAAGCTGCTTCATCTTCCAGACGGCCACCACAAGGCTCTCACAACTGTTCGCCAAGCGGACTGTAAAGCATCCGTTATCCGGATGAGAAGCCTTCAGGAAGAATGACGATAAACGAGAGTACTCCAGACGAATGCCCTATCATGTTATCTGGCGCCAAGACGTGACGTCTTCCGCAACGCCTTTCGGGCCGGTGCTGGTCACATGACCGGCATTCCAGCCGCCCGGCGATAATCTTCCAGCTCCAGCCCCGAACCGCATTCATTGCATTTCGGCATGCCAACTCAGTGGATTGCCAGAACCAGCCGGAATTCATGAGCGGTGCCGTTCAAATATCTCTTTGAACAGATTCTCAGATTCCAGAAAGGCGTCCACCACCTCCGGGTCGAAATGCCGTCCACGCCCCTCACGGATGATCTCAACGGCCCGGGCGTGCGGGACAGGCTCCTTGTACACCCGTTTGCTGACCAGGGCGTCGTAAACGTCGGCCACGGCCATGAGCCTCCCACCGAGAGGAATTTCTTCTCCTTTGAGCCCTTGCGGGTACCCCGTGCCATCCCATTTTTCATGGTGAGCGTAGGCGATCTGCTTGGCCATGGCCAGGAATGAACTGTCATTATGGTTAAAAGCCTGCTGCTCGGCCTGATCCAGAGTTTCGAACCCCAGAACGGCGTGGGCGTGCATTTCCCGCCGTTCCTCCGCATCCAGGCTGCCCGGTTTGAGCAGGATGTGATCCCGGACGCCGACTTTGCCGATATCGTGCAGAGGAGCGGACTTGTACAACAGGTCAATGGTCTCCTGGTCGAGCCGGTCACTGTATCTGGGGTTCAGGGCCATCTTCTCGGCCAGTATCCGGATGTATTCCCTGGTGCGCTTGATATGCCCTCCCGTCTCGGGATCGCGCGTTTCCGCCAGGGCCGTAAGGCTCAAAATGGCCGCATCCTGAGCCTGAACGAGCTGTACGTTTCGCAGCAGCAGTTCACGTTCCTTCAGTGTGTATTTGAACAGGCTGAGTCCCGCCGCCGTCAGCGCAAGGGTCAGCTCCGCAGGCAACGGGGAAGTCCAGTAACCGTAAATGGCCAGCAGACGCCAGCAGACGAGCCAGACTCCCACCCCGGCGGCCAGCAGCCACCCCAGACAAGAGGCCGGACCGCGAAAGACCATGATCGCCACGGTCAGAATACCGACGCATACCGTCAGCGCCACCTCCGCTCCGCCGGCCCAGACGGGGCGCATCAGGATGTCGCCCTGCAGAAGATTATCCAGAATGGTCGCGTGCACCTCGACACCCGGAAACATCCTGTCCGGCGGCGTCACGTGGCTGTCTCCCAGACCCGTGCTGGTGGCTCCGATGAGCGCCAGACGGCCGCTCAGATCAGGGGTCTGCCCTTCCATGATGTCCACGGCCGAAATTGTATGGAACGTGCCTTGCGGCCCCCTGAATCTGAGCAGCATCTCGCTCCTGCCATCCACATGGACGCGCTGCCGCCCCAGCGTCAGAAAGGCGCCGTCGGCATCCCGCCCCAGTCCCAGGGGCATATTTTTCTTCAGGGCCATGACCGTGGCCAGCATCAGATTGGGGTACAGACTCTCTTCGTGCCGGATCAGCATGGGCACGCGGCGCAGCACGCCATCCGCGTCCGGCAGAGCGTTGACGAATCCGGAGGAAACGGCCGCCGCCGTCAGGCCGGACAGATTGCAGATCACGTCTCTGGCTGTATGAAAGGAAAGCCCTTCGGAAGGGGGGAGGAAAGGCAGAAACGGATGCGTCTGGCAGAGCCGCCCGGAATACTGCAACGGCTCGAAAAGAAACTTGTAGCCAAGCACCGACGGTTGGCTCTGAAGTTCCCTGGACAGCACGCGGTCGTTGTCCAGATAGTCCGGCGGGATATCCAGCGGAACCCTGAGACCCAGGTCCTGAAGCAGGTTCTGCTGAATGGACATGGGCGACGTGCGGTCCCGCGCGGGCAGGACCAGATCCAGAGCGACCAGGGTCGCGTTGGCCGCGCGCAGACCGCCGATCAGCCCGGCCAGATACCTTCTGGGCCAGGGCCACTGGCCGTACCGGACCAGAGATTCGTCGTCGATGGCAATGATGACGGGCGCCGGATGCGGCGGACGGACGGCGGCATGCCGCAGCAGCGTATCGTACACGGCATTTTCGATACGAACGTAGAGCTGCGGCCGGGCGAGATGCAACACCAGCACGCAGACCACGGCCAACGCCCCGGCGCCGAGAAGACGCAGCGCGTCGGACCTGGAAATCCTGTGTCCGGGACTCTGGCGGGTCACGGGACAGCCCTCTCCGGCCCGCACGGATGGCCGCGCCAGTCTCCTGCGTCGGCCGGCCTCCCGGTGTTCCCTCTAACGTGCTGCTCTTTATCCGGGGAAGGATCATTCAGGATGGCGATGACCGCATCCGGTGTTTCGGCCCGGCCCTTCTCCGGGACCAGTCCGGCGATGAACGACAAAAAGCCCTTGAGCAGCCTCACAGCCGACGTGCCCGCACTGTCCGACGAGGCGGGGAGGAAATCCCTGATCAGAAGACGGCTGTCCGGCCCCAGAAACAGGACGGTTCCGTCCTGCAGGACAATCCCGATGGAACTCCATTTGTCCGTGAAAACCTCATCTTCGGCGTGAAGCTCAAGACCGGCTCCGGCGGGAATGACGACCTCTCCCCGATGAATCCGGGCCTGTCCGTCGAGCTTTTCGATCCGGCCGACTGCAGCGGCCCCGGCGGACCTTCCTCCCACCAACGAGAAAAACACCAGAAGATACAACGCGAAATGTTTCATGCGCAGCCTCCGCGTCATGCGGCTCCAGCCGCTTTTGTCCTGTGTTATCCACATCTCGAAGCGTTGACAAAGCCATCTTTCCGGTCGTCTTTCCAGACAGATCCGGCCGCCGGAAGGAACCCCTTCTCTTGTGCCTGTAGCCGCTCTGGGTTAGACGGATTTCTTCCGTCGACCCTTTTTCCGGATACCGCCATGTCCCTCACCACCTGGCTCGCTTTCGCGGCGGCCTGCATTGTCTTCAGCCTGTCTCCCGGCGCGGGCGCCGTCTCTACCATGAGCACCTCCCTGGCCCATGGCCTGCGCCCGGCCCTGATCGGCATCCTCGGCCTGCAAACCGCTCTGGCCCTGCATATCGCCGTGGTGGGAGCCGGACTGGGCGTGCTGCTCTCTTCCTCGGTCTGGGCCTTCACCACCTTGAAAATCGTGGGAGCCCTGTACCTGATCTGGCTGGGCATACAAAAATGGCGCGAAGCTCCCGTACTGGCCGTGTCCGGTGCGCCCGCGCGGAAAATGGGCTCGTGGAGCCTGGCCCGCACGGGTATGCTGGTCAACCTGAGCAATCCCAAGTCCATCATTTTTCTGGCCGCGTTTTTCCCCCAGTTCATCCGCCACGACCTGCCCCATGCGCCGCAGTATCTCATTCTGGGCCTGACCGTGCTGGCTACGGACGCTCTGGTCATGACCTGCTACGCCCTGCTGGCCGCTTCCGTACGCGGCGCTCTGTCCACGCCGCTGGCCATGCGCCGGGGCAACCGCCTTTTCGGTTCTCTGTTCATCGGCGCCGGAGCGGCTCTGGCCCTGGCCGGGCGGGAGTGAGTCTCAGTCCGCGACAGGAGGAACATGGACATCTATCTCGTGGGCGGAGCCGTCCGCGACCAACTGCGCGGCCTTACACCCTCGGACCTGGACCATGTGGTCATAAACGGCGACGAGAGCGCCCTGCGCCGCCAGGTGCCGGGACTGATCCGGGTAGGACAGGGCATTCCCGTCTTCCTGCGCGGAACCGAGCAGTACACGATTTCCGAATACCCGAATATCGAGGCCGACCTCGAGTCCCGCGATCTGACCATCAACGCCATGGCCAGAGACAAGCGAGGGAAACTGACGCCCCACCCTCTGGCTCTGCCCGATCTGCATGAAAAAATCCTGCGCCCCGTGGCGGCGGCCAATTTCCTGACAGACCCTCTGCGGGCCGTGCGCGCGGCCCGCTTTGCCGCCGTTCTCCCGGACTTTACACTGCACGACGATCTGCTGTCGGCCATGCGCGCGGTTCCCCCCCATGCCCTCGGCGCGATGGCTGCCGAGCGGGTGGGGCAGGAACTGCTCAAGGCCTGCGCCGCCGCCCGGCCGGGAAACTTTCTACGCCTGTTGTCCCGGGGGCAATGCCTGCGCCCCTGGTTCGAGGAACTGGCCGAAGCGGACAGTCTGCCCGCCGGGCCGCCAACATGGCACGACTCCAGCGTTCTGGAACACACGGCCCGGATCATGGACCGGTGTGCGGGAGACGCTACGGCGGTATGGATGGCCTTCTGCCATGATCTGGGCAAGACAGCCACGCCCCGCGCCGAACTGCCACATCATCACGGACACGAAAAACGCGGGGAAAGTCTGGCCGAGACTCTGGCTCTGCGCCTGCGTCTGCCCGGCCGACTGCGTACCGCGGGACGATGGGCGGCCCGAAGGCACATGAACGGAGCGCGGTACGCGGAGCTCAGAAACTCCACCCTGGCCCGAATGCTGCTAGGCCTGGACAAGGCCGGACTGACGGAACCTTTTTTCCGGATGGTGGAGGCGGACAGCGGTGAGAAACTTCTGGACCGGGCCAGACACGATCTGGACCTGCTTATGGCCGTGAGTCTTCCCGAAAAGCATCGGAATCTCGGCCCCAAAAGCGCGGAAATTCTCCTGCAGCTGCGTTGCGAGGCGTTGGCCCGCCACAGGGAAAAATGACCACAGGGCTTCCGAAGGGCTCCTGCGCCACGTCATCATGCGGCCCTCACAGGTGTCATACACATCAGCTTTCACGGTAAAACCATGCAGATCGTTTTTATAAACTATGCGACATATTGCGTAGCCAGCGGAGTGCATATCCATTTCATATCCAACATGCTCCAGGATATGGGACATGACTGCACAATTGTACTTCCATACGTAAAAGACGAGAACTACTTCGGTACGCCAAAGTATACATTGATCGACTACGAAACCTTTGTGGAAAAAATTCTCGCGGGCGTCTATTCCTCGGAGACCATTCTCCATGCCTGGACTCCGCGCGAACAGGTCAGAACGATGACGCTGATGGCCGCAAAGACGCTTCAAGCCCGCTACTTCGTGCATCTGGAGGACAACGAGCGCTATCTGCTGGAGGCCCAGTACAAAAAGCCCTTCGCGGAGCTGGTCCGCCTGACCGCCAAAGGAGAATTCAACGCTTCCGGCCATCTCTGCCACCCCATACTGCATCAGGCGTTCATCGCGGAAGCCGCCGGGGTTTCCTTTCTGATGGACAGACTGGAGGAATTCATTCCTCCCCACGTTCCCCGGCAACTCATCTGGCCGGCCTGCGAAGAGGATTTCTTCTCCATTTCACAGCGCCGCAGCATGGCCTTGCGGCGGCATTTCGGCATCCCGGACGAAGCATCGGTGCTGGTCTACCCGGGCAATGTGCATTACGCCAACGCCGCCACCATAGCCCCCCTGTACCACGCCCTGCCTCTCATCGAGGCCAGAGGACACACGATACGGCTCATTCGCTGTGCCGGCAGCGACCACATCTTCGCCGATGCAGAAATTCCCGCGCTGCGGGAGCGCTATGTCATGGATTTTTCCAATACGGCGCCGACGGAGCTGCCCACATTTCTGCGCATGGCCGATGTACTGGTACAGCCCGGCACTCCGGACGCCTTCGACGACTACCGTTTCCCCTCCAAGCTGCCGCTCTTTCTCGCCAGCGCGCGGCCTGTGGTCCTGCCCCGCACCAATATCGGCGCCTACCTGACGGACGGCCACAACTGCCGCCATCTCGAAGTCAACACTCCCGAAGCCATCGCCGGTCACGTAGCCGACCTGCTGGAACATCCGGAAACGGCCGCGCACATAGGCCAAAACGGCAGGGCCTTCGCCCGCGAGCATTTCAACTGGCGAAATACCGCGCAAAAACTGCTGGATTTCTATACCCCGGCAAAACCGGAATAGACGCCTCCCCCCGCCGGACCTTCTTTCCGAAGACGGAGGGGCATCTTGCAAATCCGGTCTGCGGATACTACAGGATTCCGGTGCCGAAACGGCACCGGGTGCAAGTTTCCGCCGTACATCCGCCCCATGAATCTTCCTCCGGGCTCAACGGGAATACGGCTCTCCAAATAACTGTCCTCAAGAGCGCCGGAGCGTCCCATGACACATTTCCGCAAATACTGGTCGGCCCTCGCACGCTGGCAAAAGGGGCTGGCCGTCACGGCTCTTCTGCTCGTCCTGTACGCCCTGGCCGGATTTTTCCTTCTGCCCCGCGCCATTCATTACGTCCTGACGGAAAAGGTCTCGCATGTCCTGCAACGGCGGATCGACGTGGGCGAAGTCCGCTGCAATCCTTTCGCCCTGACCGTGGATGTTGAGGACTTCGCCCTGGCCGGAAAGGACAGCGATGAAAAAATCGCGTCCTTCGACGGCCTGCACGCCAATCTGGAACTCTCCTCCCTGTTCAGGCTGGCCGTGGTGCTCCATGACGTTCGGCTCCATGGTCCGCGTCTGCACATCCGCCTGGACGAAAACGGGAAAAGCAATTTCGAAGATCTGATCGCCTCCGGATCGCCGGAAAAAAAAGACAGCCCGAACATTTTTCCGGTCATCGCCAAACCTTTCGAGCTCCAGAACGGCACGGTGATTTTCGAGGACGAAGCCAGGGGCGTCACCCACACCGTGGACGAGGTGCTCTTCCATCTGCCCCACTTCTCCTCACGCAAAAAGGACTGGGAGGTGTTCATGAATCCCGTTCTGTCTTTCCGGCTGAACGGCGCGCCCTTTCACCTGCAGGGCCAGACCATTCCCTTCCACAATACGCTGAAGACCGAATTCAGCCTGGAACTCACGGACCTCTCGCTGCCCAAATACTGGGCCTATGTACCGGTTTCGAAGAAACTCGCCCTGTCGAAGGGCTCTTTGACCCTGGAAAACAAGCTGGCCTTCGAACAGCACGAGGGGAAGCTGCCCACCTTTTCCATCCAGGGAAGCGTCACGGGCCGGGACATCGAAATGACCGGCGGCGGACAGACGGTCTTCACGGCAGAGCGGATGCAGGTGGTCATGGACGATCTTTCCATCCTGAACCTGAATGTCGGCCTGAAATCCGTCAGTCTGGACAAACCGTTTCTCCGTGTCACGCGAGGAAAAAACGGAGCCGTGAGCTGGGCGGAATACTTCACGCCGTCCAAATCTTCCCCGGCGGCCGGCAAGACCTCCGCCACGGCCCGGACAAATTCCACGCTCCAGGCCAACTCCACCGTACAGGCCTCTGTGCTCCAGGCCAATGGTACGAACCAGCCCAACTCCACGGCCCAGGTCAATGACACACAGATGAATACCACAGCCCGGGCAGCCGAACCAAGCATAAACCCGGAGAGAAACGCCGCCACGACCGGGCCTGCCCGGGCTGAAAGCCCCGAAGACATGACCCGGCTGCTGCTGCGCATCCCGAGTCTGACCATAAACGGCGGCCGCATCCAGTTTCTCGACGAAACCACGAAAACACCCTTTTCCCGTGAAGCAAGCGGCCTGACCCTGACCGTAAAAGATCTGAGCACAGCAGAAAACGCCACGGCCGAAGCCATCTTGAGCCTGAACACCAACGCCCGGGAATCCATCACCGCCAACGCCACGTTTTCCATCGTGCCGATGCGCTTCAAGGCGCATGTCGCCGCGAGGGACCTGGATATCCCGTCCTGTGCACCCTATTTTCAGGACGCCCTGCCGCTGCGTCTGGATTCCGCCAGAACCGACGCCCGGTTTTCGGTGGTCATGGACGGCCCGGAGGCCAAGCCGCGTCTGGAAAACGGCCGGATCGAAGTCCGCGAGCTGAAACTGGGCGTGCCCGAAGCTCCTGATGCGGTGACGGTCAAACGCGCCGTTCTGGACGCCATCGCCGTCGATCTGAAGGCCCGGAGCATCCGCACGGGCGTGCTGGCCGTGGACGAGCCGAAAATCATCACCAGCACGGACAGAAACGGGCACTCCATCCTCATGAGCCGTCTTGCTTCCGGCGACACGCCGCAACAGGAAGCGCCGCGCTCCGCCGAACCCGCTCCGGCCTGGACCATGCAACTGGACGGCGTGAACGTGACCGGCGCGGCGTTGCGGATTCAGGACAAAACGCCCAGAGAACCGGTGCGGCTGAACAAATTTCAGGTCGAGGCCATTGCCGTGGACACGGGCAAACATACGGCCGCCATCCGGAAAGCGGCCCTGACTTTCGGCCTGGATCTGCGGATGCTCGAAAACGGCGAGGTAGATCTGGCCCGTCTTTTCTCTCCGGCCCCGGACAGCGGAAAAAAACGGGCCCGGAGCGGTGGAAAACCCCAGTCCGGTGAGGCTGTCTGGAACGCCCGGCTGGAACAATTCCTCGTCGCGGACAGCCAGTTCCGGCTGATCGACGAAACCCTGGCCGCGCCTCTTGATCTGTCCGTGGACCAGATAAGTCTCGACGCCAAAAAGCTGTCCACAGATCTGGCCGCCGCCATCCCTTTCACTTTTTCCTGCCGGGTGGAGGAAACAGGCTCCATCAAGGCAGAGGGCGATCTTGCGCCCTCTCCTCTGGCATCGAAAGGAAACCTGCGGCTCTCCCGCCTGCCCCTGGCTCTCGC
>JAUMXF010000090.1 GCA_030529235.1 Pseudomonadota bacterium
ATTCCCGCCTGCGGCGTGTTTTTTGTCTTCCATGCAGTAACCCTCAGGAAACCCACGAGAGGTCCTCATGCTTTTCAGCAAGTTTTATATTCCCACTCTCAAGGAAACTCCGGCCGAGGCCGAGGTTGTAAGCCATAAACTGCTGCTGCGCGCGGGCATGATCCGCAAGCTGACCAGCGGCATCTATACCTACATGCCTCTGGGTCTGCGCGCGGTGAACAAGGTGGCGCGGATCGTGCGCGAGGAAATGAACCGCGCCGGGGCGCTGGAGATCTCCATGCCCATGGTCCAGCCCGCCGATCTCTGGCAGGAAAGCGGGCGCTGGGACTTCTACGGCAAGGAACTGCTGCGCTTGAACGACCGTCACGGTCGGGACTACTGCCTGGGCCCCACCCACGAGGAGGTCGTCACCGATCTGGTGCGCGGCGAGGTGCGCTCCTACCGCCAGCTCCCGCTCAATCTGTACCAGATCCAGACCAAGTTCCGGGATGAAATCCGGCCCCGCTTCGGGCTCATGCGCGGCCGGGAGTTTGTCATGAAGGACGCCTATTCCTTCGACAAGGACGAAGAGGGCGCCAACACGAGCTATCAGGCCATGTTCGAGGCCTACACCCGCATCTTCACCCGCCTGGGGCTCAAGTTCCGGGCCGTGAGCGCGGACTCCGGAGCCATCGGCGGCAGTTTCTCCCACGAGTTCATGGTTCTGGCCGAGACGGGCGAGGATACCCTGGCCGTGTGCACGGCCTGCTCCTGGGCCGCCAATCTGGAAAAGGCCGAACTCCGGCCGGGCGCGCCGTGCAACGACACCTGCCCGCCATACGAACAGGTGCCCACGCCGGGCAGGCACACGGTGGAAGAGGTGGCCTCGTTTCTGGGAGTTTCGCCCGCGCGGGTGCTGAAGACTCTGCTTTTCGACGTGGACGGCAAATCCGTGGCCGTTCTGGTGCGCGGAGACCATGACGTGAACGAGGTCAAACTCAAGAATCTGCTGGACGCGGCGGAAGTCAGTCTGGCCACGCCGGAGCAGGTCGAGAAGTGGACCGGGGCGCCCGTGGGCTTTGCCGGACCCGTGGGGCTCAGGGTGGACGCCGTGTACGCGGATTTCGGGATCGCCTCGGACACGGATTTCGTGTGCGGGGCCAATGCCGCCGACGCGCATCTGATCCATGTGGACCCGCGCCGGGATTTTACCCTGTCCACGGAGGCCGCGGCTTCAGGCTACGCCGATCTGCGCTCCGTCACTCTGGACGATCCGTGCCCGTCCTGCGGCGCACCTATCGTCATGCCCAAGGGCATCGAGGCCGGGCACGTGTTCAAGCTGGGAACCAAGTATTCCCAGGCCATGAACGCCATTTTTCTGGACGAAAACGGCAAGGAACAGCTCATGATCATGGGCTGCTACGGCATTGGCGTGAGCCGCGTGGTGGCGGCCTGCATCGAGCAGAATTTCGACGACCAGGGCATGATCTTTCCTCCGGCCATCGCACCCTTCGAGGTGGCTGTGCTGGCCCTGTCCGCCCGGGATGAAAAAGTCATGAGGATGGCGCGGAGAATCCATGACTGGCTGGAGGCGCAGAACATCGACGCCCTTTTTGACGACCGCGACGAGCGGCCCGGCGTGAAATTCAACGAGGCCGACCTGCTGGGCATGCCCATGCAGATCATCATCGGCGGCAAGGGGCTGGAACGCGGAGTGATCGAAGCCAAGAACCGCAGAACCGGAGAAAAGCGCGACCTCCCCGTGGCCGACTGGCAGAACGCCATTCTGGCCTGGAGGCACGAGGTGCTGGGAGATTGGGAGCGGAGTTGAAAACCGGCACAGCGCTCTGGACGGCAAGACGGAGGAGCTTGAGTATGTCGCAGTGCGCTGCCATGGGAAACACATCGGGCATTCCTTTTCATGTGGGCGCGGCCAAAGCTCACGGCGCTTCCCGGCAGGAAGTGCTGAGTGCGGTTCTGTTAGGGCTTTCTGCCGCCGGGGCCGTAGTCATCGGAGCGCTGCCTGCGGCGCCGGAGGCGTATGACGGCGGTGCCCGGCAGCTTGATCCGAATCCGCAGCTCGTCTTCGTTTTTTCATCCGCCAAATTGTCCAGCCCGGTATATTCACAGAAACCGTAACAAAAGTGAAAACCGCCATGACCGATTCTACTCCCCGCTGGCATTACCGGTTCGAGAATTACCGCCGGGCTTTCCTTCTGCTGCGCGAAGCTCTGGAACAGGACAGAGCTTTGACCCAGCTGGAAAAGGAGGGGGTGATTCAGCGGTTTGAATACACTGTGGAACTGGCATGGAAGACCTTGAAAGATTATCTGGAGAGCGAAAATGTGGTGCTGGAGCAGATCACGCCCCGCACGGTGATCCGCCGGGCCTTCGAGGCCGGGATCATAAAGCGGGGGGAAGCCTGGCAGAACGCTCTGGATGCACGCAACCGCATGTCGCATACCTACGATCTTGCGGCCTTCGAACGGGTGATCGGCGATATTCGTCTGAGCTACATGGAGGCCTTCGGCGAATTGTACGAATTTATGCTGGCCCGGCAGGCGAGGACGTCATGAAGGAAATGTTCGGCTTGTCCGCCGCCCAGCGGGATGTGTTGCGCGAGATACTGAATGCCGAGGGAAAAGGCGTTGAACGAGTGGCGGTATTTGGTTCGCGCGCCACGGGACGGCAGCGCCCGAACTCCGATCTGGACCTGATGCTGTACGGCGATATCGACGAGGCCGTCTGCGCCCGGCTGTGGACGCTGTTTCAGGAAAGCTCTTTGCCATTTTCCGTGGATGTCAAAAGCTACGCCGCCATCAACCACCCGCCGCTTCGCACTCATATCGATGCGGTCTCACGTCCGCTTTTCGTGCGTTCCGGAACCGGGTTCACGACTGTGGATGAATGATAACTGTGACGACAATTTTTTCAGGTGCTGCATGAAAAACATATTGTTCCGGAAGAAATTCATCCTGCCTCCGCTATCCTGACAGCGCTTCATCATGCACATTTTCACCGTCCGTACCCTGACCCAGGCCGTCAAGGATGTTCTTGAAGGAGAATTTCCGTTCGTGTGGGTGCGCGGGCAGATAACCAACCTGTCCGCGCCGCCGTCCGGACATGTCTATTTTTCCCTGCGCGACGAAGAGGCCGTCCTGAATGTGGTCTGGTTCAAGGGGGCCCGGCCCGGGGGTGGAGGCGGGGAACGCGTCAATCCGCTCACCGGCGAGGTGGAAACGGGCGAGCCTCTCAAACTTGCCGACGGCCTGGAAGTGCTCGTGGCCGGGCGCATGAACGTGTATCCGCCGCGCGGCGTGTATCAGCTGGTGGCGGAGCTGGTGCAGGAGCAGGGCATGGGCGAGCTGGCTGTGGCGTTCGAGGCCATGAAGGCCAAGCTCGCGGCCAGAGGATTTTTCGACGCGGACAGAAAGCTCGTCCTGCCGGGCAACCCGCGCCGGGTGGCCGTGATCACCGCGCCGCAGGGCGCGGCTCTGCAGGATTTCCTGCGAGTGGCCGGGGACAGGGGATATGGATGCACCGTGCGCCTGTATCCGTCACTGGTGCAGGGAGAAGCGGCTCCGGCCAGGATTGCGGCCGCTCTGGACCAGGCCGACGGCGACGGCTGGGCCGAGGTCATCGTGCTTATTCGCGGCGGCGGCTCTCTGGAGGATCTGTGGGCTTTCAACACGGAAACCGTGGCCGAGGCTATTTTTCGCGCCCGCGTGCCGGTTCTGACCGGCGTGGGGCACGAGGTGGACACCACCATCGCCGATTTTGTGGCCGATTTGCGCGCGGCCACGCCGTCCCATGCGGCGCAGCTGCTGTGGACCGAGCGCGCCGTGCTGCGCCAGCGGGCGGACGAGAGCTTTCTGGCTCTGGACCGGGGCATCCGCCGTTTTCTGACAGCCCGCGAAATCGTTCTGGAGGCCGGGAAGCATCGGCTTATGCGCCATTCTCCGGCCCGGCACGTGGAGCGGGGGGCCTTTGAGCTGGAGCGGCTCGAAGGGCGGCTGCGCCAGGCCATCCGGAACATGATGGACAAAAGACTGGCCGATCTGACCCTCACGGAAGAGCGCCTGCGCCGGGAATTTGGTCCGGCCCGGATGCTGGCCCTGCGGGCGGAACTGGACCGCTCCCGCGCGGCTCTGGATCAGGCCGCGGCCGGATTTCTGCGGGCCCGCGAGACGGCGGCCCTAAGTCTGGACGGACGGCTGGCCGCTCTGGACCCGCAGGCTCCGCTGGCACGGGGATACGCGCTGGTGCGCGATGGCCGTGGCCGGTTTGTGCGTTCGCGTTCGGACGTGGCCGCCGGAGAAGATATTCGCGTCCGCGTGGCCGACGGCGAATTCGGCGCCCGGGTGACCGAAACAGAGTGACGTCACGGACAGAAATTTTCGGAATATGAACTTTCCGGCCCTCCCGGCCGGATACATTTCAGTTGAGGGAAACGATGCGTCACATGCTTTTTTTGTGTTTTCTGGCCGTGGCCCTGCCGGTCCACGCGGAACAGATACAGGTGGAATGCCCCTCGGCAGTAGGTATCGGCCTGCCGTTTCATGTCCGGGTGGAGGCCGACGCGCCCATGGACAGACTGCGGGTGGAGTGGGCGGACAGAAAAATGACCATTCCCGGTAACGGCGAAACCCGTGTGGATTTTCTGCTGGGTACGGATGTGCTCAAGTCCAGACCCGGCACATACCGGCTGCGCGTGACCCGGCCGGGTTCCGCGTCCTTGTCGGCGGAGTCCGTTATCGCCGTCGAGGACCGGGATTTTCCCGAGCAGCGTCTGACCGTGGCTAAGAACATGGCCACGCCGCCGCCCGCCGCCCAGGAGCGCATAGCGCGGGAGCACAAGCAGATCCGCAAGGTGCTGGGCGCTGTTTCCGAAGTCAATCATCTGGTTCTGCCCCTGGCCCGGCCCGTGCCCGGAGACGTGACCAGCGCCTATGGTCTGCGGCGGTTTTTCAACGGACAGCCGCGCAATCCGCACCGGGGCCTGGATCTGCGCGCCGCCGAAGGCGACCCGGTGCTCTCGGCGGCTCCGGGCCGGGTTGTGCTGGCGGCGGATCACTATTATGCGGGGCGCTGTGTGTATGTGGATCACGGCCTTGGCGTGCACACCGTGTACATGCATCTGAGTGAGATCCTGGTCCGGGAAGGCGATATGGTCGAAGCGGGCCAGCTTGTCGGCAAGGTGGGCATGACCGGCCGGGTGACCGGGCCGCATCTGCATTTCGGCCTGAGCATTCTCGATCTGTCCGTGGACCCGTCGTCTCTTTTTTTCCAGGCGGAGCAGTGAGGGCCGCCCAGGCCCGGTTTCAACATTCACGGAAGGTGACGGCATGACCAATTCGCCGCAGACTTTTGAAAAACGTCTGGAACGGGTCAGGGAAATCGTGTCCCTGCTGGAGGCAGGGGACGTGCCTCTGGAGGAGGGCGTCCAGCTTTTTCAGGAAGGCGTGCGCCTGTCCCGGGAATGTTCCCTGGAGCTGGAGCAGGCCAGAATCATTGTCGAAAACGCCGGAAACACGCCGGAGGAAAATGCATGACTCCCCAGGAAATGAAAGCCGAACTGCGCGCCCTGGGCGCCAGGATCGAGGCCGGGCTGGGCGCGATCTTCACCGACGGCCGCACTCCGGCGCCTCTGGTCGAATCCATGGAATACTCTCTCATGGCCGGGGGCAAGCGCCTGCGGCCCGTGCTGTGTCTGGTCTGGACGGAGCTGTCCGGCGGAGGCATGGACGCGGCCTTTGATTTCGCCTGCGCCATCGAGTGCATCCACACCTATTCCCTCATTCACGACGACCTGCCGGCCATGGACGACGACGATCTGCGCCGGGGCAAGCCATCCAATCACAAACAGTTCGACGAGGCTACGGCCATTCTGGCCGGAGACGGCCTGCTGACGGAAGCCTTTACCCTGGCCGCGTCCGTGAACCTGCCCGCCGACAGGGTGCTCAAAGCCCTGCATCACCTGTCCGTGGCCGCCGGGCCGAGGGGCATGGTCGGCGGACAGATGCTGGACATGAAACTGACGGGCCAGGCCGCCGATCTGGAACGGATGCGGGAAATGCACGCCAAAAAGACGGGGGCCATGATCGAGTCCTCCTGCGTCACCGGAGCCATTCTGGGCGGCGGGGACAGCCGGGTGCAGGCTCTGGCCTCGGCGTATGGCCGGGCCGTGGGACTCGCTTTCCAGATCACGGACGACATTCTGGACGTGGTCGGCGACGAGGCCCAGCTGGGCAAACCCGTGGGCAGCGACGAGGCCCAGGGCAAATCGACGTATCCGGCCCTGCTCGGCATCGAGCGAAGCCGCGCCCTGGCCCGGGAAAGCGTGGATCAGGCCATGGCGGCCCTGAGTGGTTTTTCCCATCCTCGGGCTGATTTTCTGCGGGCCGTGGCCCGGTATATTCTGGACCGGGCGAACTAGACGCGCCCGCTATGCCGCGCTTTCCTTTCAGGCGCGGAACCGAAAATCCGCGTCCCGGAAAGCCGCCGGGCATCCGGCCGGGACGCCATGTGGAGTATTGATGACTTCTTGGAATCTGCCGGAACTTTTTCCCATGCTGGCCGCTCTCGGACATCCGGCGGATGTGCAGGGAATGGACGAGAAGGAGCTGACCCGGCTCGGCGAAGAAATCCGGCGCATGATCATCCAGACCGTATCGACCACGGGCGGGCACCTGGCTCCTTCTCTGGGCGTGGTGGAACTGACCCTGGCGCTTCTTCGCGTATTCAATCCGGAAGAGGACCGCATTGTCTGGGACGTGGGGCATCAGTCCTACGCCTACAAGCTGCTCACGGGCCGTCTGGAGCGGTTTCACACTCTGCGGCAGATGGACGGCATCAGCGGCTTTCCCCGCCCGGCCGAGAGCCCGTACGACCACTTCGGGGTGGGGCATTCCTCCACATCCATTTCCGCGGCTCTGGGCATGGCGGCGGCCAGGGATCTGCAGGGCGGAAAGCACAAGGTGGTGGCCGTCATCGGCGATGGCTCCATGACGGCGGGATTGGCCTACGAAGGTCTCAACCAGGCCGGGGGACTGGGCAAGAATCTCATCGTGGTGCTGAACGACAACGCCATGTCCATCTCACGAAACGTCGGGGCGCTGTCTTCCTTTCTGAGCCGCAAGTTGTCCAGACGCTGGGTGCAGCGCTTCAAGCGGGAGGCCGAATCCATCATGCGGCAGATTCCGCGCATCGGCGACGATATCGCCGAGTACGCCCGCCGCAGCGAGGATTCGCTCAAGACCTTCTTCACGCCGGGCATGCTCTTCGAGGCTTTCCGTTTCACCTACGTCGGCCCCCTGAACGGACACGACACCCGTATGATGACCAACGTCTTCCGGCAGGTCCACGAACTGGAAGGGCCGGTGCTGGTACATGTCCTGACCAAGAAAGGCAAGGGGTACGAGCCCGCCGAAAACAATCCGGTACATTTTCACGGCGTGGGATGTTTCGAGCCGGAAACCGGCGCGGCCAAAAAATTTCCGGCCTGTTCGCTGCCGAGCTATACCGATGTTTTTGGCGGCACCCTGTGCCAGCTGGCTGAAAGGGATGAGAAAATCGTGGCCATCACCGCCGCAATGCCCGAAGGCACGGGGCTCAAACGTTTTGCGGAACGTTTTCCCGACCGCTTCTTCGACGTGGGCATCTGCGAGCAGCATGCCGTGACCTTCGCCGGAGGACTGGCTTCCCAGGGGATGAAGCCTCTGGTGGCCATCTATTCCACCTTCATGCAGCGCTCCTACGACCAGATCGTGCACGACGTCTGCCTGCAGAATCTGAACGTGACCCTGTGCCTGGACCGCTGCGGTCTGGTGGGCGAGGACGGGGCCACGCATCACGGCGTGTTCGATCTGTCCTACCTGCGCCACATTCCCAACCTGACGGTCATGGCGCCGCGCAACGAGCCGGAGCTGCAACACATGCTGGCCACAGCCCTGGCTCACGACGGCCCCGTGGCTCTGCGCTACCCGCGCGGTCTGGGCGAGGGCGCGGCCCTGGCCGAAGAACCGCGCATTCTGCCTCTGGGCCGGGGCGAGCTGCTGCGTAAGGGCGCGGATGGCGTGATCGTGGCTCTGGGGAGCCGGGTCAATCCGGCTCTGGAAGCTGCCCAGTGCTTTTACGAGGAAACTGGCCGGTCCGTGGCCGTGTTCGACGCCCGTTTCGTGAAGCCCCTGCCGCAGGATCAGCTGGTGGAACTGGCGGCCAGCCAGCCGTTCATGCTGACGGTGGAAGAAAACATTCTGGCCGGAGGGTTCGGCTCCGCCGTGCTGGAATGTCTGGCGGACAAGGGCGTTTTGGGCTCCCTGCGTTTCAGGCGTCTGGGGATTCTCGACAGATTTGTGGAGCATGGCAGCCAGAACGCCCTGCGGGCCAGTCTGGGTCTGGACAGGGACGGAATCATCCAGGTGCTGCGCGAACTGGCAGGCGGAACCGAAGGGCCGGGCGAAGCATGAGGAAGATTCTCAGCCTGCTCTGCCTGCTGCTTCTGTTGCCCGCCGCGGCGCCGGCTCAGGATGCGGTGCTGACCGTGGACCAGGCGAGGCGGCTCATGGAGGAAAATGCGGACAATCCCCGCTTCGTCATTCTGGATGTCCGGGCGAGGGAGCTGTTCGAGGAAGGGCATATCAAGGGCGCGGTGCACATGAACTACTACGCCACCAACTTCAAGCGTCTGGTCTCAAGGCTGGACCGCAATGCCACCATTCTCATCTATTGCCAGCGGGGCAGACAGAGCCCCATGGCCCGCCGTGTGATGGAACAGCTGCGCTTCACGGATCTGCATGTCCTGCAGGGCGGCGTGCATGCCTGGCAGGAGGCCGGCCAGCCTCTCGTCTGGTAGAACCGCTTTTTTCGTCGTCTGCGGACGCTGGGCCAAAAGATCCGGGAGGCATGGATATGTGGCGCACCATCGGAAAATATCTTCTCCTGCTTCCGCTGCTGGCCCTTCTGGGCTGGAGCGTGCTGGCGATCTTCTACAGCGATCTGGTTTTCAGGACGCCGCTGGCCGGAGCCGCTGCCGTCACCGGGATCCTGTCCTTTTTCTTTCTGTCCGGGAAGAAACCCGCCTTCGTCATTCTTCTTATTTTCGGCACCGTGCTTTGCTGGTGGCTGAATCTCGCCCCATCCAACGATCGGGACTGGCAGCCGGACGTGGCGGTGCTGCCCTGGGCGGAAGTGCGCGGCGACGACGTGCTCCTGCACAATATCCGCTCGGCCGAATACCGGACGCGGGCGGACTACACGGTCCGGCATTACGACGAGTCCGTCTCCCTGAAAGACCTCTCGGGCGTGGATCTGTTTGTGGTCTACTGGGGCACGCCGCTTATCGCCCACACCATGCTCAGTTTCCGCTTCGGCGAGGACAGGTACATCTGCTTTTCCATCGAGGCCAGGAAGACCAGGGACAAGCAGTATTCCGCCGTGAGAAGTTTTTTCCGCCAGTATGAGCTTGCCGTCGTCATGGGGGACGAGCGCGACCTGGTGAGGCTGCGCACGAACTTCCGCCATGAAGAGGTGTATCTCTACCGTCTGGCCTTCAACGCGTCCGTGGCGAGAAACGTCTTTCTGGAGTATGTGCGTATCATGAACGAACTGCGCCGCCGGCCGCAGTGGTACAACGCCCTGTTCAACAACTGCACCACGGCCATCCGGGCTCTGGCCAGACCCTACACCCGGGACGCGGCCCTCGACTGGCGCATGGTCGTCAACGGCAAGGTGGACGAACTGGCCTACGAGCGCGCTATGCTGGACACCCGGCATCCCTTCGCCCGGCTCAAGGCCTTAAGCCGTATCAACGACCGGGCCTGGAGTTGTCCCCGCGAAGATTTTTCCCGATGCATCCGGGAGGGCCTGCCGGACCACGGCCATCCGGCTCCGGGCGGATCTCGTCCCGGAACTCCGGGTCTGACATAAAATGCGGCATTCCCCGGCCTTTCCCGCGAAGTGCACGGATGACCGCGCTAAACCGCCGGCGGCTCCGGCCGGAATATCTGGCCGTCCATCCGGC